>NZ_JAMXYB010000001.1:0-313940 GCF_024129495.1 Acinetobacter sp. S4400-12 | reverse complement strand
GGCTGCTGTAGTGGCTTATTGTTTGAATCCCAATAAGCCAACTTTCCAAAATATGTTAAAAGGCTAAGTGGATTTCATCGAACTCAGGTTATTATTATCGTGCCTTAAAAGTATGTCTTGTTGAAAGCTCCCCTTGGAGCTTTTGGTTTTTATAAAATTTCAGACACAAAAAAACCGCTTTACGCGGTATCTTTTATTTCAACCATCTTTGTATAGATGGTCGGAGCAGTAGGATTCGAACCTACGACCCCCTGGTCCCAAACCAGGTGCACTACCAGGCTGTGCTATGCTCCGATTTCAACTTTAAAAGTTGGGGTGAATGACGGGATTCGAACCCGCGACAACTGGAATCACAATCCAGGGCTCTACCAACTGAGCTACATCCACCATTACATTTGGTTCTTGATATCAAGCGACCAAATGGCGCGCCTGACAGGATTCGAACCTGTGACCATCCGCTTAGAAGGCGGATGCTCTATCCAACTGAGCTACAAGCGCGTTACTGATGTAAACATCATTTGCCTTGAAGAATTGGTCGGAGCAGTAGGATTCGAACCTACGACCCCCTGGTCCCAAACCAGGTGCACTACCAGGCTGTGCTATGCTCCGATTCATCTCAGCTTTTGTATCGAACTATCGTTCGGTACGGTGTGCATTCTAGGCGTGACGCCCAAAGACGTCAACACCTATATTTAAAAAAAATCAAAAAAACACTTCAAGCGTTTATTTATCAAGCATTTCAGACATTTTTTATACAAACCCTAGCGCTTTAAGCTGGCACTAAAATTCAGCATACGATCTAAAGGCAGCTTTGCACGCTGCGCCAGCACAGGATCTACCTGAATTTCCTGATTACGCTGTTGCAGAACCTGTAAAATTCCATCCAGTTCATTCATCGCCATCCATGGACAGTGGGCACAGGAACGGCAAGTTGCGCCTTCTCCGGCAGTCGGCGCCTCAATCAGGATTTTTTCTGGAACAGCCTGCTGCATTTTATAGAAGATACCGCGGTCTGTGGCTACGATCAGACGTTGATGTGGCAATGTTTGTGCTGCTTTAATCAGCTGTGAAGTGCTTCCAACTGCATCGGCAACATCTACCACCGATTCTGGTGATTCAGGATGAACCAGAACCGCTGCATCAGGATACATCGCTTTCATCTGAGCAATGCCACGCGAACGGAACTCCTCATGCACAATACATGAACCATCCCAAAGCAACATTTCTGCACCTGTTTTTTTCTGGATATAGCGTCCCAGGTGTTGATCTGGCGCCCAAATGATTTTCTCACCCAAGCTATCTAAATGCTCGACAATCTCAACGGCACAGCTAGAAGTTACCACCCAATCAGCGCGCGCTTTCACAGCAGCTGATGTATTGGCATATACCACTACTGTATGATCAGGATATGCATCACAAAACTTGCTAAACTCATCAACTGGACAGCCCAGATCCAGTGAGCAGGTCGCTTCAAGTGTCGGCATTAACACGGTTTTTTCAGGAGAAAGAATTTTCGAGGTTTCCCCCATGAATTTAACTCCGGCCACAACCAGAGTGGATGCCGGATGGTCTCGTCCAAAACGTGCCATTTCTAGCGAATCAGAGACACAGCCTCCAGTCAGTTCAGCCAGTTCCTGAACTTCAGGATCGCAATAATAATGTGCGACCAATACAGCATCCTGCTTTTCAAGCTCTGCCTTGATCTGTGCAAATTTTTCCTGTTTTAGCTGTTCAGTCAGCTGATGTTCCTTAGGTTCACCTAAACGGTCTAAATGCGCCTGCACAATCGACTTTGCTTCATTGGCTATTAAATTGGTCGCATTATTCATAACAACATCTACTCTTTTATCTTTACTGCTTGCCCCAAAGGCAACCATTTACCCTATTCACCGGCCAGATGTGGCGGTCTGCTATTTTTGACCGGTCATTAAAACATTTGAGATATAAAAAAGCCCCCACGCGAGGAGGCTTGAGCAATCATCTGCACTATGAACGATAATCTGCATTAATCTTGACATAATCATAAGACAGATCACAGGTATATACTGTGTCTTTTGCCTTACCACGTCCCAGATCCACACGAATCATCATTTCAGCCTGCGCCATGACACGCGCACCCGCTTCTTCAGTGTAGTCAGCTGCTGCACCACCATCTTTGCAGATTTGTACATCATCTAACCAAACCTGAATTTTTGCAACGTCTAAATGCGCCACACCGGCATAACCAATCGCCGCCAGGATACGCCCCCAGTTTGGATCAGAAGCAAAAATAGCGGTTTTCACCAATGGAGAATGGGCAATACTATAAGCAACATCGCAGCATTCCTGAGTATTGGCACCACCTTCTACCGCTACAGTAATAAACTTGGTCGCCCCTTCACCATCACGCACAATCAGGTGCGCTAAACGCTTCATGGTACGCATGAGCACTTCTAGAACCACGGCATAACGCGGATCTTCAACAGAAGATATTTCCGTGCCTCCCGCCTGACCAGTTGCAATAAAAATACAGGAGTCATTGGTAGAGGTATCGCCATCGATGGTAATACGGTTAAAGGATTGATTAACTGTGATGGAAAGTAACTGTTGTACCAGTTCACGGCTAATTGGCGCATCCGTTGCCACATAGCCCAACATGGTCGCCATATTCGGGCGAATCATCCCGGCACCCTTGGAAATACCCGTCATGGTATAGCGAATACCATCCATCTCGAACTGTTCAGAAGCACCTTTTGGCGTGGTATCTGTGGTCATGATTCCAGTTGCTGCATCTCCCCAGGCATCATCACGCAATGAATCCAGGGCTGGCTGCAAGCCACTAAGCAAACGTTCTATAGGCAACTGTTCACCAATCACTCCGGTCGAGAACGGTAACACCTGTTCTGGGTTCACTCCAGCAAGCTTTGCCAGCTGGGCGCAGGTGGCTTCTGCATTGGCCATACCCGTTGCGCCAGTGCCCGCATTCGCGTTTCCGGTATTAATGACTAAATAGCGTGGATTTCCCGCTGCCAGATGTGCCCTAGAAACATGCACCGGCGCTGCACAAAATGCATTCTGGGTAAATACCCCTGCAACATTGGAGCCTTCAGCTAGCTCAAATACCACCAGGTCACGTCGGTTCTGGTAGCGTACATAGGCTTCTGCCGAACCAATTTTCACCCCTTTTACCACATGCATCTGTGGCATAGATACGTCACCAACTGCCATTTCTCATTGTCCAATGTTGAAGTTTATAAAAAGACAGCTTAGTTGATCTGGAATAAAAAATCGAGCCAAAGCCCTGCAATGTATGGTGATTTATCATAGGTTTTCACAATAAAAAACCAGTCTCAGGGACTGGTTTTTTAATTTCTGAAAAAATTCAGACTTAGTTTTTTGCAAGTTGCGCTGCTTCACTCAGTAAAGCCTGTTTGGCCTGCTGCTGGCTGGCTGCCGAAAGCGCTGGGTTAGATGCCACAATGCGATCAGCATTGGCCGCATTTGCAGCAGCAATGGCTTCAGTTTGCACTACAATCGGGCGGTTCTGGTTGTTAAACGTATAGCGGATACCCGTACGTGGACTCGCTACAGTAACTCGGCCATCTGCACCCACTTCAACCTGCGTACTGGTTGGTCCAATCGCTTGCTGAACCTTAGTGAGGGTTGTTGTTCCCGTTTCTGCAAAACTTAGAGCAGGAGTTGCCAAAGCAGCCATCATGAGTGTTTGTAATACTTTTTTCATTGTCTATTCCACTTTTCGGTGCTGAATGAGCCATTTAATACCATTTAACCATCAGGACTGCAAATGGTATTCCGACTCTGAAAAATATTTATACATAAAATTTCAGAGCCCGCAAGCTCTGAGCGTCAAAGATGTTTAGAGCTTGCCATGACACTGTTTGTACTTCAGGCCTGAACCACATGGACACGGTGAATTACGGCTGGCTGGTGCTTCAAATACCGGCGCAACCGAATTGATCGGAGTATTCGGCTCAGCTCTCATCTCCTCACCTTCTGTCAGCAAGCCATCAAACTCTTCATGAGACAGTTGCAGACGCATTGCTTCTGCTTGAGCCTGTTGTTGGGCTTCCATTTCAGCCAGTTCTTCTGGCGTTGGCACATGAATACGTGACAGATCAGTCACCACATCAGATTTAATTACACCCAACATATTCACAAATAGGTTGTAAGCTTCTTTCTTATATTCCTGCTCTGGGTTTTTCTGGGCATAGCCACGCAAATGGATCCCTTGACGCAGATAATCCATCGCCGCCAGATGTTCTTTCCAATGACGGTCCAGAGAGTTCAGCATGAAATGGCGTTCCAGTGAACCGGCTGACTCAGGTCCCATCTGCTCACGACGTGAACGGTAACGATTGAGGACTTCGTCACTAATACGCTCGACCAGAGACTCTTCATCCAGACGACGATCCTGCTCCAGCCACTGGGCAATCGGCAGGTCAATCGATAATTCTTCACGCAATGCCAGTTCCAAGCCTTCAATATCCCACTGGTCATGAATCGACTCAGGTGGAATATAGTTGGCAATCATGCCCTGCATCACTTCACGAATCATCTCTTCAATATAATCTTGCAGTGAGCTTTCTGCGAGAATTTCATCACGCTGAGTGTAAATGATTTTCCGCTGTTCATTATTAACATCATCATACTTCAACAGGTTTTTACGGATGTCAAAGTTACGTGCTTCTACTTTACGCTGGGCATTTTCAATGGAACGTGACACCATTTTGTGCTCGATGGCTTCATCTTCCTGCAAGCCCATCGCACGCATCATACCGACCACGCGATCACCGGCAAAGATTCGCATCAGGTCATCTTCAAGTGATAAATAGAATCGGGATACACCCGGGTCACCCTGACGGCCAGCACGACCACGCAGCTGGTTATCAATACGGCGTGATTCATGGCGTTCAGAACCAATAATATGCAGACCACCCGAAGCCAATACCGCTTCATGGTTGGCTTCCCACTCAGCTTTTAGACGTGTTTCGTCTTCAGGGGTCGGATTCTCAATTTTGGCGAGTAATGCTTTCCAGTTACCCCCTAATAAAATATCGGTACCACGACCGGCCATATTGGTCGCAATAGTGACCGCACGCGGTGCACCAGCTTGCGCAATAATATCTGCTTCACGTTCATGCTGCTTGGCATTCAAGACTTCATGCTGAATGCCTGCAGCTTTTAGTTTCTCCGAAAGAATTTCAGAAGCTTCAATAGTTGCAGTACCAATCAGGATCGGGGCTACACCTGCTTCATGCACGCGCTGAATTTCTTGAATAATCGCGTTATATTTACCTTCACGATTTAAATAGATCAAATCGTTATGGTCTTTACGCACCATTGGTCGATGGGTTGGGATAATCACCACATCCAGGCCGTAAATTTCTTTCATTTCCGCAGCTTCCGTATCTGCAGTCCCGGTCATCCCGGATAATTTTTTATACAAACGGAAATAGTTCTGGAAAGTCGTGGTTGCCAGAGTCTGGTTTTCAGGCTGGATTTCCAGACCCTCTTTCGCCTCAACGGCCTGATGCAGACCTTCAGACCAGCGACGGCCCGGCATGGTACGACCAGTATTCTCATCCACAATGATGACTTCACCATCATTGATAATATAATGGACGTTACGCTGATAGAGATAATGCGCACGGATTGCCGCGGTTACATGATGCAGCAGGTTCAGGTTAGCAGCGGAATAAAGACTCTCGCCCTCTGCCAGCAAGCCCATTGTAATCAGTTCACTTTCGATGGTTTCAAAACCGACTTCGGTAATTTCTACAGAGCGCTGTTTCTCATCTACCCAGAAATGCCCGCCATCCGGCACTTTTTCTTCTTTTTGTGCTTTTAATTTTGGTGGAATGCTGTTGATAGCCGCATACAACTGTGAAGAATCTTCACTTTGACCTGAAATGATTAAAGGTGTCCGTGCTTCGTCAATCAGGATCGAGTCCACCTCATCGATAATCGCATAAGGCAGGCCACGCTGTTTTTTCTCAGCCAGCGAGAACACCATGTTGTCACGTAAATAATCGAAACCGAATTCGTTGTTGGTTCCATAGGTGATGTCGGCACGATAGGCTTCTGCTTTCTCGGCCGGATTTTGCATGGAATAAATAATTCCAATGCTTAAACCCAGAAATTCAAATAATGGACGGTTCAGCTCGGCATCACGTTGTGCCAGATAATCGTTTACCGTAATGACATGTACACCCTGACCACTGAGCGCATTCAAATAACAGGCGAGTGTGCCCATCAGCGTTTTACCTTCACCCGTACGCATTTCGGCAATTTTACCTTCGTGCAAGGTAATACCACCAATCAGCTGTACATCATAGTGGCGCATGCTCATGACACGTTTAGCCGCTTCACGACAGACCGCAAATGCTTCAGGAAGTAATTTATCTAGGCTTTCACCTTTATTATATCGTTGTTTGAATTCTTCAGTTTTTGCAGATAAGTCTGCATCGCTAAGGGCAGATATCGTCGGCTCGAGCGCATTAATCTTGTCTACGATTTTACGCATGCGTTTGAGTTCACGCTCATTTTTGGTACCGAAGATTCCTCCGATCAGACTTGCCAACATGAATAGACTCTCTAAATCTTGCTTATCAAATGAATATGTTCTTAGTCGTTATTATGGTACTAGAAATTTGAACTACAAGGGTTTTAGCATAAAACCGTTGAAAAAATCTCATCCTTAGTTCTAGCCCTGAAACCTAAGGCAAAATAATGTAGCAAATTTTGACTGGGCAATATAGTCAATTAGCTGACTGTTTTTGCTGATTCTGGATAGAAGGACAGTCTTCTTATGAAAAATTTGTATAAGCAATTCTAAAAACACTATTTTCCAAGATAAATAAAATGGTTCATATTGATTCTTATCCTTCTATTATAAGATCAATTGAGGCAAACATATGAGTTTACGTTTAGGTGATACTGCACCCAATTTTGAACAGCAATCCAGTGCAGGCTTAATTAATTTTTATGATTTTTTAGGTGATAGCTGGGGCATTTTATTTTCACACCCTGCGGATTATACTCCGGTCTGCACAACAGAACTTGGCTATACCGCAAAACTCAAAGATGAGTTTGACAAACGTGGGGTTAAAGCCATTGCCCTTTCTGTCGATGATGTTGAATCTCATCAGGGCTGGATTAAAGATATTAATGAAACCCAGGCAACTACGGTCAATTTTCCGATTATTGCCGATCAGGACCGTAAAGTTTCTGAACTTTATGACTTTATTCATCCCAATGCCAGTGAGACTTTAACTGTTCGCTCCCTGGTCATTATTGATCCCAACAAAAAAGTACGTTTGATCATTACTTACCCTGCATCTACTGGACGTAACTTTCATGAAGTTTTACGGGTGGTAGATTCCTTACAACTCACGGATCAACACAAAGTGGCCACTCCAGCCAACTGGCAACAGGGAGATGATGTGGTGATTGTTCCTTCATTACAAGATGAGGAAGAAATCAAGCAGCGTTTTCCTAAAGGTTATAAAGCGGTCACTCCATACTTAAGACTAACGCCTCAGCCTGAGTAAGGCTAAGCCATGCCCAGTTCTACTTTGAGGGAAGCTATGTCTTAGAGTAGAACTGGGGGCAAAAAATAAAATTAGAACTCTATACACTAAGCTTAAAACCTCAGGAAACATTTTAATAAGTCGCTGAAAATTTTAATAGCCTGATCGAAACGATATGAACATGCCATAGATTCGGTCTCTTTTATTCCCTGCGTTGGGATAAACCTCCGTGCATTGATCAATGGACTGAGGTTTTTTATTTTTATACCGTGTTCAGAGCAGCAAACTGCTCGCCCAGAAGGATTTTCAACTGCATCATGTGCCAATACATACCTAGGCACCGGATTGGAAAGATTTATTAAAAGTGATAAAGGAAATTCAGCAGGCTCGCAAGAACAATGAAAAGGTACTCCTCTATTGCTACTGCGGCTCTGACCGTACCGCTGCCAGTATTGCCCTGTACCGGATTATTTTACAGCACTGGTCAATTGAGGACGCTGGGCATGAAATAAAATACGGCGGTTATGGCTTTCACATGACTGGGCACAATATTGAGAAAGTATTTAGCCCTGAACCTGTAAAATGGATCCGGGTGTAACTCTCGGATCCATCTACAACTTCAAGGTGGTAATCAATTATTGACGCTTGTCCAAAGGTACCCAGTCAATCACCCAAGCAGACTTCATATTTAGGCTGGCATCAGATGCAATCTTCTTACGGGCCGCATCCGCAGCTTCACGGTCCTTGGATGGACCCACCATAATACGAATCCCTTTGGAGGTTGGACTTTTAGTCACTTTATAGCCTTTGGCACGCAACTTGGCTGCCACAGCATCGGCATTGGCTTCGTTGGCGGCCAAAGCCACCTGTACCATCCATTGCTTGCTGTCCTCTCCTTCTAACAGCTTGCGTGCCTGCTCGGCTTCTGCCTTTTTCTTGGCTTCTTCTGCCTTACGTTTTTCTTCCGCCTCTTTACGTTCAGCTACCCGACGCTCTTCTTCAGCCTTTTTCTTAGCCTCATCGGCTTTGCGCTTTTCTTCTGCCGCTTTACGTTCGGCTTCTTTCTTCTCGGCAGCTTTGCGAGCTTCAGCTGCCTTTTGAGCTTCTTCAGCTTTACGCTTTTCTGCTAAAGCCTGACGTTCAGCTTCTTTTTTAGCTGCCTCAGCTGCTGCATTATTCTTTTGCTGGGCGAGTTTTTGCTGCTCCAGCTTCTTTTGTGCCGCAGCTTTTTCTTCAGCCAGACGTTTCTGCTTGGCCTGTTCATCGTCAACTAATTCAGGTGGAATATTATCCGAACTTTGCTGGCCCAAGCGATGAGCATTGAGTGCTGCATACTCTTCTGCGGCCTTACGGGCCGCATCGGCCTCGGCCTGTTGCTGCATTGCCAGGAACTCAGCTGCACGCGCCTCTTGCTCAGCGACCGCTTTTTCACGGTCACGGCGCTGCTGCTCCAGTAAACGCTTTTCAGTTTCTACATCCACAGTTAAAGAGCCTAATGAATTATTCACAGCCTCTTTATTTTCTGCTTCCATCGTCTGCACCGGACCTTGTTGACGCTCCTGCTGAATTTCATTCTGACCTTTCAGAAGTAATGCTGCCAATAAAACACCACCACCGAGTAAAACAACACCGCCCATCCAGCGCTGTTTATTATTCATTGACATTCTTCCAAATACTCCCATACCGCTTCTAAGGTATGAAATGACCCACATACCAAGATCAGCTGATGATTATCTGCCTGATCCAGCGCTGACTTAAAAGCGAATTGCACCTTATGAAATTGCTCTACTGCTTCCCCGCTCAAAGCTTCTGCCAAAGCTGTGACCTCTGCCGCACGCGGAACCGCTAATGGTGCAATTTTCCACAATCGGATATGTTCTTTCAATAACTTAACGACAGAATTTATATCTTTATCAGCCAACATGGAAAAAACACAAATCACTTCTTTGTATTTATTGTTATATTTTAAATAATTACGCAATTGCTTTAATAAAAACTCGACGCCGTGCGGATTATGCCCTGCATCAAAAATCACGGTTTTACCTTGAATTTCACGAATTTCAAACCGTCCAGGCAGCTTCGCCAATTGTATGCCTTCGGCAATTGCTTCCTGACGAAGCTTTAATCCACTCAGCAGAAGGGCTGCAATTGCTGTCGAGATATTCTCTAAGGCCAGAGAGCCTGTCGGTAATTTTAAGGTCGTGCCTGAAGACGCAAATGCCCAGGTTTTGCCCTCTTCAAAGGCTTCATAAAAATAGTCACGGTTAATCGCATACAAGGGTGCGTTAGACTTAGCCGCCTGATCTAAAATCGCCTGTGGAATCTGTTGCTGCCCGCCAAAAATTACCGGAATATTTGGACGAATAATACCAGCCTTTTCAAAGGCAATTTTCTCGATAGTATCCCCTAACCAGTCGGTATGATCCAGACCAATATTGGTAATGACTGCAACATCTGGATTGACTACATTGACCACATCCAGACGCCCGCCCAGGCCGACTTCCAGCACCCAGACATCACAGTCTTGATCTTTAAAAATAACGAAAGCAGCCAGCGTAGTGGCTTCAAAGAAAGACAGGCTTAAATCACATTCACGGCGCGCCTGATCGACCTGTACAAACGCATCGATCAGTAACTGATCTTCGACTTCAATCCCGCATAATTTGACTCGTTCATTGAAACGATATACATGCGGAGACTGATATAGCCCCACTTTAAAGCCGTGCGCATTTAAAATGGCAGCCAGCGTAGTGGTGGTTGAACCCTTCCCATTAGTTCCAGCCACGGTCAGCACTTTGGCAGCCGGGTCGGTCACGCCTAGCTTTTCAGCTACCGGAATGACACGCTCCAGACCTAAATCAATACCTGTAACGTGAACATGGCTCCAATAATCGAGCCATGTATCCAAAGAATCTGTTGCTAATGGTGCTGTATTCAAGGCAAGTTCATCAGTTTAGTCACAATGCGATAAACTGTATCACGTAATGCATGACGGTGAACAATCTGATCGATTACACCATGATCAAGCAAATATTCAGCACGCTGGAACGGTTCATCCAGTTTTTCACGCACGGTTTGTTCAATTACCCGTTTACCTGCAAAGCCGATCATGGCTTTAGGTTCGGCAATATGTACATCCCCCAGCATTGCCAGAGAAGCTGTTACCCCCCCATAAACCGGATGGGTGAGAACCACTACATAAGGCAGGCCGGCTTCTTTTAAACGCTGGATAGCCGCTGAAGTACGCGCCATTTGCATCAGAGACAGCATGCCTTCCTGCATACGCGCACCACCAGATGCTGCAAAGCAGATTAAAGGTTGACGCGCTTTAATCGCACGCTCTGCTGCCTGCACAAAACGGTCACCCACAACCGTACCCATTGAACCGCCCATAAAGTCGAATTCAAAGGCACATGCAATCATTGGCACGTTTTTCAGCAACCCTTGCATCACAATCAGGGCTTCAGTCTCACCAGTTTTCTTTTGCGCTTCTGACATCCGCTCCGGATAAGCTTTACTGTCGACAAATTTAAGTGGATCTTTCGCAGTGAATTCCTGTCCCATTTCCGCTTCCACCTGATCGAAGAACCAGCTGAGACGGTCACGCGCTTTCATTTTCAGATGTTCATCACATTGCGGACAAACATAGGCATTAAATGACATCGCCGTACGTGTCACCAAAGCATGACATTCAGGGCATTCAATAGTAGGTTCTGTAAATGTGGCTTTGAGGGTGGTTTGCTCATCAGGAACATGAATACCCGGAACAATACGCTCCGTCCATGGGGTCGATGGGCTCAGAATTTTGCCTGATTTCACTTGTTGACTCATACTAACTCATCGAGCGCTGCTCGAAGCTCCTTGACTTTATTCACCGTAGCAATAACGGCCTGTTCTGGCGGGAGAGATGCGAAATGTTTAACAAATGCGCTCCCCACAATGACTGCATCGGCAGCAACACCCATCGCTTTCGCAGATGCAGCATCACTGATACCAAAACCCACACCTACAGGAATATCTGTCTCAGCCTTAATTTTCTGAATACGTGTTGCTGCTTCAGACACATCTAAAGTCGCAGCACCGGTCACACCTTTTAACGACACGTAGTAAATAAAGCCACCGGCCTGTTTAACTACATGCTGAATGCGCTCATCAGTTGAGGTCGGTGCCAGCAAGAAAATCTGGTCCATCTCGTATTTTTCCAAGACCTGACCCAGATCTGCTGCTTCTTCTGGTGGAAGATCGACCAGAAGCACACCATCTACACCGCATTCATAGGCATAAGCGACAAATTTTTCATAGCCAATGACTTCGACCGGATTTAGATAGCCCATCAGCACCACAGGTGTTTCGCGATCTTTCAAGCGAAACTCTTTCACCATGTGCAGTGCATCCAGCGTATTGGTTCCACCTGCCAGCGCGCGTTCTGCAGCTAGGGCAATGGTCGGACCATCCGCCATCGGGTCAGAAAAAGGAAGACCCAACTCAATCACATCCACCCCTGCATCCACCATCTGATGAAGAAGAGGTACAGTGACCTCTGGATGCGGATCACCAGCCATTAAATAAGAAACCAAAGCTTTACGCTGTTGAGATTTAAGTTGTTCAAATCGTGTGGCTAAACGTGACATAGGGCTGAGCTTTCCTTAACGTATTTTAAACTTGAGGCATTGACTATGTAGAAATACAAGACATCGCATTGTAACGCTATTTTTTGTCCATTGAACAGTGTGCAGCATCGACCTCTGGTATTTCCTTTCCTGTATGAAGATTTCAGAACAACCCGGAAGGCTCTATTTACGATTATTTTGATTTTTTTCTCAATGATCAAAGATGCCTAATTTTACTATGCCCTAAAATATTGAATACTTAGATAAACTTATTTTTAATATATAAAAATTATAAAAATACAGATGTTAGCGCATTCACTTAAAGTTTTCGGAAATTGCAAAACCTGCTTTATACTAGCCGCATTCTTTTAATTTTTTATCTCCTATGCAGACTGATTCCGAAGCTAGCGTGCAGGCTAACGCCATTGCACTGCTGCCGCTTATTGTATTTTTAACCATTTTTTTAGGTAGCGGGATCTATCATTCCCTGATCGGAACGGAGTTTGCGTTTTATCAGGTCAAAGCGCCAGTTGCCGCACTGCCTGCCATCATGCTGGCAGTCTGGCTGTATCGTGGCAAACTGAATCAGGGAATTGAAGCATTTTTAAAAGGAGCCAGCCATCCCAATCTGGTACTGATGTTCATGGTGTTTATGCTGGCCGGGGCCTTTGCCAATGTGAGCAGTACCATTGGCAGTGTCGATGCAACGGTACAGATGGCTTTGTCGATCATCCCTCCCGAATTTGTCCTCCCCATGCTATTTGTGATTTCAGCCTTTCTGGCAACGGCAATGGGGACCTCTATGGGGACTATTGCAGCCTGTGCGCCAATTGCTTTTGGTTTTAGTCAAGCAACGGATATTGCAGTAGTTTATGCAATTGGAGCAGTTGTGGGTGGCGCCATGTTCGGTGACAACCTGTCAATGATTTCCGACACAACGATAGCCGCCACGACTAGTCAGCGTGTACAACTGCGTGACAAGTTCAGAGTCAATGTCTGGATTGCCGTTCCGGCTTCCATAATCACGATTCTGATTTATATTGTGAGTATCGGTCGTTCCAGCCCTGTGGCATATCAGGATTTCAACTGGATCCTGATTCTTCCTTATATCGCCGTCTTTTTATTGGCCTTTAGCCGTTTGCATGTTTTAGCCGTGCTGAGTATGGGCGTATTGTTATCGAGCCTGTTCGGCCTGTTTGCTACGCCCGGTTTTAATCTGCTCAAGCTGAACACTTCAATTTATGATGGCTTTGTTGGCATGTTTGAGGTGGCCTTGCTCTCCATGTTCCTGGGCGGTCTGTCTGCTCTCATGCAACGTGAAGGTGGCTTGCGCTGGCTGATCGAACGCATTTATGCATTGACGCGCCTGTTTAAGGTCGGCCGTGAACGCGCTGGCGAAATTGGCATCAGTTTTCTGGTGGTATTTTCTAATCTGTTTGTGGCAAATAATACCGTGGCCATTATCCTGTCGGGAGATATGGCCCGTGAAGTAGCCAAAGAATACGGCGTAGATCCCAAACGAGCCGCTGCCCTAATGGATATTTTTTCCTGCGTCGTTCAGGGGTTGATTCCTTATGGCGCACAGTTGCTGCTGGCATGTTCAATTGCCAAACTCTCTCCGGTCGAACTGATTGGTGGCGTATATTACTGCTGGATTCTGGCAATTTTTGCCGTAATCGCCATTGCGGTACGTTACCCAAAACTAAAAACCGCTTAAATGTGTCTCTTGAGATGACGGTCATCACAGAGCGCTTTGTTAACGCTGATCTTGTTTGGGCTGCTTACGGTATTGTAATAAAGTGCGGCCCGTTGCTGCCTTATAAGCACGTGCCAAGGCAGACTGGTCAGAATAGTCCAGCTGCTCGGCAATCTCACTCAAGCTGATCTCCTGCTGGAGCAGCAGATCACAACGTTTTATCCGCTCCTGTTCCAGCAGCTTTTTAAAGCTTGTGCCCTGCTCGGCAAGTTTACGCTGCAAAGTACGGACAGACAGCAGCAGATGTTCTGCCAGCTGTTCAATTTTTAAAGCTTGCTGGTGCATACGCAAGTGATCTGCAATCAGCCTTTGGGCATGTTGCAGCGTCGATTCCAGTTGTGGCCGGGCGGCAATTTCCCCTTCAGCCTGACGAATTAACAGTTGCAGCAGCATCGGGTCAGCCTGATCAGATTTCAGGTTCAGGCCTTGCACATCCAGCTCCAGTGCATAATGAGGTTGAGAAAATTTAAGCTCTGTTGCATAAAACTTTTGAAAATGAATCACTGCAATCTCAGGCCGATGTGCAAAGTGGATGCTGCGCAACAACAAAGGCTGCTCCTGCAAAATAAAACGGCCCAGTTGCACCATTGCCGCTATGGTCAGTTCATTCAGAACATTATAACGTTCCTCCAGAAAAGCCCAGTACAACTCGACACTCTGTTCATGCTGTCGCAGTTGAAAAGGAATAAGATCACTGCCATCCACCACCAGCCGTTGAAAGCGTATGATATAACCGATGATTTCTGAAATGCTGCTACTTTTGGAAGCCATATAACCCAGCACACCAAAATGCTCTGGCCTGATTTCCTGGACAATTTCAAAAATTAACTGCGGACAATCAAGATGCTGCCGGGTGCTGAGCAATACATTGTTAAGCAGTTGCAGTGGCACCTGTATATCAAAAGGCTGATCAATCAAGCCTTGCAATTGCTCCTTAAAATCTTTCAGGAAATCAGCATGTAAAGGATCAATCTGCCGGCTTCGTAAATAACTTGCCCACAGCTGGATATAACCATTGGATATTTTGATCTCTTGCATAGCGATTCCCAATCACGGCTGCAACACGATATATTTTTTATTTCTTCTGGCGTAAAATGTATAAAAATTGGCAATATCTGTCAAAACAATTCACCCACTCTCCGACATACTGTCAATATCTCCAGAAAAAAGAATAAAAGTAAATGAACGCTATAGTAAAATCCACCATACAACCTGTGGTCCGTAGCAATCTTGATTTCAAGCTTGATGAAATTCCACGTTACTGGTTTGGCGGTGATCCTTTTCTGACCCGCATGTTTGATGCGCTCAGCCTGACCTTTCCAGATGGCGAGCGCTATTTTATTCTGAGTGTGCGACTGTTTCGCGACCAAATCAAAGACCCCAAGCTACAGCAGCGTGTAGCCGATTTTATTCGTCAGGAAGCGCAGCATGGTATTGCACATGACCAAATGAATGATCTGATGCGTGAGCAAGGGATGCCGGTTGACCAGTTTATTAGCCGCTTGAATAGTATGATGAACAGAGATCTCAAGTACCGTTCACCACATTACAATATTGCCGTCACTGCTGCTGCAGAACACTTAACCGCCTTAATGGCAGAAACGTTTTATGCCCATAAGCAGACACTGGCTGCAGCACATCCTTATGTGCGCGCTCTTTTCGCTTGGCATGCCATTGAGGAAATGGAACACCGTGATGTGGCCTTCGATGTGATGAAAGAGGTCGCCCAGACACCCGAATTAACCCGTAAAGCGGCCCTGCCGTTTATCACGGTGGTGATGTTCGGCTTTACCCTCTACCGCGCAAATATCATGTTGAAATATGATGGTTTTAACCGACTACAGCGCTGGCAAATGAACCTCAAAGGCCTGCCGTGGTTCTTTGGTAGAAAAGGGGTGCTAACACGCATGGGCAAGCAATATCGTGACTGGTTTAAAGCTGACTTCCATCCAAGCCAACACCCAGTCATTGCGCAATACGAAGTCTGGGTCAAAACTTTGGAAGAAACCAATAATCCAATTCTGGCGGGTGAAGCATTCTGGCAGGCCGCACAAGCTTAAGCGCTCAGCAAAGATAGGCCGTCAGATTACAAAAAAGTCTTCACGCTTGAATTATGCCAGTCCCTAAACAATATGGACTGGCATTTTTATCAGGTAGCTGGAGGTAAAAAATAAGATGTCAATTTCTAAACACCGAAACTGACTCATATTCTGAATAGAATAGGAAAGACTCTTTAAGGAGGCAGCAATAAAAAAATCTTACCACTTCGCATAGTGCTGCTCTAAAAGCCCATATTCATTTAACAGAATAATTTCCTGATCACCTTGCTGAATGGTGCCACAGATTTTGGCCTGCCACTGACTGAACTGACTACCGACCAAACGCAGATTCAGATTCTCATAACGACGCCAGCCGGTTTTAACTGTCAGATTTAAACGTTGATCCAGCGACTGAATACTCCACTGGTTTTCATTTTCCTGCTGAAACAGCACATCTGCGAGTGGATAAATCTTTCCATTCACCCATAAACAGTTTTCATTGCCAAAACTTTCATTGACACCAGATGCCAGATTAATCCCGATCCGGTTTTGATTGGCATCCCTAAAATTACTGGACAGCCAGAACCATGCCGTTTCAGGGCGCAAAAAGCCGCAAGTATCATCCAGGGAGGCAAAAGTCCGTTCATTAAATTGCAGGGTTTGGCCCTGCTTGTTGACGAAATACCCTTCACATGCCAGCGTGGTCAATTTTTGGGTATAGGTCCAGCCATTAATTCCGGTCGGACTGCACATACTCAGTGGCTCTGTTCCTGCACAGAAGATGCGGGCCGAAAGTTTGATTTCTCCATATTTGGTAACGTTGATATAACGCACCCCGTTGCTATGCTGAATCTCGATCTGAAAAGGTGACTTATTAAAATAACTATGATTAAACAGCGGCTGCTCATCCAGTACCGTATGCCGTGCCAGAAAATTAATCGCCTTCCATTCCTGTACATCATTGGTGAGATGATTATAGATATAGACAAAACTATGCCCAGCCCATGCGATATCGGCAATCGCCAGACCAATCGTATAGTGCTCGTGCTGAATACTACAAAACTTGAATTTTTTATACTTTAAATGTTTACGCCAACCCGAAACCGTATTTCCATAAGGGGTTTTGTAGCGGTAGGCATCATAATCAATGCTTTTGGGAATTTCCTTAAAACGTCCGTAACGCGGTTGTCCATTTGCCTGAATTAAATCCATTTAAGACATTCCATCTTATTCAGAAACGATATTTTTAATCGTATTATGCCCATTATTAAGATTTGATAAAGCGTTTTTTGCTACCACTCGTCGAGATCTGCTACATCACCCTCTGTTTATCATTTCATCCATTTAAATCGACAGATAGGTATTTTCCCAGCGATTAGGCTTAAACTCACCCTCGACCAACTGAATATAACGGCCATAGACATGATCGATGGCAATGCAGTCATCTATATCTAGCACTCGATCAGTATGCTGCTTTTGCCAGTGCCGTGCAAAATGGGCTTTACCCCGCTGCTTGGCGACCATAGCATTTTGTGCGACCACCAGCACATAACGATGCAGCTCGCCAAATTCATGTGCATCATAGCCCCCCAGATTAATAAGCCAGAGTTTTTCATTCGCCTGATTCGGTGCGGCATCCGTAAATTGAATCTGGTAAGACTTTCCTGCAAACTCTACGCCATGAATCTGTGCCCAGGCATCTATATGCAAACCTTGCTGTTCGCCAAACCAAGCATTTTTCAGTTGCGGATAGGTTTCTTCCAGACTTTCCCCCACCGCCAGAACCACATCATGGACTTCCATATTTGCCCGCACATGACGGCCTCCAAGCATGACAATAAATAGACTGGACATCACACGCTCCTTGGTAAATATTTCACCTGGACACTATATTTATCCGTCCCGAGACCAGAGTTGCGCTGAAGAGAGCAGGATAAAACCCATCATTTTAATTTGCTTGCTTAATGTGCCATTCAAGGGTTTTCTGGGGGCAAATTAAACCAGAGCTCTTCATTAAAAGAGTTTCCCATTTGTCCCCTATAAAAAAAGATGCCTTAGCATCCTTTTTTAAAATCTTGTTAAAGGCCAGTCAACAAGACAATGGCAACTTGATTCATAATCATTTCAATAATGATCAAGGCCAGAATCGCCATAATTGGAGACAGGTCAATCATGCCCATATTCGGCATAATACGGCGAAATGGTGCCAGAATCGGTTCAGCCAGTTCCTGCACTACCTCAATATAAGGAGAACGCGATTGGGTAAACATGACCACCCAGCTTAAAATAATGGCTGCAAAAATCAGATAACGACAGAAACGGATCAGGTCCTGAATCATCGTGACAAAAGTCAAAATCAGCAGATGTACAGGGCCATTCGGCATCCCTCCGGACAAATACATCATGCCAAAAATCTTGAGTAGATATAACACCACCAGCAAGGCCAAAGCTGCCGTATTGACCCGGCCTTTGCCCAGGGTCGGAAAGATACGACCGAATACATCTACAATTTTTGTCGCCTTGACAGTTGAAAGTACTACCGGATTATAGGGACTGATGACAGCCAGTTGCATTAAAAAGCGGAAGAATACGAGCAAAATCGCGACGTTAATGATAATGCCAAAAATTAGCGCAGAATTTGCACCCATACTTGAACGTTCCTAAAAATTAAACTGAAGATTGATTACTTTCACTAAGTTCTTGTGCAAGTTCTTGGCTACGTTTTTGTGCAGCCGCCAAAGCTGCCTGAATATTCTGCGAGATTTGCGCACGGTCAAAAACCTCCAGCGCTGCCTGCGTTGTCCCATTAGGAGAAGTTACATTTTTACGCAGTTCAGCGGGTGTATTAGAGCTGGTAATGGCCATCTGCGCTGCACCTAATGCAGTCTGCAAAGTTAGAGCAGTAGCAGTCTTCTCATCCAGACCTAAATTTTTGCCCGCACGGATCATGCTTTCCATCATATAGAAAAAATAGGCAGGTCCCGAACCGGATACAGCTGTCACTGCATCAATCTGTGCCTCTGAGTTTACCCAAATTGTCAGACCAGTAGAAGCGAGAACTTGACTGGCCAGCTCTCGGTCAGTTGCCTCGACATTGTCATGGGCATATAGTCCATGTGCGCCGGTTTGCACCAGCGCCGGAGTATTTGGCATCACCCGTACAATACGTTCCGCCCCCAATAGTCGCGACAAAGTCGCAATTTCTGCACCTGCGACAATAGAAATAATCAGCTTGTCACTCACCAATCCTTTCAAGGGTAGCAGTACGCTAGCCAGCACCTGAGGTTTAACTGCAAACACGACAATATCCGCATCTTTGATCGCAGCCTGGTTATCATCAGCCACATGTATATCTTTTTCTGCCAGCAGCGTACGGACTTTTTCAACCGGATCAGCCACTGTAATACGTGTTGCTGCCAATCCTCGTGAAATCAGGCCGCCAATTAAAGCCTGCGCCATATTACCGCCACCGATAAAACAGATATTACAATTTAAAGCTGCACTCATGTTCAATGCTCGTCGTTGAGTTCTAATGTCGAAGAAACCAAAATAGGTAGCCACCCCCCTGCTGTACAATATGCAGATTGAGCCAACCAGAATCCCTGAGGTGTAAACACGCCTAGCATAACATTATCTGTGCTTAATATTTGAATCGTATGTCGTGTCCAGGGAAATATTTGCGCTTCCTGAATGGCTTTCTTTAAGGGCCAGTTACCTACACGTCCATGCAAATGGATTTTTTCACCGCCTTGTCTTCGTGTCAGTTTCAGCCGCCGATTCAGTAAATCTCTGGATAAACCCACAGTTGCCTGCTGAATTTTAAAGCTTCCTGAAGGCAGTCGCACATTGGCAGCCAAGTTCAACTGCAGGACTTGCTCAACGGGAATAGCATTTCGATCTGCCTGATAAACAGCAGCTGTTAAGCGATAGAGCTGTTGCTGATAACGCACATAATAATAGCCTTGCCAATGCAGTGCAGCCTGAGCATCCAGTTTTGCAGCAATAACTTCACGCTGCAAACGTTCCACCATATCAAAGGCAGGACGATATTGTGCTGTGCCTTTCATCCAGATCGACAAGAGCTGGCGTTGTCGTGCTTTAGATAATTGATTCAACCGGGTTAAATCAAGCCTTGCTGCAGTGCCGCAAGATTTCAAATCCTGCTGCACAATTTCCTGCAAAATATCCTGTGTATCCTGCATTAGTACGGCACTACGCGCCAAAGCATTCTGCATTTTAGGATAACGTTCTGTCAGCACTGGCCATAACTGCTCACGTGCCCAAGCACGATCATAGTGAATATCCTGATTGGTCGGATCTTCAATATTCTGGATATTTAAATCCATAGCCCACTGACAAATCTGCTCACGGGAGATATCTAGCAATGGCCGCCAGATGGTTAGATTTTCTCGCTGATCTACCGGTTTCATAGCGGCCAGACCATCAATTCCTGCACCAGAGAGCAGGCGCAGCATCAAGGTTTCTGCCTGATCCTGCTGATGATGGGCCAATACCAGAATTTCATTGACTTGCAGATGTTGTGCATAAGCCTGATAACGAGCCTGACGAGCCTGAAGCTCAAGATTTCCACTCAGGACCTGAACCGGCTGGACGATGCAGGGAATATGCCGCTGCTGACATTGCTGCTGGACGAAAGTTCCCCACCCTGCACTCATGTGCTGCAATTGATGATCCACATAAATGGCACGCACTTTTTCGGGACAGAAAAAAAACATCAGATGCAGCAGCAGCATAGAATCTACGCCACCACTGCATCCGATTAGAAATTTTTTTTCTGCAGGAAATTCCTGCAGTTGCTTTAAGAAACCAGACCTAAATTGTCGCTGCCAAACTTCATTAAACGTTGGTAACGTGCTTCGCATCGCTCTTGTGCTTCCATCGGTTGCAATTCATTTAAAGCTTCTTTCAGGACAGCTTTCAGGCTGTTCATGACCTGATCCGGATTTAAATGAGCGCCCTCACCTTCATCCACGACATATTCCACAATCCCCATTTTCTGCAGCTTGTCTGCTGTCAGGGCCAGCGCTTCACTCGCTACCTCTGCTTTCTCTGCAGTTTTCCACAAAATAGATGCACAGCCTTCTGGCGAAATCACAGAATAGATACTATGAGACAGCATAATGACCCGATCCGCGACACCAATACCCAGTGCGCCACCCGAACCACCTTCACCCAGTACCGTAGCAATTACAGGCACTTTCAAATTAGAGAGTTGAGCAAGGCTGGTGGCAATTGCTTCAGCCTGACCACGTTCTTCTGCCCCTACCCCCGGATAAGCGCCCATGGTATCAATAAAGGTAAAGACCGGCAGATTAAAACGTTCCGCCATGTCTAGTAAACGCTGGGCCTTGCGGTAACCTTCCGGGTTACTCATGCCGAAATTATGCTGTAGTTTTTCACGGGTACTGCGACCGCGATGCTGACCGACAATCATCACGGGCTGCCCATCAAAGCGAGCTAGACCGCCAATCATGGCACCATCATCACCATATAAACGGTCACCATGTAAAGCATCAAATTCAGTGAATATTTCACCAACATAATCCAGAAATTGTGGACGTTCCGGATGACGGGCGATCTGCACTGTCTTCCATGCTTTTGATGGGGTAGCTTTATTTCTCATAGGTTAACCGTTTTTCATCCCTATAAAGGTATTAATTAACAAACTGTTCAGACTGAATCGAGAGATCAATGTCCCAATTTTTAAACTGCAGCTGTTCATCATGCAGCTCAGCGATTAGCAATGGCCACTGTTTGGCATCACCGGAAATACTGAGCTGCCATTGTTGCGTATTTTTTGCCTTGAGTTCAATGGCAGGAAGCATCTCATCACTGCGGCTGTGATTGACCAAAACCGCCAGACGAAGCAGCAAACACAAGTATAAAAGTTTAGATCCGCCCACTTTCATCACATCAATCTTGGCATCAGTGCGCAATTTGCGACGATGGTGCGCGACTAAATGTGACAAATAGTTCTGGTCGATTTGGGAAAAACCGGCAATGTCGGAGTGCTGCAACAAATAGGCACCATGACGCTGATAACCACTATGGCTGATTGCCAGACCAATTTCATGCAAATAGGCAGCCCGGCGCAACAGGTCACTGTCATCACTGTTCAGTCCAAGCTGTTCAGCCATATCATCAAACATTTTTTGTGCAGTTTGCACTACACGCTCTGCCTGTTTGCTGTCGGCACTATAACGTCCAATCAGGGCATGTACCGAACGGTCTCGAATATCTTCATGCTTAAAACGGCCCAACAGGTCATACATGACCCCTTCACGTAATGCACCATCAGAATAGGTTAGATAACGAACATTCAGGACATCAAAAACGGCATAAAGAATAGCAATACCTGCCGGCAGAACTGCACGGCGATCCTCTTTAAGTCCTTCAAATTCCATTTCAGAGACATGTTTGTATTTCAGCAGCTTGTCTTTCAGTTTTTCTAGACCTTCGCGGGTAAGCTGTTCCTTATCATTGCTCCAGCCCATGTTCACACAGATCTGGCGACAGGCTTTAATCGTACCGCTTGAGCCAACTACCGCATCCCAACCTGCTGCCTTATAGGTATTGGCAATACCAGAAATTTCTTTACGTGCTGCAGTGACCGCCTTATCAAAAGCCTTGCTACTGATTTGACCTTCAGGGAAATAAGCTTTGGTAAAAGCCACACAACCCATTTGCACCGACTCTGTATGAATCGGCTCAAATTCCTCACCAATAATCAGTTCGGTTGAACCACCACCAATATCCACCACCAGGCGGCGACCTGAATTTTCCATGGTGTGTGACACACCCAGATAAATGAGACGAGCTTCTTCTCGCCCTGCAATAATTTCTATCGGCTTAGGCAGAATTTCAGCCGCTTTTTGAATAAATTCATCCCCGTTTTTAGCCTGGCGTAGCGCATTGGTTGCCACGATTCTTAAACGGTTGGGCTGCACGGCCCCCAAACGTCCCACAAAACGTGCCAGACATGCCAGACCGCGCTGCTGTGCTGCCTCAGTTAAATTCTTATTTTCATCCAGCCCTGCAGCCAGCTGAACCTTTTCTGACATTGATACGACTTTTTTAACTTCGCCATGATCCACACGGGCAATCGCCAAATGAAAGCTGTTTGATCCCATATCGATGGCTGCAAGTAGCTCTTCATCAATCAAAAAATCAGACATTTCAGAAATCAACCTTTTACAAATTGTGCCTAGAGTAATTCACAACCATGCAATTTAAAAGCCATTTAACAGCACAATTTCGCGTAATTATTTTTTCATTTATATGTCAATTGCATGACACGATGATGACTATCGTCATCATCCATTGGACAAAACACGATTTAAGCTTCAAAATTTACAGCTTCCCCTACATTGTTAAAGAAGGCTATGTAATACTAAGAAATATAGTCATCTTTAAAAATTATTTCTGGAGCCTTTCATGTCTGGCAACATTGTAAATACTACTGACGCAAACTTCGAAGCAGACGTTCTTCAATCGGAGATTCCTGTACTAGTAGACTTCTGGGCAGGCTGGTGTGCACCATGTAAAGCCATTGCCCCTGTACTTGAAGTCCTTGCAGATGAATACCAAGGCAAAGTAAAAATTGTCAAAGTAGATGTGACGGCTTGCGAACAAACTGCAGTAAATTTCAATATCCGCAACATTCCTGCATTGCTGATGTTTAAAGGCGGTGAAGTGATTGCGACTCAAGTAGGTGCAGCACCAAAATCAAAATTGACTGCGTTTATTGATGAAAATATCTAAGCATATCCAATTCAAATTAAAATACGCGACAAATCGCCGCGTATTTTTTTCGACTATAAATTGACAAAAAGCGGTTTCTCTCTTATATTTCTAACTCAAGAGATAAAGGATGCTAAATCCTGCCAATTTCTTAAAAGATACATTACATAAGATGCCGCTCGGCAATAGAAATTGTTTTTCACGTTTCTCTTTCAAACAATCAAACAGATCTCTGAATTGTTCTTCTACAAATTCAATTACTTTCGTTTGAATGCTTGTATGCGGCCAAATCTTACTCCCTTTCTAACCTGTACCTCAGAACTTTGATTCTATCTGACTACCTATGAATTTAACCGAACTCAAGAAAAAACCGATTGGCGAACTCATCAAGATTGCCGAGTTTATGGGCCTTGAAGGTATGGCGCGTAACCGCAAGCAAGACATTATTTTTGCCATCTTAAAACGTCATGCAATGAATGGCGAAGAGATTTTTGGTGATGGCGTTCTAGAAATTTTGTCAGATGGATTTGGCTTCTTACGCTCTGCCGCAGGCTCTTATCTGGCAGGTCCTGACGATATTTATGTCAGCCCTTCACAAATCCGTCGTTTTAACCTGCGTACTGGCGATACTATTACCGGCACAATTCGTCCGCCTAAAGAAGGTGAACGTTATTTTGCTCTGCTCAAAGTCAACCAGATTAACTACGATACGCCAGAAAACTCGCGTAATAAGATCCTATTTGAAAACCTGACCCCACTTTTTCCAACTGAACAGCTGATCATGGAACTAGGCAATGGTACAACTGAAGATTTGACTGCACGTGTAGTCGATCTGGTTGCACCGATTGGTAAAGGTCAACGTTCGATTATTGTAGCGCCGCCAAAAGCAGGTAAAACCATGCTGCTACAAAATATCGCCCAGTCTATTATCCGCAATAACCCGGAAGTTTTCCTGATTGTACTTTTAATTGACGAACGTCCTGAAGAAGTTACTGAAATGGAACGTACTGTTCGCGGTGAAGTGGTGGCTTCAACCTTTGACGAATCACCGGCCCGTCACGTTCAGGTAGCAGAAATGGTTATTGAAAAAGCCAAACGTCTGGTTGAACATAAAAAAGATGTCGTCATTCTGCTTGACTCAATCACACGTCTGGCGCGTGCTTATAACACTGTGATTCCTTCCTCTGGTAAGGTGCTCACAGGTGGTGTTGATGCTCACGCGCTGGAGCGTCCAAAGCGTTTCTTTGGGGCGGCACGTAATATCGAAGAAGGCGGTTCATTGACTATCATCTCGACTGCGCTGATTGAAACCGGTAGCAAGATGGATGAAGTGATTTACGAGGAATTTAAAGGTACAGGCAACCAAGAAATTACCCTAGATCGCCGTATTGCAGAAAAACGTGTATTCCCTGCCATGAATATCAAGAAATCAGGCACGCGTCGTGAAGAGCGCCTGATGTCCGAAGATAATCTGCGTAAAGTCTGGATTCTGCGTAAATTACTCCACACCCAGGATGAACTGGTAGCCATGGAATTCTTACTGGATCGGATGAAAGAAACCAAGACCAATGATGAGTTCTTTGACCAGATGAAACGTAAAGCATCTAATTAATATTAATCATCACATAAAAGGCCACCTATTAGGTGGCCTTTTTTGGTTGACAAGCCTTACACTTTGAAACAATATGCATGAAATCATGTAAACTTATTTTTAAGGTTTTGATTAATAAAATAAATAAAACAAAGTAATCAGAAACTTAAAAAATGTAACCTGCCTTTCTCCAATCCTAATCTTTCAATTAATTGTTATTTTCTGTTAAAAAACTCTTCATTTTTATCATTTTTCTACATTTTTAACGGTTTAGCCAGTAGCAATTCAAAATCCACGGTGATAGCATATTTACAGACCAGTTAGACTGCTCCTGCGTTGTTAGTCCCTGACAAAATTAGGAATAATAAAAGCATATTACAGCCTAACTCCGGTTTTTTTTAATCTCATTTTTTTAGAGAGTGATGCCATGTTATTCAAAAAAATCGCTATTGCTGCTGCAGTTGCTACTACTTTAGCTTTCGTTGGTTGTGCTAAAAAAGCTGACGACGCTGCTACTGACGCTAACCAAGCTGCTTCTGAAGCTGTAGAAGCTGCTTCTGAAGCTGAAGCTGCTGCTGATGCTGCTGCTGTAGAAGCTACTTCTGAAGTTGCTACTACTGAAGCTGCTGCTGCTTCTGAAGCTGCTGCTGCTGCTGCTGTTGCTGTTGACGCTGCTGCTGACGCAACTGCTGCTTCTGAAGCTGCTGCTCAATAATCATTACGATTATTCAGTACAAAAAAAGAGAGCCATTGGCTCTCTTTTTTTGTGGCTATAAAAATCTAAATTTTTATAGCTTGTTACTCAAAGAAAAAAGCAGATCAATTGATCTGCTCATTCCCTACGCGTTGACGGAATTTCTGTCCGGCGCGGAAGGTAACGACACGGCGTGCAGAAATTGGAATTTCTTCCCCGGTTTTAGGATTACGACCTGGACGTTGACGTTTGTCACGTAACTCAAAGTTCCCAAAACCTGATAATTTGACCTGCTCGCCTGAGATTAGTGCTTGGCTAATCTCATCAAAAAACAACTCGACCATTTGTTTAGCTTCACGACGGTTTAAACTCGTGAGCTCACTTAAATGATCAGCCATTTCTGCTTTTGTTAATGCTGTCATGAAGCCCTCAATGTCGCTTGATAAGTGTTTTCCAACACTTGAAGGATATTATCCATACCTGATTTAATTTCAGCATCTTCCAGTGTACGGCTTGGATGCTGCCAGAGAAGTGCAAATGCCAGTGAGCGTTTCCCTTCCTCTACTCCTTGTCCAGTATACACATCGAATAGCCATGTCGAGTCTAAAAGCTCTCCACCTGTTTTTTCGATAAGTCCCTGAATTTCGCTAACATTAATCTTATCACTAATTAAAAGCGCAATATCACGTCGAACCGACGGAAAACGTGATAATTCTGTAAAATTAGATACATAAGTTTGCAAAACAGCATTTTGATCCAGTTCTGCGACCCAAGTCGTTGTTAAATCCAGTTCATCTTCAAGTGAAGGGTGTAAACGCCCCAAATAACCTATTGATTCATTATTCACGAGAATTTCCGCGGATTGACCAGGATGCAACCAGGCACGTTCAGAACGTACATATTCCACTTTCAAGCGTGCAGCAGCCAGAATTTCTTCTACATCGCCTTTAAAATCGAAGAAATCCATCGCTTGCGGTTTTGCATGCCAGCTTTCCGCAGTGCGTGAACCTGTGGCAATCAGGGCAAAGGTTGGAATCTGCTTAAGATCATGAATTGAGGCAGCATGTTGATAGTCAAAGCGTAAACCCAATTCAAAGAAACGGACACGGCTCTGCTGACGGTTGGTATTGTACTGCACACAAGGAATCAGGCTGGAAAGCAGGGTCGAACGCATCACCGCCAAATCACTAGAGATTGGGTTGGCTAATGCCAATGGATTAACCGCAGGATTTAACTGCTTTTCAAGCTTCAAATCAGCAAAGCTAAAACTGATCGCTTCTTGATAACCCAAAGTCACCGCTGTCTGACGCAATTGTGCGGTTTCAAACTGATCCTGATATTTTGCAAGTTTGGCTTCAAGTACTGGCAAGCTGATCTGAATATTGTCATAGCCGTGAATACGCGCCACTTCTTCAATCAGGTCTTGATAAATCACCATATCATAACGGTGTGATGGCGGAACAACGGACCATTGCCCTTCTGCCTTGACCGTCACCTCACAGCCCAGACGCATTAATGCATCGCGAATAAAGCCAGGCTCAATACTATAACCCAGCAATTGGTCTACTTGTGCCTGTTCAAGTTCAATCGCTTCGCGCGTTGGCAATGCTGCTGGATTTTCAGCCACAACAATTGGTCCAAATTCACCGCCAGCCAGTTCAGCAATCAATTGTGAAGCACGGTGCATAGCCAGCATTGGAAGTTCAAAATCGACCCCACGCTCATAACGCTGCGAGGCATCTGTATGCAGACCAAAACGACGCGCACGACCAGCAATATACAGCGGAGCAAAGAAGGCTGATTCCAGGAAAATTTCTGTTGTTTCATCGGTAACTGATGAAGACAAGCCTCCCATTACACCCGCAATGGCCAATGCTTTTTCATCATCTGCAATCACCATGACATCATCTTGCAGCTCGACTTCCTGTTCATTTAGCAATACAAGTTTTTCACCTGCTGTTGCCTGACGAACCTGGACAGAACCCTGAACTTTACCGCCATCAAAAGCATGAAGAGGTTGACCCAACTCCATCAGGACATAGTTGGTAATATCCACCAGAATGCTGTGCTGACGAATGCCTGAACGCACCAGAGCACGCTCCATCCATTCTGGTGTCGGCGCTTTGGTATTTACATTCTTGATCACACGACCCAAGTAACGTGGACAACCTTCAGTTGAGACAACGACTTTCTTCTCATCATTAATCGTTGCAGCAACTTCCTTGATTTCCGGTACAGTTACTGGCAGCTGGTTGATGACCCCGATTTCACGTGCAATACCACGAATGCTAAAACAGTCACCCCGGTTTGGCGTGATACTGATGTCAATCACATGGTCATCCAGATCCAGATATTCACGGATATTGACACCGACAGGAGCATCATCCGGTAATTCTAAAAGACCGTCAATTTTATCTTCCAGATCAATTTCAGAAGCACCACATAGCATACCTTGTGATTCAACACCGCGCAGTTTGCCTTTTTTAATCTTGAAATTGCCTGGTAAAACCGCACCGATGGTTGCCACCGGCGCTTTCATGCCTGCGCGGACGTTGGGCGCACCGCATACGATTTGTAACGGTTCACCCGAACCAATATTTACTGTTGTTACCCGCAGGCGATCGGCATCAGGATGCTGTTCTACTGTTAAAACCTCACCCACCACTACGCCTGTAAATGGTTTTGCTGCTGGAGCCAGCTCATCGACTTCCAGACCGAGCATTGTTAGTTGGTCAGATAATTTTTCGCTGTCGATGGCTGGGTTAACCCATGTGCGCAGCCAATTTTCGCTAATTTTCATTGATATAAAACCTGTAATTCAAATCTCTAGAATCCCCCTCTACCCCCCATTTTCCAAAGGGAGAGAACTCCATCTATTTCGCGGATTCCCTCTTTTAAAAGGAGAGGTTAGGAGAGGATTATTAAAAAGTTTTAAGCAAACTGGCGTAAAAAACGCACATCATTTTGATAGAACATACGCAAGTCATTAATGCCATAACGTAGCATGGCAAAACGTTCTACCCCCAAACCAAATGCAAAGCCTTTGTATTGTTCCGGATCAATGCCTGCTGCACGCAGTACATTTGGATGCACCATTCCGCAGCCTAGTACTTCCAGCCATTTGCCGCGCTCATCCATAATGTCCACTTCAGCACTTGGCTCAGTGAATGGGAAATAAGACGGACGGAAACGTACTGTTAAATCTTTTTCAAAGAATTCATTCAGTAGATTGACTAGCAAACCTTTCAGTTCAGCAAAGCTGGTATTTTCCGCAACGTATAACCCTTCGATCTGATGGAACATCGGTGAATGCGTCTGGTCCGAGTCACAGCGATATACTCGCCCCGGACAGACAATACGGATCGGCGGTTGCTGGGTTTCCATGGTACGGATCTGCACTCCAGACGTATGGGTACGCAGCAGGTGGTTGACATCAAAGTAGAAGGTATCATGCATGGCACGTGCAGGGTGATGTCCCGGGATATTCAGGGCTTCAAAGTTATGATAGTCATCTTCAACTTCTGGACCTGTTTCCACGGTAAAACCGGCTTTGGTAAAGAACTGGCAAATACGTTCCTGAACCTGGGTCACCGGATGGATACTGCCCACCTGCTGACCGCGACCCGGCAAAGTAATATCAATTGTTTCGCTCGCCAGCTTTTGTTCTAATGCGGCTTGATGCAGTTCAGCCTGACGTGCGGTCAAAGCACTGGTAATTGCTTCACGGACTGCATGAATTTGTGCGCCGAACGCTTTACGCTGTTCAGGATCCATTTTACCCAGCGACTTAGATTGTTCCGCGAGCTGGCTTTTTTTCCCTGTAAATTGCACTCGGGCTTGATCAAGTGCAGCAAGGTCTTGAGCTGCTGCAATCGCAGCGAGCGCTTCAGTGGTCAGGGCTTCCAGTGACATAGTAACTCTCAAAGCAACAGGTTAAAAAATTATTTTAAAAACCCCATATTCTAACAGTTTTTAAAGACTTTGATGAAGAGACCTGTACAGGAAAATTAGATTGGCAGGATCAAATATAAAAAGTATAAGATATAAACAATATCAAAGAGATCAAATCACTATGGCACTCGATCAAATTTGGAAACAGCAACTGACCCTTGTGACTTATGGTAACGAGTTTCTGACTCAGGATCTTGGCTTTAGCCAGTGGCTGAATCACTCCATTTTTAATCAGCACCATTTAACTTTTCGTGACCTGCTTTCACAGCATCTCTTGGCCCAACACTTTCAGATCTGGCTGGAAGGCTTAAAAAAACAGGGGGTTCTTCGCTTGAGCCTGCACTCCTCACATTTACTGGAAGATGAAAAGAACCCCAATGCCAATGTCGAACTGGTGCCTTTCGCGCATGTGATTATCAGCCATGGAAAGCAGGAGAAAATGGCCTGGATGATTGGGAAGGAACTGGCAGAATGGTATAGCGCAGATAATGACTATGAAGCCCCTCCTGCTCAGCAGTCTCCTTTACGGCATGAAACTTTCTGGGGTTATCAGTTAAATTCTAAATTGGCCAAACGTATTAATGCCGATCTGGAGGCGCCAAACTGGGATGATATTCAGACTTATACCGAACAGGAGCTGTTTCAAAATAGATGGGCCCAAGGTTTTACAGAGCCGACTTATAGCTCTTTGCCTTATTATGGCAGCATCCCGGCGTTGCAAGCTGATTCAAACACCCATCTAGCTTTAATCCCGACCAATTACTCAGCAGATTATGTCCATCAGACCCTTTATCGTCTAGAAGCCTTAAGTGATTTTATTGATAGCCAGATTCAGCATCCTTATCATGCGGAGGGAGAGATTTTAAGCCCTGAACAGCAACTGGATTTACGCCATTTCTCGCAAAAGATTGATGATTTAACTGCAAAATTTATTGTTAAAGTTGCGAATCACTACAAGACGGCTCAACTGAGCAGCAAAGCAACTCCTGATCCATTCGCTGGCATGACGACGGACAAACATGTATCGGCAAGTTCTAAGGCACACAAACCGCAAGACCCAGGCAAGTCCAGTGCGACCAATGTATTAACTTTAATTATTATCACCGTGATTATCTGTCTGATTGGCTACTATTTTGGCCTGTAGTTTTGTTGATAGGGCTGCTATTCAACTCTGTTTTGTGCATTAAATTGTATCTTCAACTGTCGTGTTCCTTTAATGCAGAGCGGCCTAACATCTGTGAATTAAAACAGATTTATAGAACGAGATGACAATTTAAAGGATGTTGGTGTCACATCTGCGATAACACAGAAGTACCCAGCTGAGCTAAAAAATCATCAATCTCTTTTGACTTTTTACAGGTATCCACCGGCTATGCCGAGATTCGGGTAGATTCTTCATCTGCACATATTTTTCCCAGTTTTGCGGTGTATACCAAGCATCCAGTAGACCATCGAATGCTATCCAAACAACTGCGGCAGACTTTCCTGATTACTCGAATTAGACCATAACTCCTGTTGATGCCATGCCCGATGAAATACACGCTTAACAGAACAGTATAAATTTACTGAAAAGGGCAAATCCAGTCCAAATAGGCTATCCAGCTCAATATAATACAAGCCGAGTTTATATACCAAAGTCCTGAAAAAAATGATTTTCCCTGTAGCAGAGGTAGCAACGGCGTTGATTTTATTTATTTCAGCCATCATTTACGGTATTGCCCTCAAGTCATCTGATCAATGCATATCAGTTAAAGCCGCTGCACGTGCTTAGTCACTAATACGCGAAATGGCCGTCTCTACCCTAATTAATCTTTAGTCCTCGTCATAATCCAGCTCATCTTCAGCAAGGTTAATAAAGTCGGGTACTGGGGTTATATTAAATTGGACCGCCTGAATGGTTTCCTGCTGCAATAATTGAGCTTTTGCCACTCGATGCATTCCATCCATCACCCTCCCTGCTGCGCATAAAATAATGGGATAACTTAAATCAGCTTCTTGAATCAACTGAATATGTTCAATAATTTGCTGCGTGGTAGGATGAGTTTCAGGAAACCAATAGGCCTCATTCAGCTCTTGAATAGCTGCCACTGGAATCTGTTTAATCTGTAAGCTTTGGCTCAGCTTGACCAAACGATGCACATCCCAAATATGAGTATCATCGCCCACTTGTCTAAAATGATATTGTTGACGCATTTCAGCTTTCTCTAATGAAGGTAAAATCAGGGTTCAAACTTTTACTCATAATTTTATGATTCAACCATATACATAAAGGCACAAAAAAAGACCGCTAAAAGCGGTCTTTTCTTTAAGTCCTAAAGACTTATGCAGCTAATGCATCTTTAGCTTTAGAAGCTAAAGCAGCAAATGCAACTGCGTCATGCATAGCGATGTCAGCAAGTACGCGACGGTCGATAATCACCTGAGCTTTTTTCAAGCCAGCGATCATACGGCTGTATGACAAACCATTTTGACGAGCACCAGCGTTGATACGCGCAATCCATAGAGCACGGAATTGACGTTTCTTCTGACGACGGTCACGGTAAGCGTATTGACCTGCTTTGATTACCGCTTGGAACGCTACGCGATATACGCGTGAACGAGCGCCGTAGTAACCTTTAGCACGAGCAAGAATTTTTTTATGACGGCGATGAGCCTGTACACCACGTTTTACACGAGCCATTTATAATCTCCTTAGATGTATGGGCACATACGACGAACTGAAGCAACGTCACTTACGTGAACCATTACACAGCCGCGCAATTGACGGATACGTTTAGCAGATTTTTTGGTCAAAATGTGGCGTTTGAACGCTTGTTTACGCTTGAAACCGTTTGCAGTCGCTTTGAAACGTTTAGCTGCACCACGGCGAGTTTTTAACTTAGCCATAACAACCTCTTTAAACACCTGTTCGGCACGTCTGCACCATTGCAACAACGACCTGCAGGTAAGGGAGCGCACATTCTAATGCATCTTTGCTTAAAACAAAAGCACTAGTGCTTTTTTCTGAAGGAAATTGCAAAACTAACATTTTGCAGCAAAGGAATTAAATTACGAAATTGACAAACCTGGCCATGCTGATCATTGCATTCAACTGAACCCAACTCCAAGAGCCGTTTGCAGTAGACCTCAGCAAAGCTAAAGAAAAATAAGATTTTTATGTTTAATACTTGCTCGTGTTGCCATTTCAGGAAATACTGCGCTGCAAGACTCATCGCCTTGTACTTTGCCTGATTTAAGACTCAAACTTATGAAACCTATCCTGTGTGTAATGCTATTCACTGCCCCTTTTGCCACGGCTTATAGCGCAACAATAAAAAACGTCAATCAATTACCCACACAATCTATTGATGTACAGCCTGCTCACCTGACCACACGTATTGAATGGAGCAAGTTTCCTCAACCTATTTATAATAATGATGAACTCAAAGGCCAGGATCGCTCTGCCATCGTCCGCATCTATGTCAATGAGCAGGGGCAAATAGAACAGGCCTCGATCCAGGAAAGCACCGGTTTTACCCAGCTTGATCAACGCCTGCTTCAGGCTGTAAAAGCAGCCAAAGCCAAACCACATATTGAAAATAAAACCACCCTGCCACTGATTGGCTATCAGGTATTTAACCTCAAACTAAAAGATGAGACTCAGACTGACTGTGAATATAGCTTTAACTCTAGTCACTGGCAGGCACAGCAGCAAGGGCAGAAAACCCATTTTCAATATCTGAAGCAGCCTCAGCTTGATCTTCATCCTGAGCAGCTGCATGGGCATGACCGCAAAGTTAAATTTAAAATGAAGCTCAATCGCGAAGGTCAGGTCAAAAGCGTTAAAATCAGACAAGGTTCGGGACGTTATGAAGTCGACCAGCAAGTGATCGCTGCCCTAAAAGGCACTGAAATCCGTAGTAAACGCCTTGCCAGCACCTTATGGCTGTATAAACCGTCCAGCCTTAGAGATGAAATTGAATTTAAACTCGATGAATGTCATTAAAAAAGAGGCGAACGCCTCTTTTTTTACCACATACTAAAAGCCCAATAGAGAAATAGATAACGCCCGGTCTTGGCCAGGCTGACCATCCATAAAAAACGGCCAAACTTTTCCTTAAGCAAACCTGCAATCAGGGTAATCGGATCACCAATAATGGGCACCCAGCTAAAAAGTAGCGACCAATAACCATATTTCTGGTAAGTGCGTTGCGCTTTCAGCATCTGCTGCTCTGAAACAGGAAACCACTTTTTATGTTTATACTGTTCTACCCGCATACCTAAATACCAGTTTACACAAGAACCCAGAATATTTCCAAGGCTCGCCACCAGTATCAATAAGGCTGCATGATGATGCTCCTGCCAGAGCAAGCCCAATAAGACCGCCTCAGATTGCAACGGTAATAGAGTTGCCGCCCCGAATGCGGAAAGAAAGAGTAAAAGGAGCGACATACCAAACTTAAGGTTTTAAGCCCAGTTTCTTTTTTGCCTTTAGAAATTCCCAGTTTGCCCACAATACAGCGGCCACAATGATTGCCATACGCGCCCAGCCGTATCTGTCCGTGATCGGATCAATCGCTGCAGCCAAAATCTGCTGATCTTTGGTATTTAAGAGCGTAATAATATGATCAACATGGAAAATTTCAGCAATATATAGCAACAGACAAGCCGCCACCCCAAAAATAATACTCCAATAAATTCGCGTATTACTTTCAATAATCTTGGTTAAATTCAGAAAAAAATCTTGCATACATCTATCCAATAAAAACCACCGGAAAGGTGGTTTTATGTTTAAGAACTCTAGTTTAGCATAAACCTGCTTCATGCATGGCATCGCCTAAACCTGGATTGCCAAGGCCTTTGCTACCGCAGGACGGGCTTTGATACGTGCAATATATTTTTCGACTTCAGGATAATCGGCCAGATCAATCTGCTGCCATTCATGCCGCAATAACCACGGAAAAACCGCTATATCGGCAATCGAATATTCACCTGCAACATAGTCCTGTCCCAGCAGCTGTGTATTCAATACCCCATATAAACGTTTGGATTCATTCACATAACGCTCAGTTGCATAGGCAATTCGCTCAGGTGCAAAACGGCTAAAATGATGATTCTGGCCCAACATTGGCCCCAGCCCACCCATTTGCCACATCAGCCATTGCTCGACCTGTACCCGTTTTAGCTCATCGTGTGGATAAAACAGCCCGGTTTTACGTCCTAAATACTGTAAAATTGCCCCCGATTCAAAAATTGAAATCGCCTGATGACGGGGACCATCCTGATCCACAATTGCAGGGATTTTATTATTAGGAGAAATCGCCAGAAAATCGGATTGAAACTGGTCATTTTCCAAAATATTAACCGGAATAAGCTGATATTTCAGGCCCATCTCTTCCAGGGCAATAGTAATTTTATGACCATTCGGGGTTGGCCAATAATATAGATCGATCATTCGATTTTATACTCCGTCTACCTGAAGAGCGACTTGTTTGAACAACGTAATAGAGCCATGAAAAAATAGCAAGCCATCACGCTATAAATTATTTTTACTTTAACTTCAGTGTTTTATTATAAATTTATAAAAAAATAAGTGAAAAAATCTTGAAATTTTCCCGCTAAATCACATATTGAATATGCGTAAGGATAAAAGTTTTCTTTCGCTCTGTCGATGATAATCATGACAGATTTGAATTCTTGTTATTAAAACTTTGCTGACCTCAGGAGGTTCTAATTATGAGCAACTTAAATCTTCATCCATTGTTCCGTCGTAGCATTGGCTTTGATCGTTTAAACGATTTTATTGACTACGCGATGCAAAGCGACGCACCCAACTATCCACCCTATAATATTGAAAAACATGGTGAAAACCATTACCGCATTGTAGTGGCAACTGCTGGCTTCAATCAAAACGAACTGGATATTTCAATTGAAAATCGTTTATTAACCATCTCCGGCAAGCCCGAAGCAGTACAAACAGAAAGTACTGAATACCTGCATAAAGGTATTGCCCGTCGCGCCTTTAGGCTGTCATTGCGTTTAGATGAGCATATTGAAGTACAACAAGCCGATTATGAAAATGGTCTGCTGGTCATTGATCTGCAACGTATCATTCCAGAAGAAAAGTTGCCACGACAAATCCCGATCGGCAAAAATTTACTGCTAGAAAATTCAGAAGATGTGACCGAAAAAACAGTGAAGGCAGAATAATGTTTTTATGCAAAGAAAGACTCCAACTGGAGTCTTTCTTTTTTATACATAACAGTCTAGTGGATTCACAATATACACAATAAAAAATACATGAAACCTCAATCTTTCATAAAACCATATCCGGTTGATATTTTGAAATATACGGGCTTATTTTTTATTCTCTTTCCTGTCTTGGCCACTTTAGTTATTTTCTAGATCGGGCGGAGCAACAATAGGACTTATGTGGAAATCTGACAGCTATTCATTGCGCTTGAGAGACATAAATTCAGCCTCATGTATTTACTCAACTTTTCTAAACAATACCGGCATTCGATTGTTCAAATGTTTCAAGACTATTGGAACTTTAAACCCATCAAGACTCATAAAACCAACATAAAAAAGCCCTGCAATTGCAGGGCTTTTTAGACTCAATGAGTGCTTACTTTTTCTTTTTAGGACCAAGCAGCATACCCATTTGACGGCCTTCCATTTTTGGTGCTTGTTCGACTGTACCGTATTCAGCTACATCTGTTTCAATTTTTTGCAATTGAGCCAGACCTAACTGCTGGTGAGCCATTTCACGACCACGGAAACGCAAGGTAATTTTCACTTTGTTACCATCTTCAAGGAACTTGATGATTGCGCGTAACTTTACGTTGTAATCACCAACATCAGTACCCGGGCGCAGTTTGATTTCTTTCACCTGGACTTGATGCTGTTTTTTCTTCGCTTCTTTCTGCTTTTGCTTTAAATCAAACAAATGCTTGTTGAAGTCCATGATTTTACAAACAGGTGGCTCGGCATTCGCTACGATCTCCACAAGATCAAGCTCAACGCTTTCTGCTGCGCGCAGGGCTTCAGCTAAGCTTACAATCCCTTTTTGCTCACCATTTTCGTCTACAAGACGGACTTCTTTTGCACGAATTTCATCATTCAAGGCAGGACGGTTTGATTTGTTACCACCCTGTTGATTACGGTCAGGCTGTTTAATCGCTGTTACTCCACAATGTACCGGCCGCGTTCGGCTACGGCTGCTTTTACTAGGTCAACGAAAGTATCGATTGACATAGTACCCAAATTTTTCCCTGAGCGGGTACGAACATTTACTGTACCTTCCTCAACTTCACGGTCCCCAAGTACCAGTAAGTATGGAATACGCTCTAAAGTACGTTCACGAATCTTAAAGCCGATTTTCTCATTTCTCAAGTCAGAAATTGCTCGAATTCCGTTTTCTTTAAGTTTCGCGACGACTGACTCACAAGCTTCAGCTTGAGAATCGGTAATATTCATTACACATGCTTGCACAGGTGACAACCAAGGTGGCATCAAACCTGCATAGTGTTCAATGAGTATACCAATAAAACGCTCAAAACTGCCAAGTATTGCACGATGTAACATTACTGGCTGATCTCGGTCGTTATCTTCAGTGACATAAGAGGCGTCAAGGCGCTCTGGCAAGTTAAAGTCACACTGGATCGTACCACATTGCCATACACGACCTAAGCAGTCTTTCAAGGAGAATTCGATCTTCGGACCATAGAATGCCCCTTCACCTGGCTGAAGCTCCCATTCCAGTCCAGCAGCATCTAACGCATCTGCCAGAGATTTTTCGGCCAGATCCCAAAGTGCATCCTCACCCACACGTTTTTCAGGACGCGTGGACAGCTTCATCTGTACGTCTTCAAAACCAAAGTCTTTGTATACATCCAGTGTCAATTTAATAAAGTCTGCAACTTCTGTGCCGATTTGCTCTTTGGTACAGAAAATGTGTGCATCATCCTGAGTAAAACCACGAACACGCATAATGCCGTGTAAAGAACCTGATGGCTCGTTACGATGACATGAACCAAACTCTGCCAGACGGATTGGAAGATCACGGTAAGATTTCAGCCCCTGGTTGAATACCTGTACGTGACAAGGACAGTTCATCGGCTTTACAGCATAGTTACGGTTTTCAGAATGCGTGGTAAACATGTTTTCCGCATAGTTGGCCGCATGCCCCGATTTTTCCCACAACGTAAAGTCGACCACTTGCGGAGTACGGATTTCTTCATAACCGTTGTCTTGCTGCACTTTACGCATATACTGTTCAAGCACTTGGTAAATGGTCCAGCCATTTGGATGCCAGAATACCATGCCCGGTGCTTCTTCCTGCATATGGAACAGGTTCAGTGCCTTACCGATTTTACGATGATCACGCTTTTCAGCTTCTTCAATACGCTTGATATAGGCAGCCAGCTGTTTCTTGTCAGCCCATGCGGTACCATAAATCCGTTGCAACTGTTCGTTTTTGGCATCACCGCGCCAGTAAGCGCCTGAAATTTTGGTCAGCTTGAAAGATTTTAAGAATTTGGTATTGGGAACGTGCGGACCGCGACACATGTCCAGATAATCTTGATGATAATACAAGCCCATCTGGGTTTCTTCTGGCATGTCTGCAATCAGGCGCAGCTTATACTCTTCGCCACGTGCAGTGAATTCTGCAATCACTTCATCACGCGGTGTCATTTTTTTCACGACATCATAGTCCTGATCGATGAGCTTTTTCATACGCTCTTCAATCGCGGCCATATCATCCAGTGTAAACGGACGTGGCATCCAGATGTCATAGTAGAAACCTTCTTCAATGACCGGCCCAATTACCATCTTCGCTTCCGGGAACAATTGCTTCACTGCATGTCCCACCAAGTGCGCACAAGAGTGGCGGATAATCTCGACACCCTCTTCATCTTTAGGTGTAATGATTTGCAGGGTGGCATCTTCAGTGATCAGATCACACGCATCGACCAGACGGTCATTCACACGACCTGCAACCGTGTTTTTCGCAAGCCCAGGACCGATTCTTTGAGCAACGTCCATCACGGATACGGCTTGATCAAACTGTTTTTGATCGCCATTGGGCAAAGTGATAATTGGCATAGAAAATCCTTAAGGAGTGATGCCCCGTACCATGGAGCATGTCACCGCGAGATTATGATCGAGGCAAAGCCTCAAAAGATAAAAACGGTGGATAAATAAAAAATCATTTGGAATTTTACACGGCTTGGCCACATGATTAAACCTTTTCCCCAATAAAAATAAGATTTAGGGCGAAAATCGCTCCAGCATAGTAAAGACTCCGGCTGATTTTTTTGCTGCAGGATTTTCTTATTCCCGACAAGTTTCCCATGCAGTCAATCGTCCTTCATGATAGGCATACAGTCGGGCAAACTGCGGAATCACCGCTTCACTTTGCTGAGGTCTTAAAAACACATAATCATCAACGCTTACTGCACAGTGTTTGGGAATCTGGACCATTTCCTGATTGCTGCTACGTCCATACAGGGCATGTGGCTGGCTTTTTTCTGGATAAACATAATCTGCCTGCCAGTAGCCGCCATAAATAAAGGCGGCTTTATATCTATGCGGCAGATGACTCAGCACCTCCAGCCCCGGAATCTGACTATAAGGCAATATCTTTAAAATGGGCGCTGCAATCCATAAAGCACAGTGAAAAGCAGACAGAAGGTCCAGCTCGAAATCACGCGGCTTGAGCAGCATCGAGCCAAAGGCCAGATCATTGCAGACGCTCTGCTGGCAATGCTGCATAAAAGTCGGACTGCCGCCACCGTTAAAGCACAGATCTGCCTGCCACAGCTCAGGAAACTGCTGTTGAAGAATAGTTTTATAGCGTTGATAAGTCTGCTGTGATTGTTGATAACTTTTTTTCGGGCTTTTCAGCACTTTTGGCAGCTTTGCAACATGGGCATCATAGCCCATCAGGCCGGAAAGCTGGAGAAAGTTGGGATGTTGCCGAATCAGCTCAAGTAAGGCGCTAAACTGCTCCGGATGACTTACACCACCCCGATGCAGGCCGACATCAATTTCAAGGTTGATGTTAAGACACAGCTTTAACTGCTGTGCCAGTTGCAGATATTGTTGCAGCCGCTCCAGATCATCCACCAACCATTGAATATTTGTCGGTGGATACGATACATTTAGATCTGAACGGTTTTGATAAAACTGCTGGACTGCCTGAACGGGCATCGGTTTACCCAGCAAAATGTCGGCCTGCTTGAATCTGCTCAGTAGGTCTGACAAATGTGGTAGATGAAAAACCATAAAACGCTGAGTCTTTAGCTTTTCACTGGCCACTTGCAGTAACTGCATACAGGCCAAAGATTTCACCACCAGACGTGGCTTGGGCTGAGCAGTAGCCAATTTGGACTGCACCATCTCCAGATTGGCGTGATAACGGGCCAAATCCAGAATCAGTTGTGGTGTACCCGTGCCCTGTTGCTTCAGGTCCTGAGTCAACTGCTGAAAATAAACAGCTTGCATCCTGCCTCTCCTACTCCGTCAAAAACAATTGTTTTAAATAAGGGTTTAGCCACTTTTGCTGCGGGTCAAGTTGCTGGCGCAAGGTCATAAACTCATCCCACTTCGGATAAAGTTCACGCAGGCCAGTCGCAGTCATGGAGTGTAATTTGCCCCAATGAGGACGTCCCTGATATTTCTGTAAAATCGGCTCAACCAGAGCAAACACAGCCTGATAATCCTGTTTATAAAACTGGTGAATCGAGATAGAAACTGAATCACGCTGATAGAACGGACTTAACCAGATATCATCGCCTTTGACATAACGGAACTCGATCGGAAAAAATATCGGGGCGCGCTGCTGTTTTAAGGTCTGTAAAACTTCTTCCAGACATTGCAGCCCCAAATCAGCCGGAAGCTGGTACTCCATCTCATTAAATTTGGTATTGCGCGCTGTGGGGAAAATCCAGCTGGACCAGTCCACATAACAACTGGGTTTGACAAAAACACCGAGTAATTTTTGTAGATAAGGATTAAAGGCAGGAATAATTCGGGTCAACTCCGAACATACAGTCAGTAAATTATCTTCAGAAGGCCAGTCGTCCTCTCTAGGTTGAATAGCGTCATCAGTTTCATCCAATGTTTTCAGCATCACCACGTCGGAATGGATGAAAGCCCAGAACTCAATATGCCGATGCTGATTTTTCCAGTGTTCAAGCTGGGTAAAGACTTCTTTTAATCTACATAGCCGGATCTGTTCTTTTAACTTATAACAGGAGCGGTTTTGCAGGGTAATTTTGGTTAGTACACCCAAACTGCCCAGTGCTACCCGTCCTGCCTGAAAAATATCATTATTTTGCTGTTGATTACATTGTAGCAACTCACCGTCCGCGGTCAGTAGTTCAAAACCCTGAACAAAAGCGGCAAGGCAAGGTAAATCGACTCCTGTGCCATGGGTCGCGGTAGAGATCGCACCTGCCAGACTTTGCTGGTCTATATCGCCCTGATTGATCAAGGCCTGATTGAAGGGCGTTAAATCGTTGCCCAATTCATAGAGTCGTGTGCCGGCCTGCACGGTGGCCCGGGTGTTTACTTTATCCCAGGCCACAACGCCTCTTAAATGATCCAGATTCACTAAAATATTATCTGTGGTGGCGAGCGCACTAAAGGAATGTCCTGCACCGACAGCACGAATCTGCGGCGAAGATTTCACAATATCCTGTAAATGCTGGAGATGCTGAACCTGAATAATTTCCGGTCGCGCCTGCTGGCTGCCTGACCAGTTCTGCCACCTTCCCTCCGCCTGTCTTATTTTCATTATTCTTCCTTGACCATGAGGATTTATTTTCAATTAGAACAAAATACCCCAAAAAGCAAACATAGGAACCCGATAGTTCAAAAAAAATTAAACCAAAAAATAATTATGATTAAATTCAGTAGCTTAAAAACAATGAACAAAAACTCGACTAAAGCATAACTGTCAGAGATACTGAAAAATGACTATTGTTAAAGGATGTAATAATAAAATTCATGGAGTAGAACAATGGTCAGCGCTTATGACGAATTACCACGCACACCGGCCAATTTTGTTGCGTTATCTCCTTTGCGTTATCTGGAGCGTGCCGCCTATATTTATCCGACTCAGAATGCCATCATTCATGGCAAGCGTGAAATTAGCTGGCGTGAAACTTATCAGCGCTGCCGCCAGTTTGCCCATCAATTACAAAAGCTCGGCATTGGCAAAAATGATACCGTTTCGGTCCTGTTACCGAATATTCCAGCCATGATTGAAGCACACTTTGCTGTGCCGATGGCGGGTGCAGTACTGAATACGCTCAATACACGCCTCGATGCCAAAACTCTGGCCTTTATGCTGGAACATGCAGAAACCAAGGTGCTGCTGGTCGACCCAGAGTTTTCTGCTGTGGCCAAAGAAGCCCTGGACATGGTGCCTCAAGAAATTTTCGTTATTGATGTAGAAGATGAAAATTATGAAGAGCGCTTTACTACGCCGATTGGGCAGATTGAGTACGAAGACTGGCTGGCTGAAGGAGATGCCAATTTTGAGTGGCATTTACCGCAGGATGAATGGGATGCCATCAGTCTGAATTATACATCCGGCACTACCGGCAATCCTAAAGGTGTGGTCTATCACCATCGCGGTGCGTATATCAATGCGGCCAGCAATATCATTGCCTGTGGCATGACGCCACGCGCCACCTACTTATGGACTTTGCCTTTATTTCACTGTAATGGCTGGTGCTTTGCGTGGACCATGGCAGCAAACGGCGGAACCAATATCTGTCTGCGTAAAGTCGATCCGGAACTGATCTTTAAACTGATCGAGCAACACAAAGTGGACTACTTCTGTGCTGCGCCAATTGTCCTGTCTATGCTGATCAATACACCTGAAGACAAAAAGGTAAACATTGAGCATCGTGTTGAAGTAATGGTGGCAGGTGCTGCACCACCTGCGGCAATTATTGAAGGTATGCGTAATATTGGGATTAATGTGACGCATGTGTATGGCCTGACTGAAACCTACGGTCCATCAGCGCTATGTGCTTCGCAAGCGGGCTGGTCAGAACTGTCCCTTCAGGAACAGGCACAACTGCACTCCCGTCAAGGGGTGCCTTATCCGCTACAAGACGGTATGAAAGTGCTGGACCCGGAAACCATGCAACCCGTGCCGAATGATGGCCAGACCATGGGTGAAATTATGTTCCGGGGCAATATTGTGATGAAAGGCTATTTAAAAAATCCGGAAGCAACAGCAGAAGCTTTTGCAGGTGGCTGGTTCCATACCGGTGACTTGGCTGTGTGCCAGCCGGACGGCTATGCCAAAATCACGGACCGTTCAAAAGACGTGATTATTTCCGGTGGTGAAAATATATCTTCCCTAGAAGTGGAGGAGGTTTTATATCAACATCCGGCGGTACTAACCGCAGCAGTCGTTGCCAAACCTGACCCTCGCTGGCAGGAAGTCCCATGTGCCTTTATTGAACTAAAACAGGGCAGTCAGGTTACAGAAGAAGAAATTATCAATTTCTGTCGTGAGCATTTGGCACGTTTTAAAGTGCCAAAAGATGTGGTCATTACCGAGATTCCAAAAACCTCCACTGGTAAATTACAGAAGTTTGTCCTGCGTGAATGGGCCAAAGAACGTTCACAAGGTGAATTCTCTTAATTCATTGCGATAGTCCAAAACTGCCTCAAGCCTGAATTTTTCTGTTGCAATATAAAAAGGAGAATTTCAGGCGTGGGGCTTTTTTATGCTTAAAATAAAGTCATCAGATTACCTAGCTCAGCTCTGAAGTATTGATCCGGTAATCGTCGGCTTATTCAACACAGCAGCCCGATAAAGTCGGGTCTGTTCAGCCCCCTTGAATTGTGTTTTGTCGCATTCAGGAGATAAACAATGTGCGCCAATTTTCGTCCCATCAGCAGAGAGCAGGCTCAACTCCTGAAGCTGCCCGATCCGCCTGAGTTTGACTTTAAGCCAGATATTTATCCGCTGAATGACTGTCCGCTTGTCTTTGCTGGCCCCCAAGGGCTTGAATGGCGTTCGGTCAAATTTGGCATGATTCCGAAATGGGCCAGAACGTTCAAAACTGGCAGAATGACCTACAACGCCCGAACTGAAACTATCGATGAAAAACCGAGTTTCAAAAACGCGTGGTATCACAACCAGTTTGCCCTGATTCCGGTGCAGATTATTTATGAACCCAAATATGTAGATGGCAAGGCCCAGCGCTGGGGTATTTATCGCAAAGATGGCCTCCCCTTTACCGTCGCTGCCCTCTATGAAAATACAACTTTAGAAGGGGAGCAGGTTCGTTCCATGTCTATGCTGACTATCAATGCTGATCAGCATCCACTTATGAAAAACTTCCATAAACCCGGAGCTGAAAAGCGCTCGATTATTGTGATTCCGGAGCAACTACGCGAGGACTGGTTATATGGTAATTTTGAAGATGCAGCGCAATTTTTTATCCATATGAATCCTGCGGAGTTTACTGCTTCTTTTATGCCGCGCAAGACTTAAGCATTAGCAGCTAGAAGATTTATTCGCTACTGGCATGATGATTCTGCTTGGTGCCTTTTCTTAAAGAAGGTTGTTTACTCGTTTTATGCAGTTAAGGTACAGAAAAATATTGCAAATATTCAATAACTTGCACTCAAAATCAAAATTTTCAGGCAATAAAAAACCCAAGACTGAATATGCTTGGGTTTTTTGAATTTTGGTCCGAGGGTCAGAACCAAATCTACCATCTTAGTATTTGATTTTTAATATATTTAAAAACCAAAACACCCAATTGTATCTGCATTGGTATCTTTATTTCCAAAGGTCTATACAACTACAACCTAGGGATAAATCACTAATTTAACTATAAATTACTAACGGATTGAATGGTCAAATTACAATCACTTAAATTTCTCAGCCTTTAAATATCCTTACCATCAATGATTTTTTCTTTTTCATTGATGCTTTGCAACAAATTGTATGAACTTGCTGAGTCATTGAAGAAATCTTTATATCTTTGGGTATATTCGTAGATACGATCTTCGGCTTCGCAACCACGCTTGTCAGGATTGACGTAGATAGTCGCTAGGCAAACTTGTTTAATCAAATCAGGAGCATCATTGAAGATCGTTTCAAGCTCAGATTCCAAGAAAATCTTCCATTGATAAGCAGTAGCCGATGCATCTTCACTCACAAGTTCAGGCTCTTTAAAAAAATCCAACTGCTGATTTTTTAAAGCAAGCCACTGAAAGCGAAATTTGCCTGCTATGACGTCATGGAGGTCTTGAATTGTTCTATGATCAAAGCGAGTGACTTTCCTCAACTGCCCGCCGAATTCAGTATCAATTCCAAGTATACATTCCGCTCTTAAATATTCCTTTCTAGCTTTGTCAAACACAAGGCTCGCATATTTTCCATATAGGTCAAATTGTATATGGGCTATCCACATAGGATCGCCAGAGAACATTTCGCCAACTAACATTAATTTTCCTTTTTATTCTTTTCTATCAATAAGCAATACAGCCTTACTCCGCAAATGAAGTAAGACTGATGTGACTTAAATATCCAACTTCGGCAAAGCCTTCACAATCTTCATCGTTTCAAGGCTGACTGTAATCACACGCAAGAACAACTCAAGCGGATACGCTGGGTTGTTCATGGTCTCAATTGCCCAATCATTCGCATCGTTTACGATACCGCTGTCTTTGTGCGTAGAAACGCCCTGACGCTCCATTACCCACTCAAGTGCAGGCTTACCATTCACCACGTAATCATACGCTTCTACAGGAATGTCCTTGATCGTGATGCGCTTGTTGTAAACGACCGTACCTTTTTCACCTTTCTTTGCAAACTTCATTTTCTCGACATAGAAGTCTTCAGAGGTTAATTGGCTGTACGGCGTGCTACCTGTGTCCAATGTTGCTTTGTATGGTTCAACGGTTTCGTAGTTAAGATGCCAATGTGCAAGCTCACGACCCGCTTTAGAGAACGCCCAAAAGTCCTCAGCTTTCTTTACGCATGGAATACGTGGTAATTCTTTGGTGAGGTTGTCCGCGTAGCGGGTACGGTATTCTTCGCTATGAAGTAAACCATAGGTGTAATAGAAGATGTCTTCTTTAGTGATCTGCTCGCTTGGGTATGCCGTTTTGAAGTGCTGTAAACCTTCGTCACTGATGCCATCTTTACGTTTATATTTGGTTTCAGTCACTGTTAGGTCAAGTGATTCGTCGAATAAGTCGCCTGAACCTACTTTTTTATCTTGGTTCACTTCTTCGTAAAAATAAAGTGGGAAACATTGACCATTGGCATGTAACTGTACATCAGGCACACAGTCTGAAATTAAACAACTAAATGCTTTAGGTGTACCTAGACCAGTTAAAGATATGACTTTATTAATACTTGATTGATCGTAAAAATACGAAGGCATTTTATATACCATGTCATTCAACTGACGATGAAGGTATAAATAGCTCTTGGTGTAAGGTCTATATGTAGAACAACGTACACTTTTTGGATCAAATTTATATGACTTTTCTTTTTCCACATCCCATTTATTTGCACGCCCCCAAGCAAATTGAGTTGGATCAATCGTGATCTTTTCTTCAATAGAAAGTTTAGAATCTAAGTCTTTAACTCTTTTAACTTCATGGTTATAGAAATCAATAGTACGATTAATATTATGGTGTAAAGCATTTTTTGAATAGTTGTAACACCAGGCATCTCTATTAGTTTTGACACCACTTGAATAAGTCATGAAAATTGAGTGACTTGTTTTATCTTTTTTATCACCAATACTCATGAATTCGCAAAAACTATCATCACGTTGGTTAAGCCAATCTCCATGTTCATCAGGGGTAATTATTAACCAACCATTAGTGTCATTGATACCCTGTAAGCTCTTAAAGTTGGCAATCTTCTCTAACTTTTCCTCACGACTTAAGTAATCACCAATATCATGGAAATAGATTTGCCCATGCTTTTCTGCATTAGGGTTTTTTACAAGAATTGAAATAGCAATTGGTGTACGTGTTCCTTGCCCAAAGACGTTATCTTTTTCTTTGCGTCGTTGTTCACCTGAAGTACGTGCATTTCCACGTAAATGGAAAATATAGAGACTACTAAATTCTTCAGCTAAACATTTTCGTAATCCATCTGCTGTATTTGCATCAATCCAACCTGCATTCGTTACAAAACCAATCACACCTTGAGCAGAAATTCGATCACTCGCCCAACGGATTGCTCGAATATATGAGTCGTAAAGAGAGTTCTTATTTGTAGCTATAGAACGATGAGCATAAGTTTGACGAATTTTTTCATCTAATGCTGGGTATCTAATATTTGCATTATTATCATTAATAGACTCTTGACCCGCAGAATATGGAGGATTACCAATGATGACTTGAATATCAAGTGACTTCTGACGCTTACGGCGTGCGCTATTGTCTACAAGCACTTGATCAACCAAATCCTCTTTTTCATACATTTGGAAAGTATCGGTTAAACAAATCCCTTCAAACGGCGTGTAATCATCAATGATTTGGCTGTGATAAACCGCTTCAATATTAATGGCTGCAATGTAGTAAGCGAGCAATACAAGTTCATTGGCATGAATTTCATTTTTATATTTATAGACCAACTTGTCCGATGGAATCAAACCACTTTGTAATAGGCGAGAAATAAACGTCCCCGTACCCGTAAATGGATCAAGCACATGCACACCTTCATCCGCAAAGCTCTTTCCAAACTCTTGCTTTAATACATCGTTAACACTGTGCAAGATGAAGTCCACCACCTCAACAGGCGTATAAACAATACCAAGGCGTTCGGTCATACGAGGGAAGGCATTACGGAAGAACTTGTCATATAACTCAACAATGATCTTCTGTTTGCCCTCTGCGCTATCAATACCCGATGCACGTAGCTTTACGCTGTCATAGAAGCGTTGTAATGCTTCAGTTTCACTATCGAGTTGGTGCTGATCGAGAACCTCCAAAACCTTTTGCATGGCTTGAGCCATTGGATTTTTAGCAGCAAAGCTATACTCATCAAACAAGGCATCAAAAACAGGCTTGGTGATCAAGTGCTGTGCCAACATCTCAATGATTTCAGCATCCGATACCGCATTGTTTAAGTCATCACGAATCTCGTATGCAAACTCTTCAAAAACGGCGCGTTCTTTCTCGCATTCAGGACGTGCAAGGATGTCTGTAATGAGCTTGATGTGAGTCTGCGCAATCTTGGCAATATCATTTGCCCAATCTTCCCAATGATGACGATTACCGACTTTCTGAACGACTTTGGCAACAATAGCACGCTCAATCTCACCCGATTCAAAACTAAAGGACTGTTGTGCATCCTCAAGTTCTTCTTTCTTGGTCTTTTTCTTGGCTGTACCAATCGTTGTACCGCCTTTACCCGCTGATTTCTTCTTCGCTTTCGCCGCTACTTTGTCGGTGATAGCAATCACTTCCATTTTCGAGCGATCAATGCCCGTTAAATCCATTTTATTAATCATGGCATCGAAACGGTCATCGTGCGAGCGAAGCGCATTCAGCACTTGCCAAACCACTTTATAGGTTAGGTTGTCGTCTAATGCTTTGTTGGGGTCAACACCTGGTGGAATCACGACAGGAAGAATCACATAACCACACTTTTTGTTCGGTGCAAGGCGCATGACACGCCCGACAGACTGCACCACATCCACTTGAGAATTACGTGGTGTTAGGAAGAGCACTGAATCCAAGGCAGGTACGTCTACACCCTCGGACAAACAGCGCACATTACTTAAAACACGACAAATTGGACGTTCTACGCCGTTTTCATCAAACTGAGGCTCAGGCGTTGCTTTCAGCCAGTTAAGCTTCTGTTCTTTCTTATCCGCCCCCATTGCGCCGTCGACGTGCTGTGCTTCGCAAATCAAACGATGTGAGATTTCATTGCCTTCTTTAGCTTCTGCTTCTTGGTAAGCTTCTACGACGGTTTGGAAGATGTTAGCAATACGTGTTGAGCTGACTTGGTGCTTACGCGCTTTCTCCGACTGTTCAATTACTTGACAGAATGCCAAGGCACGTTGCATCGGTGCCGTGTCTTCTTCAACGTCCGAGTGAATACCTTGCTTAGATAATGCTTTCCAACAACCAACGATACGTGCTGCATCATCCACCACGATTTCACTGTTCTCGGTGATGGTGCTGCCGATCTTATTGATGATGGTGTCCGAATCAACCGTGAGAACAATGACCTTGTAATCAACCAACAGACCACGCTTAACCGCCTCTGAGAAGTTAATGGTGTAAAGCGTCTCACCAAACAGCTTCTCGTTATCCATAGAATATAAAGTAAAGTCGGTTGCCTTATCTTTCACATCATCCGAGAAGATACGCGGTGTTGCGGTCATGTACAGGCGTTTCTTGCCAAGAATGAAACCGCCATCGTGGATTTTCACGAAGTTTGAATCATCTTCGCTATCATGCGTTGCGCCAGTTGTGCGGTGTGCCTCATCACAGATGATGAGGTCAAACTCGTGCATCTGATGCTCGTTTTGCGCATCGCTGACGGTATTAATTGAGTGGTAAGTCGAGAATACGACCGTCATGTGTTCATCGTCGTGATGCTTCTCTACGTTCTCAGCGAGTTTTTTCGCATCCGTCGTCGCAGGATATTGAAGCTCATGCTCAAGCGTTGTCACTGCATCAATCGCCGTGGCATTTTTCTTCTTGCCGACCTCTGTATCTGAACAGACCGCATAGCTATGCAACGGCGTAGCCGACTCTTGTGTCCACTCTGTCAGTGTCTGGGAAAGCAAGGATAAACTTGGCACAAGGAACAAAACACGTTTGCCTTTGCCCGCACATTCTTCGGCGATCTTCAAACTTGTAAAGGTCTTACCTGTACCGCAAGCCATAATAAGCTTGCCACGCTCAAGCTTTTGTTCGTACAAGCCAGCCTTTACGTTTACCAAGGCTGCTTTTTGATGATCACGTAGTTCTTTCTTCGGCTTGAATGTAACTTCTTTCTTTTCCGCAAATAAAGACCAATCAATCGCACTCTGCGCTAGCGTGTCCAAATCAATCTTGGTTACAGGCGGGTCTTGGTTTTCCAAAGTCGCCAAAGCATTGTCTGACCATTCGTGTGTCGTGCTGACGATGATACGGCGTTTAAAGTAGGTTTTAGATGCCGCAGCTAGGAAGCTGTCAATTTCAGCCTTGGTGACCTTACGATCGGCATCGTAGAGTTTACATTGAATGGCATGAAATTCGCCGTCTTTGGTCGTTGCAACTAAGTCAATGCCTGTATCTTTACCCGATAGTTCTTGTTCTTTAGCCCACACAGTGTAAGTCTGTACTTTGCTAAACAAGTCGGCATAGTAAGGCTCATTTTCAAAGTATTTGATACAAAGCAACTCAAAGTAAGTGCCTTTTTCTCGTTCTGTTTTTGCTGTTGTTCTATATGTGTTGATTAAATCGAAGAAAGACGACATGACCCAAAGCTCAATATGTGCAATTTGGGTCTTATCTTAGGTAAAAATTAATAAAAATCCAAAGACTATTCATTGGAGTCATCTAAAAACCGCTTGATGATTGAGGTTGTTTTCACAAACCGTGCCGAAGCAAGCTCTACATATTGATCATAAAACCATTTTTTATTCTCGCTTAACCAACATCGTCCAGGTATAGAAGGCATGATTTGAATAAACTGTGGCCCATCTTCTATATAAATACTATATTCGTCAATGAACTTGATGAAACCTCTACCTGTCGTAAAATCATTTTCAACCCAAACATGAGCATCTAACAATTGCTTTGCAGCCATACTTAACTGCTCTCCAGCTAATGAGAAATCCTGTATCCCCATCACTTGACCATATTCAGTGACTGATATTTCTGCCATTAACTTTAGACCTTCTTCGTTAGCGGCTTCGCTCTGTTGAATATACTTATCAATGTCAATCATACACAGCAGTTTGAATGCCAATTCCGTAATACCTACGTCAAACTTAATCGGGCATTTCTTGCTTTTCATTATTCATCACTCTCAAAAGACCGAAAACTTAGCAAAAGACATCAAAATTAGACATATATTTTACAAAACAACAACTTACACAAAGTCAGCACTGACTTACTATTATAGAAAATTTACTGCAACAACCGCACAACTAATATGCGCGTAGAAACGTTAAACTATATAGCTATAGAAGCTCACCATTTGCGTTCTAAGCGCGCCTAAACACTAAACCGACTCGTATTACCACTTTAATTAAAAAACGCTAGAATAGTGTTAAATTAACTTTAAACAAATATTAACTTAGGGTGCTAGGAGATGGACGAAACCGAGTATTTACTAGCAACTCAAGCCAATGCTGAACATTTGAAAAAATCAATCGAACAACTTAATAACAGCAAAACCCAACCGCATGATTTAATCGAAGAGACTGAGGAAACTGACGAAGAGTAATTTCATGATTTGCGGTTCTCAAAAACCTAAAGCATCTATCCTTTGTATAAGGATATTGCTAGGAACCGCCGATCGACAACTGCAACACATAGATTGTTTGTTTTTTCACCTAGGACATCACTCAAATTTTATTCGCTAAAATTATTGGTCACAGTAGTACAGCTCGGAGCTTGATGATCTTGGATTAGGGTGTGAGATTTTGCGAAGCGGTAGCGGAGGCAAAATCGAGCTTGGGTAACAATTAAATATTCGATCAGGGTTTGAGGATGAGGTTTGGCGTAGCGGCAGCGGAGGCAAACCGATTGGTGGAAATTTTCGTAGTTTTTGTAATTGTAGTGGTTAATATTAAGGTAATAGTAATACCTAATGTTATTAGAAGACTTTTATTCTTAAAACTCAGCCCAAACCCTTTGATTTAAAGGGCTTGAACCAAATCACTCACTCACTAAAAATCACCGATTTTTGCGCACTCGGAATTTATCAGCCAAAGCTTTGACCTCTAATCTCTTGCGCTCATTTAGTAATCCATAGCTTTCAATCTCGTCCGATAAAAGACGTTTATGTTTGCTTGAACTTTTAACAATTGGTTGCTCTTGACCGAATGGCTGAACTAAATCACGATAGTTTTTACGGTAAGCTTCCGTCGCTCTATTGCTCAACTTAGTGAAAGTTAATTGTTTAAAACCATGAGTAATCATCAGAGGTAGATTATCCAAACCGCAATCAATCTTGGCTTTTTCAAAAAACGTTTTACGAAGAGTGACCTCAGCCCTTAAACGATGCTGACTCGATGGCAATGGTGTTCCATTCTTATCAGTTCGCTTAATATACATTCTAGTGCAAAACTCTTCTCCACGATGATCGCCCGTTGCTAAGTTATAGCCATCTTCTAACAGCATATATAACTCATGCGGTGATTCTGGAACTTCTCTTACCGTACCTCTAGTCTTATAAACACGCATTCGATTCACGACTGTTGGGTACTTTAACGACTTATGTAACGCAATTAGTAAGGCTGAATTTCGAGCATCATAGCAATCTAGCGATAATTCAATCGCTTCAATACCCATATCTTCGACTTTACACCCATACTGATTTGTTAGCAGAGTTGTAATGAGCTTTAATGACTTACGATTTTCTACATCATGCAGGCGAATGGTAAATGACGCTCCATCTTGAATTACCTCACTGCTCTTAGCCACATAATGTCTAACCCCTGTATGACGTGTGAAGAAGGCTTTGATGTGACGACGAGCACCACTACTCCCGCAATGCTCCCAAACTTTCGGATCAACTGTAAATTTGAGATCCAACCAATCAATGACTGCATCAAACCTTGTCGCAAGGAAGGCTTCAGTATTGATGTCACCATAGATTTTAACTTCTTCTTCTTCAGCCTCCTGAACGGCAGGCGTTAGAGATTTTTGATACTCCTCCAAATTTGCCTTTACCTCATCAAACGATGAGGAAGTAGTCATTTCAAATCCCGTGGCTTTCGGCTTTACAGACTTTGATTCGTCTTTTTCCTTGATGGACTCAGCTAGGCTTTTTTCCAGTTCGAGTGCACCACCGCTTTTGAAAGTTGATTCACAACCGAAAGGATTAGCAATCCAAACAAAACCATTTTCATTATAGAATATTGTGCTGTACTGAAATGATCTTTTAGGTGAATTCGAGAACAAACTTTCATCGAAGCCGTAATCAATTGTTGATTCGAGCAAATCATCCATCATCTGCTCTAATTGTTGCTCAGCGAGCAATTCAAAGTTTTGAGTATTCATCATGTTTTATATCGTCCGTATTCGATAATAAAAAGCCAGCCAAAGATCAAAGTTTGTCTTAGCTTTTAATTATCAAATTTTGAATCTGGAAAGGGGGTGGGATCATCCCTTGTAATGTGTGTGGGGGGGGCAAGTTAAACTTGCTTCAAGTTAAGTGTGATTCCTACGGGGGGGAGTACACATAACTTACTTGTATTTTTCCTAGCAAGGTTTCCGTACCTAGCCATTCAACCGTATGTCTTGGGACATTTAGGTGATTCGGCTGTATGCCATCGGGTAAGATGTTTCTTTTCACACTCTTTCAAATTTGAGAACGCCTAGTCACTAAGCAGACATTAACGAGCTTTTGAAGTTGAGTGCTTTGGTACTTCAGCTCAATTGGACTGAAGTACCCGAGATTTAAAAATCAAATTTGGTTGATCTTCTTTTGATTCTCATACCAATTGAGAATAGATGAGTAATCGAAGAACACCTTCGATTGCCTTGAATCTGGATTGCTCTTAAATCCACGGGGAAAAGAAGGGTCACTGATCATTAACTTACGTAACCCCTCCCGCGAAATATCCAACAACTCACAAGTATGATTCATTGAGAGTCTAAATTTCTGAAGAGATTGAGAAGTTTGAGATTGCATAGCAACTTTCCTAAATTTGTTTCAAGCACATATTTAGTATAGTGAGATGAAAGTTTATCTAGAGTAGAAATCTGAACAACCGCTCAACTATTATACTTCTCGATCAACCCGCCTTAAGCATCGCCATTTGAAACTTGATGAGTTTTCCATACTTGAAACTCTGTACTCCATTACGAGCATCGTTCAACAAGCTTTCTCGAAATTCCTGTGGCGAAATATATTGCGCGTGGTTGATCTCAAGATATTCGCTCCACCACTCCATCAGAATCTTGCGCTCTTCCATAAAATCAATATGGTGCGTATACGCCCACTCTACTTCGTTGTCACTCTTGTGACTCATCTGTCTTTCGATAGCATCGCGGTCAAATAAACCACTTAAGCCCAATGCACCGCGTGCCATACCCCTAAAACCATGTAAACAAACATCTGTTTCAGTGTTGTACTTCATTCGCTTTAAGGTCTTATTAACAGTATTTTCGCTAATGAATTTGTTTAGGTCATGATCGGCTGGGAAGACATGATTGCTCACACCGCTGTAAAGCCTAATCTCCTTAAGAAGGCTCTTAACTTGACGTGACAAAGGTACAATATGCTCTTTACGCATCTTGGCACCACGATGTGAATTTTTACATCCATCAACAGGCGTACGTGTTGCGGGAATTGTCCATATACCTTTTTCAAGGTCAAACTCAGACCAACGGGCAAACATCATTTCGCTTGATCGCGCAAAAGTATGCAATGCAAATTCAGTGTAAAGTTTGGTTAGGGGATTACCTGTATCATTTTTTAACCGTGCGAAAAACTCTGGCAATCTATCCAGTGGCAACTTAGGATAGTGTTTTTCTTCTCTTTTCTGAGCAAGTGAACCTTTTAGATGAATAGCGGGGCTTTGTTCGATATAACCTTTACTGACGGCATAGGCAAAGATAGCAGCAAGCCTACGCTTAACTTTATCGTAGACCTCGCTAAAGCCTGTTTTCTCAATATGTTCTAATACCTTGCTCAAATCACGCGGCTTAATCGAATCCACTAACCGCTCCCCGATCAATGGAAATACATACATTTCAAAGTTTCTTAAAGATTTAGCAATCGTAGATTCTTGGCTACCCGATGACTGAGCATATGCAAGATGCCACTGCCTTGTAATGCTCTCAAAATCAAAGCTGTCATTTAGCTTATCTTCTTCAACTTTCATAAAGTCGATAGGATCAATACCGTTTGCAATCTGAGATAGATAGAACTTTCTTCTCTCACGAGCATCATCCAATGAGACAAGAACGCCTTTCACGCCTGCTTTAGAATAATCACCAATCGTGATTACGCCATCGGTTGGTTTGCCTTTGTCATTCAAGTATTGCTTACGCCCATAGATGAACTGCCAAGTTTTGGTACCAGTTGGTCTAACAATTAGATACAGACCATTACCATCCGCTAGTTTATTAACAATGGATTTTCCCTGAGCATTTACTTTTGGCTTTGCAGAAGCACACTTTGTATCAGTGAGAGGTTTGACGATTTTTGCCATGATAAAGATATAAAAATTAAAAGATGTTCTGTATCTTTAATCGTATCTTTAAAACATTGAGATGTGTATAGGCATGTGTTGGTGTGTAGAAACAACAAAGCCCTGAATTATCAGGGCTTTCGAAGCTTATTTGCCATTAGTTGGCATATAATTATAAATCTGTGGTCCCGAGGGTCGGACTCGAACCGACACGTCATCTCTGACAGCGGATTTTGAGTCCGCCGCGTCTACCAATTTCACCACCTCGGGAGTGGATGTCGGCTATATTACTCCGATTCGAAAACTTGTCAACGCAGAAAAAAACACATTTGCTTAATTTTAAAACAATTAGCATTTTTTTGTTTTATAATCGGGCAATTCCCGCCACAAAAAAGAAAAAAGTTTATACTAGCCGTAGTTTTTTTATCGTAAATTGTCATGCAACTTTCTGATTTTAGTTTCGATCTCCCCGATGAGCTGATTGCCCGTTACCCGCTGGAACAACGCAGTGCCTCTCGCCTCCTGCATCTGGATGCACAAGGCCAATATCACGATCACCAGTTCACCGATATTCTGGATTTGCTGAATGAAGGAGATCTGTTGGTTCTGAATGACACCAAGGTCATGAAAGCGCGCCTGAAAGGAAAACGCGCGTCAGGTGGCGCTGTTGAAGTGCTGGTCGAACGGATGATAGACCAGTTGGTTGCCCACTGTCATATCAAGGCCAGTAATACGCCTAAAGCTGGTGCAGAACTGTTTATTGGACCGGATGCTATTAAAGTCACGGTTCAGGGACGTCATGAGAACCTGTTTATTGTCGAATTCTCTCAGCCGATTCTAGAAGTATTAGATCAATACGGCGCCCTGCCGATTCCGCCTTATTTCAACCGTGAAGCGGAAGAGATTGATAGCGAGCGGTATCAGACTGTATTTAATGATCCGACCAAACTGGCCAGTGTTGCGGCACCCACTGCTTCTTTGCACTTCGATGTCAACTTATTGAAAAAGCTGGAAGAAAAAGGCATTCAAAAGACTTTTGTAACTTTGCATGTCGGTGCAGGTACCTTCCTGCCCGTACGCACTGATAATATTGAAAATCACATCATGCACAGTGAATGGTGTCAGGTTTCAGATGAATCCATGGCGTTAATTAAAGCCACCAAAGCGCGTGGCAATAAAGTGATTGCCGTGGGAACCACTGCCACCCGGGCCACTGAAAGTGCGGCTCAGGCCAATGGTGGTGAATTGAAAGGCTGGACTGGCGATACCCAGATTTTTATCTATCCCGGTTATGAGTTCAAAGTGGTCGACCGCCTGATTAGCAACTTCCATTTGCCGGAATCTACCCTGCTGATGCTGGTATCGGCATTATCCAGCCGTGACCATATCCTGAAGGCTTATCAGCATGCGGTGGCCAGCCAATATCGCTTCTTCAGTTATGGCGATGCCATGCTGATTGATCAAGCCGAATAAAGCAGGAAGCTTCCCGATGCCGATCGACTCTGTGCAGCATTCCATTCATATTCGACGCAAGAAGAATAAAGTGGTGCTTCACAATATTGCACGGCTCTGGCACTTGGGCCATCAGGCTAAAAGCTATCAGGAACTACTAGATGGCTTGCATCCCTGGAATGGCCCAATCACTTTAAAATTTGAAAATAACCTGCCACTTGTCTTGGGTGGAATCAGTATTTTTTTAATCATGGGTGTGTTTATCGCACCTGAAAATATCTGGGTTCAAAGCTGTGTATTTTTAGGTTGCCTGCTGCTGTTCGGTGCCTATATCAGTTATGAACACCGTAAGCCGCTGGATGACGTCATTCGCTATCTGGAAGAGGCGGCGATTGCAAAAAAATATCAGCTGGCTTTTCAACAACAACCACAGCATATTTCTATTGCGCTGAATCCCCTGCATTTCATCAGTCATTTAAAGCGCCAGTTTCCGGTCTTTAACCAGGGTTCCCTGAGGAATGATATACAGCGTTATGCCAGCACCGTCTGGGAAGATGAAGATGGTCAGCAGCATCAGGTGCTGCTCTTTCAATATCATTATGTGCATGAAGTCCAGGTACGGGACAAAGAAGGCCAGCCGATCAAACTGACCGAAGTACATAAAGATCTGTGGGGAGTATTTGTGTTTGACATTCAAACTCAGGGACTGGCAGTCACCACAGCCCGAAAGAAATTTTATTATCCTTTTACCTACCCTTGGCACAGTAGTGATATTCGCACTAACCAGAAATTGAGCTTTTATGGTAGTGACCCGCTGCAGATGGCCAAACTCTACACCCCAGGTTTTGTACTCAGACTGGCTGACTTTTTTGAAGGGCGTCAGGGAGACTTAATGTTTCACCCGGAAAGTCGGCTGCTCTGCTACCTAGGACCCCACAATCTGTTTCAGGCATCGAGCAAACACGATAAAATTAACGATATTCCAGCATTGCGTGGGCATCTGAGAACGTTTAAATTAACCGAACTAGAAAAGTTACAACACGACTTACTACAGTTTTTAAAATAATTATTTTAACTTTAAGGGGGAGCTACGCATGGGCTTTTTGATTTTTTGCCTGATCATGGTCGCTGCGATTGTCGCGATCATCATGATCCGTAACAATATTGTCCGTCATCACAACTCGACCATTCGTGCCTGGGCCGATGTGGCCAGTTATGAGCGCCAGAAAATTAAAATCCTGGATGGCCTGCACCCTCTGGTCGAACAGTATTCCAGCTTTGAAAAAGGTACTCTGGAAAAAGTGACCGAACTGCGCCAGAACATCATGAACCTGAACATGAAAGATGCCGATATTGCCCAGCTACAACGCATTGAAAGCCTGAATAAAGAACTGATGCGCAGCCTGAATGTGGTGATTGAAAATTATCCGGAACTCAAAGCCAATGAAATTTATCTGAAAATGATGAATGAAATTGAAGAACAGAATGAAAATGTCGGTGCTGCGATCACCATTTATAACCGCAATGTCGAGCTGTTTAATAATCAGATCCAGATTTTTCCGCACAATATGATCAATGACATGCTGCTGAGAAAAAAAGCGGTACGTCCTTTTCGCGACCAGAACGTCAGTCAAAATTTTGACTATCGTCCGAATTTTCATTAATTGTACCCTTCACTCAAGCATGTTTTCTCTGGCTGACGGCAAGCAGAAAAAAGCCAGGAATTAAGGATATTTTATTTATATTTGAAACTTCACTTTAATCATTTACAAATAAAATTACAGAGTTGAAACTCTGGAATGCTGGCGTTTCAGGCCGGAATCAAGGAAAATAGCGCCTTTTATTTATATTAACAATCAGCGAACTGTTTTTTCGCCTCGATGTGGAACTCCTATGAAGTTTGAAAAATTAGGTCAGTCGGGCCGTGCCCGTCGTGGTCGTTTAACGCTTGAACACGGTGTGGTGGAAACTCCCGTATTTATGCCAGTCGGTACTTATGGTACGGTCAAAGGTATGTTGCCACGTGATGTGGAAGGCATTAAAGCCCAGATTATCCTCGGCAATACCTTCCACCTGTATCTGCGTCCTGGCCTGGATGTCATTAAAGCGCATGGCGGCCTGCACGGTTTCATGAAATGGGACAAGCCGATTTTGACCGATTCTGGCGGTTTCCAGGTCTTTAGTCTAGGCGCAATGCGCAAGATTGAAGAAAAAGGCGTTACTTTCCGTTCTCCCATTGATGGTTCAAAAGTCTTTATTTCTCCTGAAATTTCAATGGAAATTCAACAGGTGCTGAATTCTGACATTGTGATGATTTTTGATGAATGTACCCCTTATCCTGCAACGCATGAAGAGGCACAAAAATCCTTGCAACTGTCTTTACGCTGGGCCAAGCGCTGTAAGGAACATCATCACAATCACCTGAACAATACCAATGCCCTGTTCGGCATTATTCAGGGCGGCATGTATGAAGACCTGCGTGATGAATCCTTACAAGGCCTGTTAGAAATTGGTTTTGACGGTTATGCGATTGGCGGCCTGTCTGTCGGCGAACCGAAAGAAGAAATGATCAAGGTCCTGGATTATCTTCCGGTCAAAATGCCGGAAGACAAACCGCGTTACCTGATGGGTGTCGGCAAGCCGGAGGATATTGTGGAAGGCATCCGCCGTGGTGTCGACATGTTTGACTGTGTCATGCCAACCCGTAATGCACGTAATGGCCATTATTTTGTGACAGATGGTCTGGTACGAATTCGCAACAGTAAATATCGTCATGATCAAAGCCCGCTGGATCCACATTGTGACTGCTATACCTGTCAAAACTTTACCCGTTCTTATCTGTTCCATCTGGAAAAATGCGGAGAAATGCTGGGCTCTATGCTGGGCACCATCCATAACCTGCGTTATTACCAGCGTTTTACTGAAGATATCCGTAATGCGCTCGACCATGGAACTTTTGATGAATTTGTACAGGACTTTTATGCCCGTCGCGGCCTGGAAGTTCCACCTTGTCCACAAGATTAATCTTTCAGCATTTGCGCTGAAGAAAAAGACAAGGTAAATTGCAAGAATATGTCAATTTATTACCGAGTTGATCACCAGTTTTTTATTTTAGGAAAATGAAATGAGCCTTTTTATTTCGACTGCGCACGCTGCAGGTGGAGCCGCACAACAACCAAGTATGATGGCTAACATCCTGATGATTGCGGTTTTTATTGCAATCTTCTACTTTCTGATCTGGCGTCCACAGTCCAAACGTGCCAAAGAGCACCGCGCCCTAGTTGACAGCCTTGGAGTAGGCAGCGAAGTGGTATTCGCTGGCGGTTTAATGGGCAAGATCACCAAAATTGAAGGTGAATTTGCAGTAGTTGAATTAAGCCGTGGCGTAGAAGTTAAAGTTCAGCGTGCGAGTGTGATCTCAGTGCTGCCTGAAGGTACTTTAAATAACATTTAATCAAAAAACAGTCGTGCCACCCGCACGACTTTTTTCATTTTAAGAAGAAAACGAATGCGTTACCCAGCATGGAAATATGTACTGATCCTGGTTGTCCTGGTGATCAGTACCTTATATGCCCTGCCAAGTTTGTATCCAGATGAACCTGCTGTACAGATTTCGGGTGCCAAAGCCGGTACTCAAATTGACGCAGGCATCATACAAAAAGCAGAGCAGATTTTAAGCACTGAAAATATTGCAACTCATGACAATAGCTTTAGTAACAATGCCGCCCTCTTACGCGTAGATTCAAGTGAAACCCAGCTCAAAGCCAAAGAAGCATTGCGCCGTGGTTTGGGTGATGGATATGTGGTGGCCTTGAACCTGGCCCCGACCACACCAGAATGGCTACAAAAAATTGGTGCCAAGCCAATGAAGCTCGGCCTGGACTTGCGTGGTGGTGTACACTTCCTGCTTGAAGTGGATATGGACAAAGCCATTGCCCAGCGGATGGAAACTTCAGCTGCCGACCTGCGTCGTCAACTGCGTGACAATAACCTGAAATTCAACAGCCTTTCTTTAAGCAACAATACCATTGTGGTGCAGTTTGCCAACAATGATGACCGTTCTGCGGTCATGGATTTCTTGCGTCGCAATGGGAATGAGTTTAGCCCGCAAGCTGTAGCCACCGACTCAGGCTCAACTTTACGTTTGAACTATACAGACACGCGTAAGCAGGAAATTGAGTCATATGCTGTTAACCAGAACTTAACCACCTTACGTAACCGTATTAATGAACTCGGTGTAGCAGAAGCATTGGTACAAACCCAAGGCAGCAACCGTATTGTGGTCGAGCTTCCAGGTGTACAGGATACGGCTGAGGCCAAACGTGTTCTGGGTCGTACTGCGAATCTGGAATTCCGTCTGGTGTCTGATCTGAATGATCAGTCAATCGACCCATATACCGGCCAATTAAATGGCACTCCGCCACCGGGAACCGAAGCTTTTGCTTATGAATCGCTGGACAGTGGGCGTCAGTTATTGCTGAATCGTAACCGTATTTTGACCGGTGAGCGTGTTCAGAATGCCTCAAGCGGTTTTAGCCAGGACACTGGTGGTGCTGAGGTCAATATTACCTTGGACAGCGCGGGTGGCAAGCTGATGGCCGATGCGACCCGTAATGCAGTCGGCAAGCGCATGGCAGTACTGTTCATTGAAAATAAACAGCGCATCAGTTATGTCGAAGACCCTGCAACTGGTACCCAGACTGAAGTACGTACGCCATATACCGAATCTGTGGTAATTAATGCCGCCACCATTCAGGCCGTACTGGGTTCACAGTTCCGTATTACCGGTCTGGATTCACCACAAGAAGCAGCTGAACTGGCCTTGATGTTACGTGCTGGTGCTTTGGCTGCGCCCATGTATTTTGTTGAAGAACGTGTGATTGGTCCAAGTCTTGGTCAGGAAAACATCGACAAAGGCGTATTATCTACGCAGATCGGTTTCATTCTGGTCGCAATCTGGATGGTGGTGTTCTTCCGTCTGTTTGGTGTGATTGCCAACTTTGCCCTGATCTTTAACCTGGCTATGATCCTTACGGTCATGTCCTGGATTGGTGCGTCTCTTACCCTGCCGGGTATTGCAGGTATCGTGATTACCATTGGTATGGCGGTCGATGCCAACGTCCTGATCTGTGAACGGATACGGGAAGAACTTAAATGGGGGGCCTCGCCCAAACAGGCGATTGTGGCTGGTTATGACCGGGCCTATAACACCATTTTCGACTCGAACCTCACCACCTTCCTGGTGGCATTTATCCTGTTCGCGATTGGTACTGGTCCGATCAAAGGCTTTGCCGTGACTCTGATGATCGGTATTGTCTGCTCGATGTTTACCGCCATTACGGTAACCCGTGCCATTGTTCAGCTGATCTATGGCAAAAAACGTAACTTGAAAAAGTTGAGCATTTAAGGAGATCACTGATGACTGAAAATACTCAACTGAATCAAAAACAGTACGGTCGCCCGGAAGACGAACGCATTATCCCGTTTATGAAGATTGCACTGCCTGCGGCAGTATTTTCAATCATTCTGACGGTAGCTAGTATCTTCTTTATTGTGACCAAAGGTTTAAATCTGGGTCTGGACTTTACCGGCGGTATAGCAGCTGAACTGAACTATACCAATCCTGTAAAACCGACCGAGGTATCCAAAGCACTGGCTCAGGCTGGCTTTAATGATGCAGTGGTGCAGACCCTAGGGTCTGAACGTGACCTGATGGTACGTATGCCGGTGCAGGAAGATATTGAAGCGGAAGACCTGACCAAAGCCATCACCTCTGCCGTGCAATTGCCAAATAATGCAGCAGAAGTGCCGAAGGTCGATGTGGTCGGCGGACAGGTTGGTAACGAGCTGTATGTGCGTTCCGGCGGTGCAGTTGCCCTTGCGCTCCTGCTGATGCTGGTTTATGTCACCATCCGCTTTGAGTTCAAGCTGGCGATGGGTGCCGTCCTGTCCCTGTTCCATGACATCATCGTGACCATTGGTATTTTTGCGATGATGTCATGGCCATTTGACCTGACTGTTCTGGCAGCGCTTCTTGCGATTATTGGTTTCTCACTGAACGATAACATCGTAGTGTCGGACCGTATCCGTGAAAACTTCCGCAAAATTCGCGGTGCCGAACCGCTCGAGATCATCAACATTGCCCTGACTGAAACCTTGCGCCGTACTATCCACACCTCCATGACCCTATTACTGGTGGTCGTGGCCATGATGGTCATGGGGGGTGAAGGTCTGAAATGGTTCTCAATTGCAATGTTTATCGGGGTCTTTGTCGGTACCTATTCATCGATCTATATCGGGACAGCTTTTGCGCTATGGCGTGGTCTGAATCGTCAGGACTTTATTGTACAAGTCAAACCTGAATTTGAAGACGAGGACCAGCTGCCATAAGCGGTCTTTTCACCTAATCAGTGTTCAGCCCATCTTCGGATGGGCTGATTTATTTTCAATTCACACCTATCTCTCTGGCCGGTAGAATGGCCACCACCCTATGCATCTTTTCAATATCGGATTTTTTAAAACTGACCGTCCGGCTAGCATCCAGACTTTGCAACTGCAAACTGTTTTCTGTTTCAGCAATTAGTTCCACCATGAGCTGTATGGCATTGTTCAGATATAAACAGATCATGTCCTGAGGCTGGACTTGCTGTCCTGGATCACAGACCACCCAGTAACCGGGCTTTAAAGCGGGAAAATAATGCTGATCATTAACCTGAATTGCATAGTAATCAGACGCAGATAAGATTATAGGTACTTTTCCGATAGCGCCCAGCAAAGGACTTAAACGAAAAGCCTGCTGCTCAACAGTGTGCATTTGAAATAGAGCACACGATACTTGGGCGGGGGACAACTCAGTCTGCGACTCTAGGGCTTGATCCAGTAACAGGGTTTCCAGCCCCAGCTGCCGTTCCAGCTCCCGCGCGGCTTTGTCCCCTATCTGGCGTTTGCTATTCAGTAATTGGGTAATATAAGACGCTGACAGACCAAAATGCTCACAAATGTCTTTGCCATTTTTAAAGCGCTGGCTGTCAATCAGATGGTCAATGAGCTTGGCCAGATTATGACGTCTGCGCTCAAATATTTCCGTCGCACTCATATTTTTAGCTGGTTTTTTATTCTGAACAGACACCTTACAACAAAAAAGCCCGCAATTGAATTGCGGGCTTTTAAAGTATTCGATCAGAAATTAATTGCCTTGTACCAGACGGCGTGCACTGATAATTCCCGGTTGCTGCTCAAGACGGGCCAGCAGTTTGGACAGTTGCGCCAGGCCTTTTACTTCAATCAGCAATTTCATATTGGCAATACCATCGGACTCCGAGATCGTATTGACCTGCCGGATATTAATCTGATCCGAGAAAATGACCTGGGTCAGGTCTTTCAAGAGACCCCGGCGATCATAAGCTTCCACCACAATCTGTACACTTTGCCCCCGGGTTGGCTGCATTTCCCAGTCCGCTTCTACTGCGCGTTCCGGTTCCTGATTAATCATGCGCACATAGTCCGGACAAGCCACCTTATGAATGCTTACCCCACGGTTCAAGGTAATATAACCTGCAATAGACTCACCATGCACTGGTTGACAGCACTGCGCAATATGCAGTTCTACATTATCCAGACCATCGATCAGAATCCCATGCGCTGAAAGCGTGTGACTGGCTCGTGGATTTAAAGCCGGCTTCAGCACCAGTTCAGGCTCATCCTGATCCAGATGCATATGACGGTTCACCTGATTGATCAGGGCATGCAGGCTAATATCGCCATTTACGATGCCAATCAGAATATCATCACCATTTTTTACATTAAAATGGTTACAATAATCACTCAAATCAATGGATTTTGGATGAATCGCCAGACGTGAAAGTTCTTTATTCAGTACATCACGGCCCACTTCCAGATTCTTGCTACGATCCTGCTGGCGGAACCAGTGACGCAATTTGTCCCGCGCACGTGCTGTCCGGATATAGCCCAGTGAATTCACCAGCCAGTCCCGGTTCGGCTCACGGTCTTTCTTGGTCAGAATTTCAACCTGCTCACCGGTTTTTAAGGTATAGGTCAGCGGCACATAACGCTGATTGACCCGCGCAGCATAACACTTGTTCCCGACTTCAGTATGCACATGGTAGGCAAAATCCAGCACTGTCGAGCCACGTGGCAGCTCCTTAATATCCCCATCACGACTAAATACATAGATTTTTTCAAAACCTTCAAATTCTTGAATATGCTCAAAATTCTCAGTTTCATCATCTGTTTTATAGGCACTGGCCTCATTGCGCTCCTGATAATGCTCCAGCACAGCACGCAAGGAATGCAAACGATGGTTAAAGGAATGATCGGTATTTTTTGAACCTTCCTTATAGTTAAAGTGTGAACAGACCCCCAATTCTGCCTCTTCATGCATCTGATAGGTACGGATCTGCACTTCGAGCGATTTGTTTTCGGCTATTACCGCCGTATGCAAGGAACGGTAACCGTTCGCTTTAGGGTTAGTAATATAGTCATCGAACTGGTGTGGAATATGTCGCCAGATCTGATGAACAATCCCTAAGGTGTGGTAGCATTCCGGCACATTTTTTACCAGAACCCGTAACGCACGAATATCATAAAGCTGGTCGAAGCTCAGGTTTTTGCTTTTCATTTTTCGATAAATCGAATAAATGTGTTTTACCCGGCCACTGATTTCAGCGTCGATATTATACTCACTCAGTTCAGTACGCAGCTTATCAATAACAAACTGAATATACTGCTCACGCTCCAAACGTTTTTCATTCAATAAAGAAGCGATTTCTTTATAGCGTTCAGGCGCCAGATAACGGAAAGCCAGATCTTCCAGCTCCCATTTCAACTGGGCAATGCCCAAACGGTGGGCAAGCGGTGAGTAAATGGTCAAAATTTCCCGGGCTACCCGTTCCTGACGCTCACGCGAAGAATTAGTCAGTTCACGTAAGGCATAGGTACGCTCGGCAAGCTTGATCAAGACCACCCGCACATCTTCGGTGACCGAAATCAGCATCTTGTAAATACCGGTCAGATGTTCACGCTGGTTATTATTGAAATGGTCTTCCAGACGTTTATTTTTTTCAATCAGCTCGGACAACTTACCCATCGCGAGGGTGCCTTTGACCAGGTTATGCACCTGTTCGCCAAACCTTTCCCGCACTTCTGCCAGCGGCATGACCCCTTCACGCACGGAACGATAGAGCATCGCAGCCGATAAGGTATCTTCATCCACATGCAGATGCGCCAGAATATCGGCCATTTCAATACCGGTATAGAAGGTATTGGAGCGATGCTGAATCGTACTTTGCAGCTCATATTGTAATGTTAAATGAGCGACTTCCTCGAGCTGCGTTAAGGGTGCTCCATCTAATATGCCACGAACCCGCTCTAACCATTCGGTCAGATCTTGGTGTGCTTGTTCGGCATGTTCTACAGTCGTCTCCTGTGACAACTCATTGAGTCGCCCAGGCAGTTGTTCACGCACTGTGACCATACCCTTCTCCTACTTTTAGATACATCATCTCTTTAATCGTTTATTTAATTTTCTTTTTCGAACAAGGCGATCGATTCTACATGGCCAGTATGGGTAAACATATCCATCACTCCGGCCCGTTTCAGGCGATAACCCTGTTGTGTCAAAATTCCCGCATCTCTTGCCAGGGTTGCCGGATTACATGACACATAAACGATTCTTTTTGCGCCAAATTTAGGCACATACTGCATTACTTCTTCCGCTCCTGAGCGTGGTGGGTCGATTAATAATGCATCAAAACCCTGTTTTGCCCAAGCCTGCTGCGAAAAATCTTTGGTTAAATCTTGTGAATAAAACGAAATCTGTTCAATCCCATTTAATCTGGCATTTTCCCGACCACGTTGTACCATTTCTTCACTACCTTCCACGCCCACAACCCGACCTGAAGGCCCCACGCAGCGTGACAAAGGTAAGGAAAAATTTCCTAATCCACAAAATAGATCCAGAACCCTTTCGCCTTGCTGCAGTTGAAGCAAATCACATGCCAGACGGACCATCTGCGGGTTAATAGTCGAATTTACCTGAGTAAAGTCTGAAGGATTAAACCCGAATGTTACGGCGAAGTCATCAAGACCATAGTGCAAGCGTGCAGCAGCTTGCGAGTCGTCCATACGCTGCAGCGTATCCTTGCCCACAGGCTGCAAATACAGCTGCCAGCCTTTATCTAACGTAAATTGGCGCAATTGGTTGACATCTTCTGCTGATAGTTTTGCAGTTTCCCGAACCGTCAGCGCAATTTCTGCATCACCCATGGCTAATTCTATATGACCGATGTCGGCCTGACCATTTAGACTTTGGAGCAATTGTTTAAGAGCTGTAACCGAGCCGAACTCACGATCCAGAATCATGCAACGGTCAATTGAAGTCAGCCTGTTAGACTGGTTTTCACGAAATCCCACCACCAGTTGGTCTTTCTGTGCGATATAGCGCACACCAATCCGGGCTTTACGGCGATAATCTTCACGCTGGGAACGCAAAGGCATCAGCCATTGTTCCGGCTGGATGCCTGCAAAATGTGCCAGATGCGATTGCAATACATTCTGCTTCAGCTCAATCTGGGCATCGGGATGAATGTGTTGCATATTACAGCCACCACATATCCCAAAATGCGGACAGATGGGCTGGATACGCATATTAAAAGGTGCACTCAGCAGTTCTATACTGTCGGCTTCTTCCAGCTTTTTGACTTCACGGCTAATACGGGCACGCACGGTTTCACCCGGCAGCGCATAGCGGATAAACACTTTCTTGCCGTGTTTTTCAGGCGGATGATCAGGATGGGTGCCATAGTGAGCTATGCCACGCCCTTCATGGGAAAGCGACTCAACCTGAAAAATATACTCGGATGGCTGTTGGAGACGGGGTCGAGCGCGATGTTTCATGAAAACCTAATCTGTGGAGAGTGGAAAATCAAAACGGGTAAATGCAGTCTGCTGCGCAGTTTCGCGCCAGCGGCTTAAAAAATCTGCATGCTGCGGCTGGGTCTGCAAATATTGAATGGTGCTTTGCAACAGATGCTGATAATCCGGCAATAACAGCTGCCCTTTTAGCAAGAGCCAGCGAATATATACCAGCCAGGTATTCAGGACATCGCCTTCACAATAACTGGTGATTTCAGTCCATTGCTGGTCGCGGACGTAATTCGGTATACGGTACACACCATCACCGCGTTTTCCCGGATAACCCAGCAAATGCGCCACATCATCAAGTTTTTGAAAATGCCGCGCATGAAACATGGCCATGACATCCATCAAATCGACATGGCGCTGATGGTAACGATTCTGGTAGTTATTATAACGCTTTTGTGTGTCAATTTCGCCTTGGTCGAACAGGCTGGGGGCTGAAAGGCCATGATACATGGCACGGTATAAAATTACCGGTAAATCAAACTGTGAGCCGTTCCAGCTCACCAGAGTCGGATGGCGCTTGTCAAAAATGGACAGAAATTTTTTTAAAATCTCTGCTTCGCTGTCCTGTTCCTGACTAAAAGAAAACAGGCGCATGCCCTGCTCATCCATCCATAAACCGGAAATACAGACAATCTCATGCAGGGGCAAACGCTGAAAATCCGAACCAGATTCCTGACGGCGTAATTTGGTCAGGGCCTGCTCGAGGTCTGTCTCGGGCAGATCCAGACCAAACAGATGAGCGCCTGATTTAAGATCGGTTTGGGTTTCAATATCGAAAGTTAAAACAGGCAAGCGCATAAACGATTTCTCAACAATTATTCGGGATCTTCTACAGAGAACAGGCCGGTAGACAGATAACGGTCACCCCGGTCACAGATGATACAGACAATCACAGCGTCTGGATGCTCTTCGGCCAACTGAATGGAGGCCCAAACGGCTCCGCCTGATGAGGTACCGGCACTAATACCTTCTTTTTGGGCCAGTTTACGCATGGTTCTTTCAGCTTCAATCTGCGGAATATCCATAATACGATCAATCCGGCTACGGTCAAAAATCGTTGGCAGATATTCTTCCGGCCAGCGACGAATGCCTGCAATGCTTGAGCCATCCGAAGGCTGCAAGCCTACAATCTGAATTTCCGGGTTCATTTCTTTCAGGTACTTGGACACCCCCATGATTGTGCCAGTCGTTCCCATGGAACTCACAAAATGGGTAATCTTGCCACCCGTCTGCTGCCAGATTTCCGGACCTGTGGTCAGGTAATGTGCTTCGACATTATCCGGATTACCAAACTGGTTCAGAACCAGCCCCTTACCTTCTGCCTGCATTTGCAAGGCCAGATCGCGCGCGCCTTCCATGCCCTGCTCTTTACTTACTTCAATCAGCTCGGCCCCATAAGCACGCATGGCATCCTTACGTTCCTGACTCATGTTATTCGGCATGATCAGCTTCATGTTGTAGCCGCGCATGGCAGACACCATCGCCAATGCAATTCCCGTATTTCCGCTGGTTGCCTCAATCAAGGTATCGCCGGGCTGGATCTGCCCGCGTTTTTCTGCCTGCATGATCATATTGTAAGCAGGACGGTCCTTCACTGAACCTGCCGGATTATTGCCCTCGAGCTTAGCCAATACAGTCGCTTGAGTATGACTTGCCAGACGTTGCAAACGCACCAGTGGCGTTTTACCGACACAATGGTCTAACAAAAATTCATCGGCTTGGAAATCGGGGTATGTATTACTCATTATTTGCACCTATATCGATGTGCGACTATTGTATGAAAAAATACTTTTCCCTGCATCCATTTCCCCTTTTCTTTTTCCTTCCTACGGCTTGCAGATTGCTCCGCTTTATCAAAAATGGATTCAAAAACAGGTATTTTCAAAAGAGTAGGTCAAATCTATGCTATTTAAAGAAAATGGCATCCAGTTATGTCTTTGCATTTTTATCTGAGCAAATGTGCAGGATAGCTCTTTTATAAACCCGATGATCAGTATTTCACGGCGGCTACCTGAATAAAAATAATGCTTAAATTTTAACTGTCAATTTAAAGCATGCTAATATGCCCGACATAAGGAAAATACTGCTTAAATCATGTCAAGTATCAATAAAAAGATGTTTAAACGCCTGCACTTAAATCACGCTTATGGACAGCTGATTGCACTGATTTTTGTGCCGATTACCATCTTGGCCTGTGTAGGTGCCATTCTGGTGATTACTGAAACCTCGAATGCGGCACGTGCCCAGCAAAAGCAGATGGCGATTGCGATTATGACGCGTTTTCAGTCTACGGCAGAATATTCACTTGATATTTTAAGCCTGTATCCTTGGCAATATGATCAGGCGCACAGTGCCATGCAGCATATGCTGAATGAAAAGCATTTGGTACGTGCAGCAATTCTGGATGAAAATGGCCGAAACCGTCTGGGAATTGGCTTTCAAGAACAGGCACCCTGGCCGGAATTCAATCAAGCTGCCAGTTTTATCGGCCCCATTCTTTATAAAAATAATCATATTTATGCGGTCAGGGTCAATGAAAATAGCTTTAATTCCGGCTGGCTGGCCATTGAGCTGGATAATCAGCCTCTGGAAATCGCCCGTTACCGGGTATTAATCGTACTGATTGCCACTGGTTTACTGACCTTATTACTTCTGCTGTTATGTCTGAATTTCTATTCGCGTCGCTGGATTGCGCCGATGTATGAAATTCGCATGCAGTTGCAACGCCTGAACGTCGATACGCTGGACCAACACATGGTTATTAACAGTACCGGCGAGCTGCGCCTGTTGCAACGCGATATTGCCAATGTGGTTAAACGTCTGCATTTTAGTTTTCTGGAGTTACGCGAACATACCGAACAGACCGAAGATGACCTGCGCCGTACCTTAGACACTTTAGAAGTGCAAAACATTACCTATCGTCAGGCACGCGATCAGGCCATTTCTGCCAATCAGGCCAAATCGGTATTTCTGGCCAATATTTCACATGAACTGCGCACGCCACTGAACAGTATTGACGGTTTTATCCATTTATTGCTGCGTCAGGGCAACCTGAGCAATGAACAAAGCCTGTACCTGCAGACCATTCGCAAGTCTTCAGCCCATCTTCTGGCCCTGATTAATGATGTGCTGGATTTTTCCAAGATTGATGCCGGTAAACTGGAGCTGGAAACCGCACCTTTTGATCTGGAAGAAGCTATTTTTGATGTGATGGATATGCTCTCGCCGCTGGCTGCGCAAAAGCATATCGATATGGCCTTCTACTATGCCGACAATGTGCCTAAACATGTGATTGGCGATGCGCTACGTTTCAAGCAGATTTTAACCAACCTGATCTCCAATGCCATCAAGTTCACCCCCGACGGGGAAATCATTGTCCGGGTACGTCTGGAACATGAGGACCTGGAGCACTGTGTCTTGCACTTTAGCGTACAGGACAGCGGTATTGGCCTGAGTGGTACTGACCGCAAGAGACTGTTTGAATCCTTCTCGCAAGGCGACACCTCTGTCACCCGTCAGTTCGGCGGAACCGGTCTGGGTCTGGCTATTTCCAAGCAATTAGTGAGCCTGATGCATGGCCAGATTGGCTTTGAAGATAATCAGGAACGCGCCCCGACTGAAAAAGGCTCAACTTTCTGGTTTACGGCACAATTACTGCTGGATGAAGAACATGTGATTGAACATCCGGATTTCAGTGAACTGACGGTAGTGTCCTATCTGGCGCATCCGGCAACCGCCAATGTACTGCGGCATTATCTAGAAAACTATAAAGTGGCACACAGTGAATGTGCCTCTATTCTGGATCTGTTCAGTCGCCTGAATCATTTACACAGCACCGACAACACTTGGCTTATTGTTGATCATGGCGGCGATGGACAGGCCTTGCTCAGAGAAATCCGTACCCGTTATCAGGGTCATCTGGCAGTGTATGGCTATCAGATGCAGCTTGATCCGAACATGCTGAATGAACATCGCGCTCGCGCCCTGCATCAGCCACTCAGCCGTACGGCCCTGATTCAACTCCTGAGCAACCAGCAAAGTTTTGAAGAAGAACAGTATGAAAGCTTTAATGGCCAGGGGTTGCATGTATTGGCTGTGGATGACCATCTACCGAACCTGATTGTCCTGGAAGCCTTATTGGGCGAACTGAATGTCCGTACCACCAAAGCCATTAGCGGACAAGAAGCCTTGCATATTATCCAGAGCCGCCATGAACAGGGACTCAGCCCTTTTGATCTGGTGTTTATGGATATCCAGATGCCGGTGATGTCAGGCATTGATACCACGCGTGCGATTCGCTCACTGGAATCTACGTTTGACCCCCAGCCTCAGCAGCGCTTGCCGATTATTGCCCTGACCGCCCATGCACTCTCCGATGAAAAGCATAAACTGCTGCAAAATGGGATGGATGATTATGTGACCAAGCCAATTCAGATTGAGCAGATTGTACAGATCCTGACCCAATGGACCACAGAAAGCTTTAAAAAACCGCCGGTACCCGAACGTATCAATGTCATTGAAGCCCTGGATCCTAATATTCTGGACTGGCAACAAAGCCTGCAACTGGCAGCCAACAAAGAGGATCTGGCGATTGACCTGCTCGGCATGCTGGTCGACAGCTTTGAAAATGAACTGACTGAAATTGAGCAGCTGATCGAGCTGGAGGATTTTCCTCAGCTTGAACATGTTCTGCACCGCCTCTATGGCGCAACTCGTTATGTCGGTACGCCAAGCCTGCAAACGATCACAGGCGAGTTTGAGCAGTTTGTTTCGACCTTGCGTAAAGAGCGCCGTAAAGCAGATGAGAGTTTTGTACAGCAGGTGCTGAAATATCTGGATGAGCTAAAAACCGTCATTGAGCAGGTCCAACAGGCAGCCCGACAAATCCTGTATAAATCCGATCATTAAATCTGTTTTTAGTCCGGGACACGTAAAGAGAGCGTGACCGGACTGTCATGCAAGTGCTTAGAGTGCATGTTATGCTCGCTGAAGAAAAAATAAGGATGAACCCCATGTCTCTGGTACGCTTTGAAAAAAATAATGGAATTGCGACGGTTACACTGAACCGTCCAGACAAACGTAATGCCATGAGCTTTGCCCTGCTGCGTGAACTGGTGCAGACGGCCAAGCGGATTAAAAAAGATAAATCCATCCGCTGTGTCATCCTGACAGGCGAAGCCCAGGTCTTTAGTGCCGGAATTGATCTGGCTGACTTAAACAATCCTAAAAACCGTGTCTTTGCCGCCTGGGAGCTGATTCGCCCGGGCCAGAGCCTGTTTCAAAAAGCCTTTCTGGTGTGGCAGGAGCTACCTGTGCCCGTGATTGCAGCACTTGAAGGCTTCTGTTTTGGTGCCGGCATGCAACTGGCGCTTGCCGCCGATATCCGTATTGCTCACCCCGCCACCAAAATGTCGATTATGGAAACCCGCTGGGGTCTGGTGCCAGATATGGGCCTGAGCCGTTCACTCAAAGGCTTGATCGGGATTGATCTGGCCAAAGAGCTGACATTAACGGCACGTATTTTTGAAGGGGCCTATGCCAAAGAAATTGGTCTGGTCACTCATCTAGATGAGCAACCATTTGTCAAAGCTCAGGCCCTGGCAGAGGAAATGCTACAACGCTCCCCAGATGCCTTAATGGCTTCTAAATTTGTGCTGGATGCCATGCAGCACCATCCGAACAAATCCCTGCGTATGGAAAAAATCTGGCAATTAAAATTAATTTTGGGCAAAAACAGCCAGCTGGCCCGTAAAAAAGACAAGAATCCGGAGATTCAGTTTGTACCACGTCAGTACAAATCATAAGAGTGCAAGCGGAATCAAGAGGTGAAAACACAGATGCTATTTAATCGTGAGAGCAAAATTGCTTTTCTGGGCATGGGGCTGATGGGCAGCCGTATGGCGACACGTTTGCTACAGGCCGGTTTTCAGGTTGCAGTGTGGAATCGTACAACGACCGCCTGCGATCCGCTTATTGCTATGGGTGCCCTTGCCTTAAGTCTCGAGCAGATTTCAGATTATCCTGTAATTCTGACCTGTCTGGCCGATGATCAGGCGATGGCGGCGGTATTTGCACAAATTGCGCCTTTTCTGGTAGCCGGTCAGGTTATTGTTGATTTCTCCAGTCTTTCAGTTGCCCAGACCTTGCTGCTGGCTGAACAGGCACAGGCCAAACAGGTCAACTGGATTGACTCACCCGTCTCTGGTGGAACAGCAGGTGCCGAACAGGGTAATCTGGTCATCTTTGCAGGTGGTAATCGCGCAATCATTGACGCGTTAAGCCTGATTTATAAGGTGCTGTCACAGCGTGTCACCCGTATGGGCAACAATGGTGCGGGCCAAGCAACCAAAATCTGCAATCAGCTGATTGTAGCTGCCAACAGCACCCTCATTGCCGAAGCTGTCGCGCTGGCGGAGCATGCCGGGGTCGATACCCGCTTACTGGCCCCTGCACTGGCCGATGGTTTTGCCGACTCCAAGCCCTTTCAGATTCTGGCACCGCGTATGGCCACCCAAACCTTTGAACCGGTACAATGGAAAGTCCAGACCCTGTCTAAAGATCTGAATAATGCCGTACAACTGGCCCGCAGTTTGGAGCTGGATATTCCGGTTGCACAGCAGGCTTTATCCCAATTAAAAGCTCATCAGGATCAAGGCTTTGCTGAAGCAGATTTGGCCTCTCTCATTCAGCAGATCAATCATTAATACGCTATTCCTGTTAAATACTCAGCAAGGACATTTCCTATGATTAAACTCGCCGTTAATCTTTCGATGATTTTTACGGAAGTTCCCCTCCTAGAGCGATTTGCCCTTGCCCGTGCCCACGGATTTGAACATGTTGAAATACAGTTTCCCTATGAACTCAGCATAGAGCAGATTCGTAGTCAGTTAAGCAGACATGAACTCAGCCTCTGCCTCATCAATGTACCAGCCGGTAACCTGATGCAGGGCGGCCATGGTCTGGCAGGTATTCCGGGACAGGAACTGGAATTTCGTCACGCCATGCAACAGGCCATCCAATATGCAACCGCACTCCAAGTACCGCGGGTCAATATTCTGGCAGGACGGCAGCCACTCGACTGTGACCTGCTGCCCTGCCTGAAAACCCTCGCCAGCAATTTAAAGATGGCCTGTTCTATGCTCGCTGAGCATCAGATTGAGCCTGTATTTGAAATGATTAATGGCAAGGATATGCCTCGCTTTCTAGTACAAAATATTGCCCAGGCTCAGGAAATGCTGGAAGCAGTTCAGCATCCGGCCCTAAAAATGCAATATGACTGTTATCACATGGCCATGATGGGCGAAGATGTACTGGAAACTTTGAAAGAAAATATTGCAGTGATTGGACATATACAATTTGCAGATTACCCGGGTCGGCATCAGCCAAATACTGCTTCTATTGAATATTATGATATTTTTCAGTGGTTAAAGAGTAGTCAATATCAAGCTTATGTTGCAGCCGAATATAAGCCGCTCGGACACTCCAATGATTCCTTTAGCTGGAAAGCTGAATTCTTTCCTGAGCATGACTAAGCCGGCCAGGGTAGCGTTTGAAATTTAAGACTAAAACCGCTATATTAGATCAGCATAATTGTTAGGAAATTATACCCTCTATGAATTTAGAACCATCGCCCAGCGCTTCTAATTCCCACGATCACAGCATGAATTCTTATTCTCCAGCGGTACAAGAGTGTCTGAACGTTGTACACGCAGCCCTTGAAGATGTAAAAGCGAAAGAAATTGTCGAGCTTGATGTCAGCAGTATCAGCAATGTTGCAGATGCCATGATTATTGCCAGTGGTACGTCAACGCGTCATATTAAATCTCTTGCCCATAATGTTGCTGAAGAAGCACGTAAAGCCGGTTTCCGTCCACTTGGCGTGGAAGGTGAACGTGATGCAGAATGGATTCTAATTGATTTAGGTTATGTGGTTGTTCACTGCATGCTGCCCACTGCTCGTAAGTTTTACGACCTGGAAAGCTTATGGCAAAAAAATCCAGCAGATTCTGTCGCCTAACCGGATTCTAGAAACAGGTCCGTAGCGTCCTGCTCCCCCAGACATATTACAAAAAGAACCTCAATTGAGGTTCTTTTTGTTTTCATACCTTTTCCGCAGTGAATAAGAGGTTTTGAAGGTTTAACTTCAAATAAACTCAACTGACTACGACTTATCTCCATTGCCCTTCTGCTCACATCCAGTGCCTGAAAAGGCCAATAGATAGACAATGAATATGAGTCATATTGGAGGTTGCTAACTTGATGCCCATATCTTAATGATCTTGGTTTTATCCTGAATGCTACTGATGGACAGGCCATCAATCTCACAAGATGAAATAACTTTTATTCAGGAATCACGCACAATCTTCAGATAGGACAATACCTGAGTTCTTGTTATTAAAATATGGGGTCATACCGATATTTTAACCGTTGAGACTCAGGTTGTTATTTAAAGCAAACGGCGGGACATGTATGCCCCGAAGATGCCTTTATTGAAACCTATTGATACCAGCCAAATAGCTTAAAAATATAAGGTACATAAGCAATGATCAGCATAGCTGGCAACAATACGATCACTGGCAAAATCCAGCGTTCAAAACGATAGTAGAAGGACAGATGGCGTACTTCTGCATCCGCTTCGGCCACTTCAGCATCGCCAATGGATTGCCGTGCCAATAGATGGTTCAATGCTACAGGTGGGGTGACATAGCCCAGCTCAAAGCCAATCAAGGTAATCATCCAGAAATGCACAGGATGAATGCCGTATTGATAAGCCACTGGGGCTACCGTAGCCGAGATTAAAATAACGGCACCGAATGGGTCCATGATCATCCCGACAAAAATCATCAGCCCGACAATCATCGAAATTACTAGTAGCGTACTGCTAATATCGGTCGGGAAAGCTTCCATGATTTCCAGACGCTCCAGCAAACCGCCGACACTGACTGACAACGCCATCAGGATAACCAAAGCACCGATATGCCCTACCGTTTCACTGGTAGAGATATGCATGGACTTCCAGAAACCCACCTGACGCAAATTCCCATTCGACGGTGATCGTGGAACGCCATGATCTACTGCCAACTCTTTTTGAGATTGCTCAGCATGTGCTGCTTCACGATACTCGGCAGGAGCAGCAGCACTCGCCGTTGCAAGCGCCGGCGTAGAACCTGAACCTAGGCTCGCGGTCAGCGTTTCATCCCAATGTCCAACTGCTGGTAACGGCGCAGGCTCATGACGCAGCTTGTCAAACAGCACGATCATCAGCAAGATCACTGGCATCATCACAGGTGCAGTAAACTCATTCAGGTTGGTCGACAAGGCATATTTATAGAACAACCAGATCAGCACAAAGATCATCACATAAGGAATGATCGCAACAAAGGCACGAGCTGATTGTGGTGCAGCTATGCTTGGTGCAGCAATCCTAAACTTATGCTCGGCAAAGAACAGTGAAATGACTAAAAATAAAGTTGAAGTCAGCAGGAAAACATACAGACCATAGTGATACAGCAGATCGGTCGTGACTTCTTTATTTAAGGAGGCCACCACAACAATCAGCAGACATGGACGCAAAACCACACCCAACGAGCCAGACATCGCCGTAGCTGCCAAGGCAAACTGACGACGCCCTCCGGCATTCCAGACTTCCTTATAAATAATGGCACCCGCTGCAATCACGAAAATTCCTGAAGCACCGGTATAGGCTGTCGGCAAGGCTGCTGCAAGCAGTATCAGCCAGGTCAGGGTTTCTGGTGCCAGATTCCATGGACGCAGAATATTCAAAAACATGTCGACCACACGGGTCTGTTTTAACAGCATACCAGCCCAGATAAACAGGGCCAGATTCAGGAAAATACTGGAAAATTCAACCAGTTGACCGAGGTAAATCCCCTGTCCCATTGGATAATCCATAAAGAAGGTAAAGTTGATCCCGGTTGTAATCGCCATATAGGCATACAGAGGTACACTTAAAAATGCTAGTCCCAGACTACCCCCTTCACGTATAGGCTGAGGAAGCCGGATGACCTGAAACAAACTGACGAGGGTCAAAGTTCCGAATAAAATCATCCATAACCAGTAGATATACTTCATCTCGCCCATCGGGACACCAGAATTCAGTACGGATTGATATTGGCTATAAGATGAAAAGGCCAGGAACACATTGGCAATCAGCATGGCCAAGGTATATACCCGGAAATCAATTTTAGTGGCCGGGCTACGCAGACCAATGTGGTGGGTTTTTAAAGTCGCACTAATCGCAGCAAATACCACCATGATCACCAGCAATAACGCCCGGTTTTCAGTTCCGAACTTAAACAGTCCAAAGAACGTGGTTTCAAAAGTACGATAGGCCCGAATACTAGGATAAGCCTGCATATGTGCAATCGCCTTGTCATAGAACCCATAGGACTCCTCACAAACCTGCTGGGCCTGCATAACGGCAGCACGGACATCCGCTTCAGCACGAACGCCAAAGAAGTCGGCATACTCATCCGCAGCATCCGTTTTCATTTGCTCCTGAACGCGCTGATCGACATTAATATTGCGCTCACATTGGGGTGCAGTAGGCTCTGCCCGTAAAAATGAATATTGCATCCCGGTTGCCGGATCACCATAGAGGCGTTCACCCATACGTAATAGCTGACCGTGAATCATTTCACCTGTCCCAATAATCAGGGTAAGCAAAAGCAAGATGAGCACCACAAAGGTCGAGATCCATTCGGTCCAGATATAACGCAACAGACCCAGACCTGATCTGTTTTGATTATCGTTTTGCATGTATATTCCTATTTTTTTTGTTTTAGCGACCCTTTGGTTCAGGACGCCAATCTTCCTGTATGCTCCGACACGTCCTGTTCGGAGCTAAGTTTCTTTATTATCTTTTTCGACTCTGCATGAATATTGTCAAAATAAGAGTGACAATTTGTATTTTCTTTTTCGTTTTTTATGCCAACTATTTAACTTTCACGAACATAGCTGACGAGTATATACAGCAAGGCGATTACCACTCCCCAGATGACACCCAACAAATGCGCTTCTACCAGTACCGGACTACCAATTAATTGTGCAGTGCCAATATTACCTATAGTATTTTCCCAGATCAGCTTGCCTAAAATTAAAACCAGAACCAGCGTGGCAAAGCTTCGTTCACGCCGGTAGAGCAGATGAAGACAGGCCACTGCCACATACGCCCCATGCAATACCCCGGATAGACCGGCATACGCTTCAATATTTGGTAAAAAGAAATAAAAGCTCAGGCTGATCAACGGCGGTAAAATCAGCAAAATCGCTGTAAAATGCCAGATAGTGACGCGGGGAAATATAAAAGGCAAGCAGATAAAGGCCAGAATATTCAACAAATAATGTACCCAGCTGACATGCACCCAATGTGCCGTCCAGGGCCGCCAGAACTCACCGAGCAAACTTTCCCGCCAGTAAATAAAGTGCTCCATAAAAATTTGCAAACATGCAGCAAGAGAGACAAAAGCCGCCAGAAAAATAATTTTTCGTCGCAGATCTTGATCGTACATCGGCTTCTTGTCCTCCCTGTGAGCCACTAACATGAGCTATACAGCCGCTCATGCCTATTCTATTAATTACATGTCAGCATTAAACAGCTCATCCAGTTCTGAAGAATTGGCTGTTTCATCCCAAAAGTTCTGCATACCATCATCTGCACTACGTACACCCGTATGTTCAGTCCAGTAACGATCTGCAATACCTTCGGTCATCATGGCTGCCATACTGTCGATGAGTTTGAACTGAGGATTAACCGGTTTCTCATCACTGCGGGCTTGGGCAAAAGTTTTTAGGGCATCTCGTACTTTAGCATCGTCCCCGCTGGCCTGAGCTGCTACTGCATACAGAGCATGTGATAAACGTACACCTTTTTGCTCACCGATTTGTGTAGATTGTTTAAGGGTTTGGTAAGGCTCTGGCTTGCCCTCTCCCGCGCCTGGCAATAAGGTCCAGATAACAGCCCGGGTCGCATTTGGCACACCCCAGAATTTGGCATTGTCTAGGCAGGTCATGCCACGTTCGACCACAGCAGCAATATCTTTGGGTACATTGACCGCATTACCGGAATTAATATCATTGGTCATGGCTTGCAAACCGCTTAACATGCCAAGCAAATACACGGTCTGCTCAATATCACTGTTCATGCGTGCGCATTCTTCGCCCAGTCCTTTATTGTACTTTTTCTCATAACGGGTCTGGAATAACTGATAGCCTGTGTACTGACGCTGCGCTGCCAGAGCGGCCCAGCGCTTTTGTTCAACGCGGGCATCTTGTGCTTCGGTGACCTGATTAGCTCTGGAAGCTCGCAAATAGCGTAATTCTGCTTCGAGTGCCTTCTTCTCGGCACAGATACCGGCTGCAGAATACATCAAGACTGCCACACGAGTAGGATCCGCTCCCATTTCCTTGGTGGACATAATGGCTGGCGTTAAAGCATTACCGGAATTACACACCATTTCAGCATCATCCATCGCCAGAATTGGCGGGACAACATGCTTTTCAGTAAAACCGAGTGCAACATTGGCACCGGTCTTGGTGACTTGAGAACATCCTGTTAAAACTGTTGTTGTTATTGCAATGGTCGCCATACCTTGGCATATTTTTCGGACGCTCGACATTTTCCTGTCCTCTATAATTGTGATGATGTCCATATGCTGCTAAACATAGCAGAAGCTTTTTAGGAATAAAAGAGTATTTACTCTAATCCAAAACAATCACTTTGCCATGAATTTAGTCCAGTGCAATTGACTCGAATAGAAAAATACCCAAATTTTGGGCAAAAAAAAGTAGCATTGCGACGGTTCAGCACATGCCACTTATTAACTGGGAAAGCACTTAAATAGGCTTTATTAGGGTTCAGGTGAAAATTTTTCCTTCAATATTGTTCCAAGTCTTCCAATGACCAAGGCTAAAACAATTGCTGCGATCAGAAACATCCATACTGGAAATTCCATCATGATCTCCTCTGCTGGCGTTGGTGACTTCAATGTACCTGCTTATCAAAAAACCAGCAGGAAAATTGTCAGACAATTCACTCTTTCCCTCAATAAACAACGAATCCTGTCTAACAAAAAGAGAGATTTGAGAAATATATATTTGTTTTAAATAGATTTATAGAAAATAAAGCTGCGCTAGTTGTCTAACAATTACAGCATTTTTGTAAGAACTTTTAAAGATTTCCACTGTTTTAGCGGCAATTGATCACACCAGATCAGCAAAGGGCGCGCCTTGGCATGCTGGAAATACACCACGATATAGGCCTGATGATCAATCACATGACTAATCATCACACGATAGGTCTTTTTTACCGTGCTCAGTGACCATTCTCGCCCATCCAGGTATTCCAACTGTTCAACCTGCGGAGTTTTACGGTAAAACAGATGATAAATGAGGACACCTAAAATACCACATACCCCCCATAGAAACAGAGGTAATAACTGGTAAAGCAGGAACATCAATACAGCAAAAATAAATAGCTGAAACGTCAGGGCACATTTACTGCGTTTCAGCCTGAAACAACGATTATCCATGAACGTAAAATTTAAGTTTCAAGATAAAGGCTTTCAATTCAGGGCGTGGCGGTTCCGACACTTCCATAAACCAGTCCAGCAGATCCGGATCTTCCTGAGCAACCAGCTCAGCAAACATTTCTTTTTCAAAAGGTTCAGCGCTGAGATAGTAGTTTTTTACGTAAGGATCAAAATACACATCCAACTCTTTTAAGCCACGACGTGCACGATAAATCACTTTGCGTTCTTCTAAGCTTATTTCATCAGTCATCGAGTTCCCCCAACCGGTTTCAAACCCGAATAGTTTACCTGATGCAATCACTGAATTTCGAGGAATTTCATATAAATGACCAAAAGCATCAGGATATATCTGGGATTTGAGTCTTTTGCTCATTGCTGCCTATACCGGCTTGTCCTAATTTAGAGAAAAATACACAAAATCAGGAAAAATAAAATGCAATCCACTGCGATCCGACCGCTTGCTGGCATGTTACCGCGCCAATTATTCACTGCCGAACATGAGGCTTTTCGTGAGACGGTACACAAATTCTATACACAGGAAGTCATTCCTTATACAGAAAAATATGAGCACCAACAGCATGTTGACCGTGAGCTTTGGCTCAAGGCAGGTGCATTAGGCCTGCTTTGCTCGACCATGCCGGAAGAATATGGAGGTTCCGGTGTAGATCGTCTCTATAGCATGATCCTAATTGAAGAACAGGCCTATGCCGGTGATTCAGCCACCGGTTTTTCCCTACATTCCGATATCGTTGCCAACTATATTTTAAATTTTGGCAATGCCACTCAGAAACAACAATGGTTACCGAAAATGGCGACGGGTGAAACCATTACAGCCATTGCCATGACCGAACCCGGTACCGGCTCCGACTTGCAAGCAGTACGCACCACTGCTGTTCAGGATGGAGATGACTATATTATCAATGGCTCCAAAATCTTCATTACCAATGGCTATCTGTGTGATCTGGCAATTGTAGTGTGCAAAACGGGCAATAGCGACAAAGGCTCCGCCAATTTATCCCTTATTCTGGTAGAAGCAGAACGTGTAGGATTTAGCAAAGGCCAACCTTTAAATAAAATCGGGATGAAAGGCCAGGATACCTGTGAACTGTTCTTCGACGATGTCCGTGTGCCTAAAGAAAATCTGCTGGGCATGGAAGGTATGGGCTTCATTATGCTGATGAAAGAGCTGGCTTGGGAACGCCTGATTGTGGCGATTATCTGTCAGGCTGGTGCTGAAGCGGCTTTTGCACATACACTGCAATACACCGAGGAACGCCAGGCTTTTGGCAAACCCGTGGCAGCCTTTCAGAATACCCGCTTTAAACTGGCAGAGCTGCGTACTGAAATCGAAGTATGCCGTGCCTATCTGGATCGCTGTATGGAGTTACAGCTGAAAAATGAGTTAGGAGTTGACGCAGCAGCTGCAGCCAAATACAAAATCTCAGAAATGTACAGTAAGGTTGTAGATGAATGCCTGCAATTGCATGGTGGTTATGGTTATATGCTGGAATATCCAATTGCTAGAGCTTATCTCGATAACCGGGCCAATCGCATCTATGCAGGCACCAATGAAATCATGAAAGAGCTGATTGCCCGTTCGCTTTAATGTTTCATAATCTAAAAAGGAGTACCTTAAGTACTCCTTTTTATTTTACATAGATTTTCAGGATACCAGTCGTGGCTTGCTCTGAACAGCAGTTACTTTGGTTTTAAATTTCAGCACACCATCTTTAAAAGAAGCCTGCTTCAGATCCTTGCGATCGGCCAGATAATTATTACTGACATGCCAAGGGGCATGTTTCCCCTGTTTTGGCATGACATCCGCCGCGCGGGCGATATAGCCCGAACTCAAGCTGCCCATGACCGTATCGTCCATCAATTCGCTAACATCCCCTTGAGCGACCACCTCATCATACCCCTTATGATCCATATGGTTCAGCAAACGGCAAATATATTCTGCCGCAATATCTACCTTTAAGGTCCAAGAAGCATTGATATAACCAATAATTAAGGCCATATTCGGCACATCACTGACCATAATACCGCGATATAACATGTGCTGAGAGGTATTGAGAGGCTTGCCATCTAAAGTGGCCTGAATACCACCTAAGATTTGAATATTTAAACCGGTGGCTGAAACGATGATATCTGCCTCCAAATGCTTGCCAGATTTCAGCAAAATACCCGTTTCGGTCAATTTTTCAATATGATCGGTTTCAACCGATGCATGACCTTCACGTAGAATTTTAAATAGATCCCCATCAGGAACTACACATAAACGCTGATCCCATGGCTCATAGTTGGGGGTAAAGTGTTTCATGTCCACTTTGCCTTTGAGCTGGAATTTCACAGAATTCAGCAGCAATTTTTTCAATAGTTTTGGCTGTTTCTGTGCCAGTGCATAAATTCCACGCTGCATACCGATATTTCGGGCACGGGTCAGCTTATAAGCCATCTCTTCGGGCAGATACTTACGCATTTTGGCATAGACCACATCGATAGAGGGTACCGAAGCGATATAAGTAGGTGAGCGTTGTAACATGATTACATGCCCTGCTCCACCTTTTACCATCGCTGGAACAAGCGTAATCGCAGTTGCTCCACTTCCAATAATCACCACTTTTTTAGCGCGATAGTCCAGGTTTTCCGGCCAGTGCTGAGGATGAATAAACTGTCCTTTAAAGGCCTGCTGATTCGGAAAATCCGGCTGGAAGCCTTGATCATAATTATAATAACCAGTACAGCCTAAAACAAAGCTTGCAATCCAAGTCTGTGTTTTTCCTTCTGCATCTTCGATTTTAACTGACCATTTATGGCTGGCTGAATCATAATTGGCACTGATGACACGATGCTGGTAATGAATTTTTGGTTCTAATTGAAATTCTGTCACCACTTCATTCAAATAGCCTTTAATAGAGGGTCCATCTGCCAATACGCTGGTTTTTTGCCAGGGTTTAAAATTAAAACCAAAAGTCGACATATCCGAATCTGAACGGATACCCGGATATTTAAATAAGTCCCAGGTCCCACCAATACTTTCACGTCGTTCTATAATTTCAAATGAACGCTGCGGACAATGCTTGGACAAATGGGCGGCCAGACCAATCCCAGAAATGCCTGCCCCTACAATCAGAATATCAACCTGCTTTTCCATATTATTTTTTTACCTATACGAGTATCTATTTTTATTAAATCACAAAATTGACAATACACAATGTCAAGTTTGGTTAAAAGCAATTTAATTCTTATCTTTTCAGGACAATCCTTCACAGAGTTCAGACAACCCAAATTATAAATTTCAGGCATTAAAAAAGGCCAGTTTATACAACCGACCTTTTTTGAATAACATACGCTACTCTACACGAAATTATTCAACTTCGCGATCTACTAGCTCAACGTAAGCCATCGGTGCAGCATCACCTGCACGGAAGCCCGCTTTAAGAACACGTAGATAGCCGCCGTTACGTTCTTTGTAACGAGGGCCAAGAACGGTAAATAATTTACCCACAGTTGCAGCTGAACGAGTACGAGCAAATGCCAAACGACGGTTTGCTACTGTATCGACTTTAGCTAAAGTGATTAAAGGCTCAGCAACACGACGTAATTCTTTCGCTTTAGGCACAGTTGTTTTGATCAACTCGTGTTCAAACAAAGAGTTAGCCATGTTTTGGAACATCGCTTTACGATGACTGCTTGTACGGCCTAATTTCACACCACTATTACGATGACGCATGGTGAATAGTCCTACTTAATTAACGGCTACGATAGGCGAAACGATCGTCCATACGGAGGCTGGCTGGTGGCCAGTTCTCTAAACGCATGCCGAGTTGTAAGCCTTTAGAAGCCAGAACATCTTTGATCTCAGTAAGCGATTTTTTACCCAAGTTAGGAGTTTTAAGCAACTCAACTTCAGTACGCTGTACAAGATCACCAATGTAGTAAATGTTTTCTGCTTTCAAACAGTTAGCAGAACGAACAGTTAGCTCTAGATCATCTACTGGACGAAGCAAGATTGGATCAACTTCTTCACGAGGTTCTTGAGCCACAGGCGCTTGATCTTTCTGAAGGTCAACAAAGATTGCAATTTGTTGTTGCAAAATCGTCGCCGCTTTACGGATTGCTTCTTCAGGATCAACTGTACCGTTGGTTTCAAGATCAATGATCAGTTTGTCAAGGTCAGTACGTTGTTCTACACGAGCGTTTTCCACTGTATAAGACACACGTTTGATCGGACTATAAGAAGCATCCAACTGTAAACGACCCACTGGGCGAGTTTCGCCTTCCGGGAAGCGTGAGTCAGACGTTTCATAGCCACGGCCTTGGGCCACTTTCAGGCGCATTTTTAATGAGCCTGTAGCACTTAATGTACCAATCAAGTGTTCAGTGTTAACCACTTCAACATTATGAGGTAAACGAAGGTCAGCCGCAGTAACGTCGCCTGGACCTTGTTTCTCTAATGTTAAATAAGCTTCATTTTGATCGAACAGCTTAATAGACAATCCTTTTAGGTTCAGCAAGAGCTCGACGATGTCCTGCTGCAAGCCTTCCAAAGTACTGTACTCGTGCTCAACACCCTCAATTTCTACTTCCACCACAGCTGCGCCAGGTAAAGAAGAAAGAAGGATGCGACGTAAAGCATTACCAAGAGTATGACCAAAGCCACGCTCTAACGGTTCTAGAATAACTTTTGCCGAGGTCCCGCTTGCCGCTTCGACCTTGATCGCTTGCGGAGTTAGAAACTCATTTGCAGTACGCGTCATATTGCTACCTCAAGGATTATTTAGAATACAATTCTACAATCAAGCTTTCGTTGATTTCAGCAGGTAAATCAGAACGATCTGGAGCAGTTTTGAACGTACCTTCTAGTTTAGAATGATCTACTTCCATCCAAGAAGGAATACCACGTTGAGCAGCCAATTCAATTGCGTTTTTAATACGTAATTGTTGTTTAGCGCCTTCGTGAACTGCAATTACATCACCCGCTTTAACCTGGATAGACGCGATGTTTACGCGACGACCATTTAAAGTGATTGAGCGGTGTGATACCAGCTGACGAGCTTCTGCACGTGTAGAACCAAAACCCATGCGATAAACCACGTTATCCAGGCGGCTTTCAAGCAATTTCAACAGGTTTTCACCAGTTGCACCTTTAACACGAGCAGCTTCTTTATAGTAATTACTAAATTGACGCTCTAAAACACCGTACATGCGACGTACTTTTTGTTTTTCACGTAATTGTAGTGAGTACTCAGATTGTTTTGCACGGCTTTGACCATGTTGGCCAGGAGCTTTAGCATGTTTTTTAGTCTTAACGTCAAATGGTTTAACGCCAGATTTTAGTTGCAGGTCTGTCCCTTCGCGACGAGAGAGTTTGCATTTTGGACCAATATAACGAGCCATGAATGTTTCTCCTTACACGCGACGTTTTTTAGGTGGACGGCAACCGTTGTGAGGAATTGGAGTCACATCGGTAATGCTGTTAATTTTATAACCCACTGCACCTAATGCACGAACCGCAGACTCACGACCTGGACCAGGACCTTTTACAAGGACGTCCAAATTTTTCAAACCGTAATCTAAAGCAGCTTTACCAGCAACTTCAGCAGCTACCTGAGCAGCGAACGGAGTTGATTTACGTGATCCACGGAAGCCTTGTCCACCTGAGGTGGCCCAAGCCAGTGCATTACCTTGACGATCGGTAATAGTCACAATGGTGTTATTAAAAGAAGCGTGAATGTGTGCAACACCTTCAGAGACGGTACGGGTGACCTTCTTGCGTGCGCGAGTATCTTTAGCCATCTTTTAGCTTCCAGAAATCTTATTTCTTAATCGGTTTGCGCGGACCTTTACGGGTACGTGCGTTATTTTTGGTGTTTTGTCCACGGACAGGCAAGCTGCGACGATGACGAAGACCGCGGTAGCAGCCTAAATCCATTAAACGTTTAATGTTCATGGAAATTTCGCGACGTAAATCACCTTCGGTCGGAACCTTGGCAACTTCTGCACGAATCGCATCAAGCTGAGTGTCATCTAACTCACGGATCTTAGTAGTAGTTGGGATACCTGCAGCAGCTAAGATAGTCTTAGCAGTGTGGCGACCAATACCAAAGATATACGTTAGAGAGATAACAGCATGCTTGTTATCCGGAATGTTTACACCGGCAATACGAGCCATTCAATTTTCTCCAAAAAGGCAGTTAAGATAATCAACCGCCCCACAAAAATCTTGAGGGGCGGATAATAACCCAATTCGCCTACTGAAATCAACAGGTCTTGATCAGATTAACCTTGACGCTGCTTATGACGAGGTTCTGCGCTACAAATTACGCGGATAACCCCATTACGACGGATAACTTTACAGCTACCACAAATTTTCTTTACAGAAGCTTGTACTTTCATGATGAAACCTCTAAGTGCGCTTATCCCTTAGGATGAGCAGTCGTTTTTCTCATTAACGTTTGATTATCGTACTGGTGCGAGGTGAGATGTGCTTGCAGCTGAGCCATAAAGTCCATCACCACCACTACCACGATCAGCAACGATGTTCCACCCAAGCTAAATGGAATCCCAAAAGAGCTTTGCAGGATCATCGGCATTAAACAGATGACAGTGATGTAAATCGCGCCAATAAAGGTCAAACGACTGAGAATATGATCTAAGTAACGAGCAGTTTGCTCACCTGGACGTATACCAGGCACATAAGCTCCGCTGCGCTTCAAGTTCTCTGATACTTCTTTAGGACTAAATACCAGTGCTGTATAGAAGTAACAGAAAAAGATAATTAACGCACCAAAGAGCACCAAATACAACGGCTGACCAGGCGATAAAACCAATGCCAGATCTTGCAGACCACGCTTGATAATTCCTGCACTCGGATCCGAACTACCGACCCACTGCCCCAAGCTCGCTGGAAACAGAAGCAATGAACTGGCAAAAATTGCCGGAATCACACCTGCCATATTAATTTTTAATGGCAAATGAGTTTGCTGTGCAGTAAATACACGACGACCCTGCTGCTTTTGGGCATAGTTCACCGGAATACGACGTTGCGCCTTCTCGATAAATACAATGGCTGCAAGCACGGCAATAGATAACAATCCAAATATGGCAAGGCCAATCAGACTTGTCTGACCATTATCTACAGAAGTCAGAGACTGCATAACCAGGTTCGGCAATCCTGCAACAATACCTGCGAAGATGATCATGGAAATACCATTTCCCACCCCGCGCTCAGTAATCTGTTCACCCAGCCACATCAGGAACATGGTTCCCGCGACCAGAGAAGTTACTGCAGGAACATAAAAAGCCAGACCAGAAGTCAGGGTAATTCCCTGGCTGATCAGGCCTGCACACATACCGATCGCTTGCACCAGTGCAAGGAACAGTGTGCCCTGTCGTGTATATTGATTAATCTTACGTTTGCCCTGCTCACCTTCTTTTTTCAAAGCTTCGAGCTGAGGAACCACCGAGGACATTAACTGCACGATAATAGATGCAGAAATGTAAGGCATAATTCCGAGTGCAAGAATAGACATCCGCTCTAATGCACCACCCGAAAACATGTTAAACAAACCAAGGATCGTGCCCTGGTTTGCATTAAACAGATTTTCAAGTGCAGCATTATTAATGCCTGGTACTGGAATATGCGCTCCTAGTCGAAATACCAACAACGCACCAATGAGAAACATCATTCGACGAATAATTTCACGATATTTCACATGAAATGGTTGGCCTTTCATCATGTTGACATGACCTGAAGAACTAGGAGTCATAGACACAGGGGATTACTCCTCGACTTTACCGCCAGCAGCTTCAACAGCAGCTTTAGCGCCTTTAGTCACAGCAACACCTTGTAAAGTGAATGCGCGAGTAATTTCACCAGAAAGTACGATACGAGCACGAGTCATGTCTTTACGTACAACGTTCGCAGCTTTTAAAGTTTCAAGAGACACGATGTCACCTTCAACTTTAGTCAGCTCAGATAGACGTACTTCAGCAGTTTTCAAAGCCAATTGGCTAGTGAAGCCGAATTTAGGTAAACGACGATAAAGCGCAGTTTGACCACCTTCGAAACCTGGACGGACGCCGCCGCTCTTACGTGAGTTTTGACCTTTGATACCACGACCACCAGTCTTGCCAACGCCAGAACCGATACCACGGCCTATGCGACGAGCTTCACGCTTCGCACCTTCTGCAGGTGCAAGTTCATTTAAACGCAGAGTCATGGCTTATTCCTCTACACTAACCATATAGTAGACTTGGTTGATCATACCACGGTTAGAAGGTGTATCTAACACTTCTACAGTATGACCAATACGACGCAGACCTAAACCTTTCAGGCTCAGCTTGTGATTTTTCAAGCGATGCGATGCAGATTTAGTCTGGGTAACTTTAATCGTTTTCATGATTGATTACCCTTGAATTTGTTCTACTGACAGACCACGTTTCGCAGCAACCTTCTCAGGAGTAGTCATATCACGCAAACCATTGAAAGTTGCGTTTACTACGTTAGCAGCGTTAGTAGAACCACGGCATTTAGTTAATACGTCGCGTACACCAACAGCTTCTAAAACTGCACGCATAGCGCCACCAGCAATTACACCAGTACCTTCAGAGGCAGGCTGCATGAATACACGACTAGCGCCATGACGAGCATGAATCGGGTGTTGTAACGTACCATCAACAAGATCAACGGTAATCATGTTACGACGTGCAGCTTCAAGTGCTTTAGAGATAGCAGCTGGAACTTCACGTGCCTTACCACGACCAAAACCTACGCGACCATTTCCATCACCCACTACAGTCAATGCGGTGAAAGAGAAGATACGACCACCCTTAACAACTTTGGCTACACGATCAACGGCAACCAGCTTTTCAACAAGACCTTCGTTTTGTTCAACTTTAGCCATGATTAGAACTCCAAGCCGTTTTCACGGGCAGCATCAGCCAAGGCTTTGATACGACCATGATATTTGAAACCAGAACGGTCAAATGCAACTTTAGTAACACCAGCTGCTTTAGCGCGCTCTGCGATTAAAGCACCTACTTTCTGAGCTGCTTCAACGTTACCAGTTGTACCCGCACGTAAAGTAGCATCTAAAGTAGAAGCTTGCGCTAATACTTTGCCACCATCTGCCGAGATAACTTGAGCATAGATGTGACGCGGAGTGCGGTTTACACACAAACGAGTCGCACCCAATGCACGGATGTGCAAGCGTGTGCTTTTCGCACGACGCAAACGGGATTGTTTCTTTTCGTTCATAAGAACCTCGCGCCTTATTTCTTCTTAGCTTCTTTACGAAGTACAACTTCGTCAGAATAACGAACACCTTTACCTTTATATGGCTCTGGTGGACGGTAACCACGGATATCTGCAGCAACTTGGCCTAAAGCTGCTTTATCAGCAGATTTCAGAACAATTTCAGTTGCAGTTGGAGTTTCAGCAGTTACACCTTCAGGAAGCGTATAGTCGATCGGGTGAGAGAAACCAAGGTTAAGGTTAACAATGTTACCTTTAACCGCAGCTTTATAACCAACACCGATAAGTTGTAACTTACGTTCGAAACCTTCGCTCACACCTTTTACAAGGTTGTTAAGCACAGCGCGAGCAGTACCAGCTTGCATCCAAGCGTCTTTCGACTCAGCTTTAGGAGCAATTTGAAGTTGACCTTCTTCCTGTTTAAGCTCGACCAGCGCATGCAGGTTGAAAGACAATGTACCTTTGCTGCCTTTCACTTCGACCTGCCGGCCGTTCTGAGTAACTGTTACACCGTTAGGGACAGTTACTGGGGCTTTAGCCACACGAGACATGAGGAATCACCTATTAAGAAACAAAAGCAATAACTTCACCACCAACGCCTGCAGCACGTGCAGCGCGATCAGTCATGATGCCTTTGCTTGTAGAAACAATTGCAATACCTAAACCTTGCTTAACGCTTGGAAGTGCATCTTTACCGCGATACTGACGTAGACCAGGACGGCTTACGCGTTTCACAGTTTCGATAACTGGTTTGCCTTCAAAATATTTTAAAGTCAAAGTAAGAGTTGCTTTACCTTCAATATCCGCAACTTCTACATTTGAAATATAACCTTCTTGTTGAAGTACGTTAGCAATCGCAACTTTCAACTTAGAATTAGGCATAGAAACTGTTTGTTTCTTTGCCATTTGTGCGTTACGAACACGTGTTAGCATGTCGGCAACGGTATCTTGCATACTCATTTATAGTGCTCCTTACCAGCTTGCCTTAACAACGCCCGGTACATCACCTTGCATTACTGTGTCACGTAACTTGTTACGGCTTAAGCCGAACTTACGGAAGTAACCATGAGGACGACCAGTTAAACCACAACGGTTACGTAGACGTACTGGAGACGCATTACGTGGTAATGCTTGTAACTTCATCATCGCATCGAAACGTTCTTCATCTGATGCATTTACGTTTGCAATTACAGCTTTTAATTCAGCACGTTTTGCAGCGTATTTAGCAACAGTAGCTTCGCGTTTCAACTCGCGATTAATCATACTTTTCTTAGCCATATCGACCTCTTATTTGAACGGGAAGCCGAATGCACGCATAAGCGCACGGCCTTCGTCATCGGTGCGAGCAGTCGTAGTAATGGTAATGTCCATACCACGAATACGGTCAATCTTGTCAAAATCGACTTCAGGGAACATGATCTGTTCCTTAAGACCCATTGAGTAGTTACCACGACCATCAAATGATTTCGCAGAGAAACCACGGAAGTCACGGATACGAGGGATCGCAATCGAGATTAGACGGTCTAAGAATTCGTACATACGTTCGCCGCGTAAAGTAACTTTACAACCGATCGGCCAACCATCACGGATTTTAAAACCAGCAATTGATTTACGAGCTAACGTAAGTACTGGTTTTTGACCAGAGATAGCTTGCATATCAGAAAGAGCACCATCAAGGAGTTTTTTGTCAGCAGCTGCTGCACCAACACCCATGTTGATTGTGATTTTAGTGATGCGAGGAATCTCCATCACATTCTTAAGACCCAATGTTTCTTGTAACTGAGCTTTAAGTTCGTCGTTGTAACGTGTTTTAAGTCTGGCCATTGCCTATTTCAACCTATTACTTCGCTACCGCCACTGATTCACCATTTGATTTATAAACGCGAGTTTTCACGCCATCAATCACTTGGTAACCAACACGGTCAGCCTTTTGGGTTGTAGCATTAAAAATTGCCACATTTGAAATATGAAGCGAAGCTTCCTGAGTTACGATGCCGCCTTCAGCGCCAGTAACACGGTTTGGCTTTTGATGCTTCTTAACCAAGTTAAGGCCTTCAACCTTAACACGGTCATTAGAAACCGACAGAACAGTCCCCTGTTTGCCTTTCTCTTTACCTGCGATCACAATTACTTGATCGCCTTTTTTAATCTTCGCCATGATCGCCTCTTATAGAACTTCAGGAGCCAATGAAATAATTTTCATGAACTGTTCAGTACGAAGTTCACGAGTCACTGGTCCGAAAATACGAGTTGCAATCGGCGCTTTGTTGTTGTTCAAAATAACAGCAGCGTTATCGTCAAAACGAATCACTGAACCGTCTGGACGACGGATGCCGAATTTAGTACGAACAACCACTGCATTCATCACGTCACCTTTTTTAACACGTGCGCGTGGAATTGCTTCTTTTACAGTAACTTTAATAATGTCGCCAACAGAAGCATAACGACGATGTGAACCACCAAGTACTTTAATACATTGTACGCGGCGAGCACCACTGTTGTCTGCTACGTCGAGCATAGTTTCGGTCTGAATCATTGCCCTACTCCAAAACCGAGCATCACCGGTCACAATTTCGAAAGGCTCAAAGAGTACTCGAAATTAACCGATGATGCAACAAGAACGTTAATTACTCAGCAGCTGCTTCAACAACTTCAACTAAAGTCCAAGACTTAGTTTTAGACATTGGGCGGCTTTCTTTAATGGTTACAACATCACCAAGCTTGGCAGTATTGTTCTCATCATGAGCATGTAATTTTGTTGAACGGCGGATTAATTTGCCATACAACGGGTGTTGAACGCGGCGTTCGATCAGTACAACGATAGACTTGTCCATCTTGTCGCTCACAACCTTGCCGGTTAACGTGCGGACTGTATTTTCACTCATTGTCCGTTCCCCTGTTTTTCGGTAAGTAGGGTCTTGATACGAGCAACAGTCTTGCGAGTCAATGCAACTTCGTGCGATTTACCCAATTGACCAGTTGCTTTCGCCATACGAAGACGGAATTGGTTAAGCTGTTGCTCATCAAGCAAAGCTGTCAACTCTTCTACCGACTTTTCACGTAGATCTTTAGTTTTCATTACATTACCGTCCGAGTCACGATAGTGGTTTTAAACGGAAGTTTAGCTGCAGCAAGCTTGAATGCTTCTGTTGCCAACTCTTCGTTCACACCATCAATTTCGTACAAGACTTTACCTGGTTTGATTTGACAAACCCAGTATTCCACAGAACCTTTACCTTTACCCATACGCACTTCAAGTGGTTTAGAAGTAATCGGCTTGTCCGGGAAAACACGGATAAAGATCTTACCACCACGTTTAATACGACGGCTGATTGTACGACGTGCTGCTTCAATTTGACGCGCAGTCATTTGACCACGTTCAACTGATTTAAGCGCAATAGTACCAAAAGATACTGAGCTACCGCGGTGCGCTAGACCAGTGTTACGGCCTTTTTGCACCTTACGGAATTTAGTACGTTTAGGTTGCAACATGGATTATTCTCCTTTTTCAGCAGAACGATCATTGCGACGACCACGACGCTCTTGACCTTCACCACGACCGCGACCGCGTTTAGCTTGACGCTCTTCAGCTGGAGCCGGGTTCATGACTTGTTTCATGCCGCCCAAGATCTCACCACGAAAGATCCAAACTTTAACACCAATCGTACCGTAAGTAGTCTCAGCGCGCATAGTTGCGTAGTCGATATCAGCACGAAGCGTATGTAGAGGTACACGGCCTTCACGATACCATTCAGTACGAGCAATCTCAGCACCACCTAAACGGCCTGAAACTTCTACTTTGATACCTTTAGCACCAGCACGCATCGTGTTTTGAACCGCACGCTTCATAGCACGACGGAACATTACACGTTTTTCTAATTGAGAAGCGATTGCTTCAGCAACCAGACGCGCGTCTAAGTCTGGACGATCGATTTCGTTGATGCTTACTTGCGCAGGAACACCCATGATAGATGTTAATTCGCGTTGTAATTTCTCAATGTCTTCGCCTTTTTTACCGATCACGATACCAGGACGAGCAGTGCTAATTGTTACTTTAGCAGCGCCTGTAGGGCGTTCGATAAGAATATTGCTGATCATTGCATTCTTAAGTTTTTTAGTTAAAAACTCACGAACTTGCAAATCTTTAAGCAAGTATTCAGCGTATTGTTTCGGATTCGCATACCAGTTAGCGTTATGACGTTTCACAACACCTAGGCGGATACCGATTGGATGAACCTTCTGACCCATATCAAACCCCTACCTTAACGGTGATGTGACAAGTACGCTTAGTAATACGATCTGCACGACCTTTAGCACGTGGCATAATACGTTTCAGGCTCATGCCCTCATCAACGTAGATCGTAGAAACTTTAAGATCGTCTACATCTAAACTGTTATTGTGTTCAGCGTTTGCAATTGCAGATTCCAACGCTTTCTTAACCAGAACTGCAGCTTTTTTGTTGCTGAAGTTAAGAATGTTAAGAGCGTGCGCAACAGATTTGCCGCGGATAAGATCTGCAACCAAACGAGCTTTTTGTGCCGAGATAGCGGCACCGCGTAATTTAGCAGTTACTTCCATCATAGCACCTATTAACGTTTAGATTTCTTGTCAACACCGTGACCACGGTAGGTACGAGTCGGTGCAAATTCACCAAGCTTGTGACCAACCATATGCTCAGATACGATTACCGGAACATGGTTACGACCATTGTGAACAGAAATTGTTAAACCAACAAAATCCGGGAGGATCATCGAACGACGCGACCAAGTTTTGATCGGCTTACGGTTATTCGCCGCGATAGCCGCTTCAACCTTAGCGAACAAGTGCGCATCGACGAATGGGCCTTTTTTCAGAGAACGAGGCATTGTCAGATTCCTTTACTTGTTACTTAACGCGACGGTCGCGAATAATCATCTTAGTCGTACGCTTATTGGTACGTGTCTTGTACCCTTTAGCTTTTTGACCCCATGGGCTTACAGGTTGAATACCCTTGTTACGCCCTTCACCACCACCATGTGGGTGATCTACCGGGTTCATCGCCATACCACGAACGGTAGGACGAACACCACGCCAGCGTGATGCACCAGCTTTACCCAGTGAACGAAGGTTGCTTTCTGAGTTAGATACTTCACCTAACACAGCGCGGCATTCAACGTGTACTTTACGCATTTCGCCTGAACGAAGACGAATAATTGCGTAAGAACCGTCACGACCCAACAACTGAGCAGACGTACCAGCAGAACGTACTAATTGCGCGCCCTTACCGATTTTAAGCTCGATGTTGTGAAGAGTAGAACCGATCGGCATGTTGCGAAGTGGCAAACAGTTACCTGGACGAATTGGAGCATCGTTACCAGACTGAACTGCATCACCAGCACGCAGACCTTTAGGTGCGATGATGTAGCGACGTTCACCGTCAGCATACTTCAGCAACGCAAGGTGCGCAGTACGGTTTGGATCGTATTCAATACGCTCAACTACAGCAGGAATGCCATCTTTGTTACGTTTAAAGTCTACGATACGGTAGTGTTGTTTATGACCGCCACCAACGTGACGAGTCGTAATGTGACCGTTGTTATTACGGCCGCCAGTACGCTTTTTAGCTTCAACTAATGGAGCGTACGGAGCACCTTTGTGAAGATGGTCGTGAACGACTTTCTCTACAAAGCGACGTCCTGGAGACGTTGGCTTACATTTTTGAATCGGCATAATTTTCGTCCTTATTCCGCTGTGCTTTCAGCGGTATCGCCCAAGTCAGCCATTTCAACATCTTGGCCAGCTTTCAGGGTGACGTATGCTTTTTTAACATCAGAACGACGTCCTAATGTTTTACCAAAGCGTTTAGACTTACCTTTAGTGACAGTCGTGTTAACTTTAACCACTTCCACACCAAAGAGTTGTTCAACTGCTTTTTTGATTTCAAGCTTATTTGCATCAAGTGCAACTTTGAATACTTGAACACCAGCAGTCTCACCTAAAACTTGTGCTTTTTCTGAGAAAACAGGTCCTTGCAGGACTTGATATAAACGTTCGTTGTTCATCCGAGTTCTACCTCAATTTTCTTAGCAGCAGCTACAGACATAACAACTTTATCGAACGCGATCAAGCTAACAGGATCGATTGCAGTCGCATCAACCACATCAACGTATGGAATGTTGCGAGCTGCCAGATACAAGTTCTCATCAACAGCATCAGTAACGATCAATGCACGCGTAGCATTCAAGTCGTTAAGTTTTGCAAGCAATTCTTTAGTTTTTGGAGCTGCAACTGCAAACTCATCAACCAGCACCAAGCGATCTTGACGAACAAGTTCAGCCAGAATGCATTGCATAGCACCGCGGTACATTTTACGGTTTACTTTTTGAGACCAGTCTTGTGGACGAGCAGCAAAAGTTTTACCACCGCCAACCCAGATTGGGCTACGAATAGAACCAGCACGAGCGCGGCCAGTACCTTTTTGACGGAATGGTTTTTTACCACCGCCAGCAACTTCCGAACGTGATTTCTGAGCTTTAGAACCTTGACGACCACCAGCTAGGTAAGCTGTAACAACTTGGTGTACAAGAGCTTCATTAAATTCACGACCGAACGCAACTTCTGATAATTCAACAGCAGAGCCGGAAACAGTATTTAAATTCACGTTATTTCCCCTCAGGCCTTGATCGTAGGACGAACAGTTACGTCGCCACCGGTAGCACCAGGAATCGCACCTTTAACTACCAGAACTGAACGTTCTGCGTCGATAGATACAATTTCAAGACCCTGTACAGTTACGCGCTCAGCACCTAAATGGCCAGCCATTTTTTTGCCTTTGAACACGCGACCAGGAGTCTGGTTTTGACCTGTAGAACCTAGAACACGGTGAGATACAGAGTTACCATGTGAAGCATCTTGCGTACGGAAGTTCCAACGCTTAACACCACCCTGGAAACCTTTACCTTTAGACTGACCAGTTACGTCAACAATTTGACCCACTGTGAACAGATCTACGCCAATAGTAGCGCCAACTTCACGACCTTCAAGCTCAGCTTCTGAAACGCGGAATTCTTGAACCAGACGACCAGCAGCAACACCCGCTTTCGCAAAGTGGCCTTTCTGAGCGTTAGTTACGCGAGATTCGCGACGTTCACCAGTAGTGATTTGAATCGCTTGATAACCATCAGTTTCAAGCGTTTTGATTTGAGTGATTCGGTTAGGATCAACCTCAATCACTGTAACAGGCACAGAAACACCAGCGTCTGTAAAGACACGTGTCATACCGCACTTGCGACCGACTAAACCAATAGCCATGTGCATAAACCTCTAAAAAAGCGGCCTAATTAACTTAGAGTGTTAATTAACCGAAAGCCTTAACCCAATGCGATCTGAACATCAACACCAGCTGCTAGATCTAACTTCATCAACGCATCAACAGTTTTATCAGTAGGTTGAACGATGTCGATCAAACGTTTGTAAGTGCGGATCTCGTATTGGTCACGCGCATCTTTGTTAACGTGTGGTGATGTTAAAACGTTAAAACGTTCAATGCGTGTAGGCATTGGAATTGGACCACATACTTGTGCGCCAGTACGTTTTGCTGTTTCTACGATTTCTTGAGCTGATTGATCAATTAGACGGTGATCAAAAGACTTAAGACGGATACGAATTCTCTGGTTAGACATACCAGTTAACTCCAAGCCAAATATATAAAGAATCACTCTTGACGCATCTCACCCCACTATTTCAAGGTAAGTGTCAAGAGCAGTGAAATATCACCAAGGTCATGATCGATGCCATGACTGTAACGATAGTTAACTACTTTCTTCGCAGTTAACCCCTTCCTATTGAAGGGTCGCTCATTATAGTCATTGTTTAATGCATAAGCAAATGCCTTTTACAGTTTTATCCGGCTATTTGGCTGCATTTTCTGAATTGGCCATTTATTTTTCTGGAAGTATCAGCATTGACCCAGTCGCTTCTTTTTTTAATTGCATGCTTGAGTAGCTATTTTCCTCCATAAAGCATTTTTTATTCATTTTCCACTTTCTGCCAGACTTGAAGATACAGGCTCGAGCACTGCGTCAACTCTTTTTATCTTTCTCAAAAGTTCTTAAATTCACTGAGTTATTTCAAAAATATATTAAGAAACAAGCATACTTTTACCAAACCGCTCGAGCTGATCAAGATGGGGATTCGCTATTACTCCACTCTGTGCATAAGGGCCTCGCCAGCTTTTTTAATATGGGTCATAAGATAAATGCTTATTAGATCTAGCCTACTCTGAGTTGAGCTATTTTAATCCCGCCGTAAAAGCCGAATTTACAACACACCATCCACCCTAAAACCAAATAAAGCTTTTCAACCATCTTCATAGCCCTAGTCGCGCCCTCGAGATTCTCTTAAGCTAGGACAATAACGACTTACATTTGAGCGCATTCACGTGAAAAAAAATCCACAAACCGCCCTGATTCATGCACCGCGAAAGGCTCCTCAATATATTTCTACGGTTCAGCCTCCCCTTTATCGTGCATCTACCATCATTTTTGAAACCACGGATGCATTGTTTAATCGCCACTGGAGCGATGACTATGATTATAGTTATGGCACCCATGGCACACCTACCACATTTACATTAGCCGACAACATTGCTCAGCTTGAAGGCGGGCAATACTGCTTGCTGGCTCCGAGCGGCCTGTCGGCCATTAACCTCGTCAATTCCTGTTTTCTTGCGCAGGGGGATGAAGTCTGGGTAGCAGACAATATTTATGGCCCCAACATGGAGCATCTGCGTAATCTGGAAAGCCGCTATGGTATTACGGTAAAGCTCTATAATCCGCTAGCGGCCAGTTCATTCCAGCCTACAGAAAAAGCTAAGCTGATTTGGCTCGAAGCCGCAGGTTCAGTAACGCTGGAATTTCCAGATCTGACCGCTTTAGTTCAAAAGGCGCAGAAACATCATGTCTTGACTGCACTCGACAATACCTGGGGAGCAGGTCTGGCATTTAATGCCTTTGACTTTGGTACGGAACATTTAGCGGTAGATATAACCGTGCATGCGTTGACCAAATATCCAAGCGGCGGTGGTGACATCTTGATGGGCTCTGTGGTGACACGGGATCAAAAGCTGCATCATCAGTTGTTTCGTATACATGCAATTCAAGGTATTAGCGTGTCCGGTGATGATGTGGCACAAGTGCAACGCAGCCTGGCGTCAATGCAGGTGCGTTATCAACATCAAGCTCAAAGCTGTTTAAAACTGCTGGCTTGGCTTCAACAGCGAAATGAATTTGTTCAGGTCTTACATCCTGCCGATGCGCATGCCGCAGGTCATAAATACTGGCAAGAAATTTGCAAAGATGGACAAAGTGCCGGTCTGGTCAGCGTGATTTTTAAACCTGAATACACTTTAGAAGATATTCGTACCTTCTGCGATGCCCTGCAACTGTTCAAGCTCGGATTTAGCTGGGGTGGACCGATTAGCCTGGTCATGCTTTATGACTTAAAAGAGATGCGCATGCTTCAACATTCACATTTGAAAGAGGGCTTCCTGGTTCGCTTCTGTATTGGTCTAGAACATCCTGCAGATTTAATTCAAGATATAGAAAATGCATTAAAACAGTTAGCTCAGCAGCAACATGAATAAATCAAAATAGGAAATCATATGGGTGCAGCAACCGTGATTGCCAAAAACTTGCCCATACACAGAGAGGATTTGACCCCCACAATTTGCCCACCACCACGGCTTAATCGCCGGGGTAACGGGCACTGCTCAAACCCTAAGCCTAAAAGCCAAGCCATTGGCGAACTGGGCACCGGCAAAGCCTGAATAAGCTATCTGAATGAACAAGGCATATCGCAAATGGTTGAAAGTTGCTGAGTGATGTACCCTATTCTTCATTGAACCCACTTGCCCCCCAAACAACACAAAATACTGTTCAGTGTCATTGCAGGCACTTACCTACACAGCCTGGATGGTGAAAATGCGTTTGAGATATTGCAGCAAAAAGCAGCTGAACCCGCTGCCAAGCAACATCAAAAACTGTTTCAGGATACAGTTGGAACTTTTACCAAAAGTGCTGCATGTGGCAGGGGTGGAGAGAAAATTATCTGGGGTTTATTGGGCACCCTGTTCGTAAAAAATAATCTATTCCTTCGATCATTAACCTCTTCATTATGGAATATTCTTATATTCCATAATTTTTTTATGGGTATTTAATTGATGGCTATTGTAAAACCATTTTTAAAAATGTATTTTAAATACATCTTATAGATAACACCCATGAGAAATCAACTATGACTCCGCAGCAAATTGATCTTGTAAAAGCCACTGTTCCTGTTCTTCGTGAAAATGGGGTTGCATTGACAGGTTATTTCTATAACCGCATGCTGGGCAATAATCCAGACTTAAAAGAAACCTTCAATATGGGCCATCAGCGTAGCGGCGCACAGGCGCAAGCCCTGGCAGGTGCAGTGTTGGCCTATGCGGAAAACATTGAAGACCCTTCCGTGCTTTTGCCTGTGGTTGAACTGATCGCCCACAAACATGTCAGCCTGAATATTCAAGCGCCGGATTACAATATTGTGGGGGAAAACCTGCTGCATTCCATCAGTGAAGTACTCAATATTTCAATGGAAGATCCTTTAATTGACGCTTGGGCTGCGGCTTATGGTCAATTGGCAGATTTATTCATCAACACTGAAAAAGCCATTTATGATCAACATCAGCAAACCAAAGGCAGCTGGTTAGGCTGGCGCAATTTTAAAATTGCCAGAAAAGTAGTGGAAAGTGATGAAATTATTTCTTTCTACCTTACCCCTGTAGACAGTGGCGATTTGCCAAAATACGAAGCAGGACAATATATTTCTGTTCGTGTCTTTGTGCCGGAACTCAACTTAAGACAGCCTCGTCAATATACGCTGTCCACTTGCCCGCAAGCGGACTATCTGCGTATCTCAGTCAAACGCGAAGATCAAAAAGATGATTTAATTCCGGGCTGGGTCTCTAATACTTTACATAGCCTGCCAGAAGGTTCAGAAATTGAAGTGTCTGCGCCAACAGGTAATTTCTACCTGATTGATGCAAATAAACGTAATGTATTTATCAGTGGTGGTGTAGGCCTCACCCCAATGATTGCCATGCTGAATCAACTGGTTACTTTAGATATGCCACAACCCGTCACTTTCATTCATGCGTGTCGCAGCAAACAAGTGCATGCCATGAAACAGCATATTCAGGATTTAAAAGCAAAATATCCTCGCTTAAGCACAGTGACTGCCTATGAGTTTCCGCATGCCAGCGACAAATTAGGCGAAGACTTTGACATTGCAGGTCGTTTAGACCTTAGCAGCCTCGACAGTGCCATACTACCAACAAATGCAGACTACTACCTTTGCGGCCCAATGCCATTTATGGCCGAACAGCAAAAAGTACTGCTGGCTCGCGGTATTCCGGCTGAAAACATTCACAGTGAAGCCTTTGGCACAGGTGGTGTACACCACTAAGCGGCAACACAGACACAAAATAAAAAAGGGGGGTTAGTTTGGTTATGCTAGACTAGCTCCAATTTTTTTAATCAAAAATCTCAGTATTATCATGCAACTGAATAAATTCACTGATTATGCGCTTCGTATACTGATGTATGTTGCACAACCCCGTGATCTCCCTTATACGATTGCTGAGCTGGCCGAGCGCCTGGAAGTTTCGCAAAACCATGCGATGAAAATTGTCCATTTTATGGCAAAGCAAAACTGGCTGATTACCACCCGCGGCAAAGGTGGAGGAGTACGCCTGAATCCGGATACTTTGAAACTTCAGCTCGGGCAGATTGTGCGGATTTTACAGCGTGACAACCAGATTGTGGAATGCAATGATCCTCCCTGTGTACTGCGCTATGGCTGTGGTTTAAAAGGCATTCTGGATCAGGCCATGGAACAGTTCTATGCCAGTCTGGATCAATATATTCTGGGCGATGTGATTCAGCCTGTTCAGGGGCATTTTAGCCTTCAGTCCCCCATCAACCTGATTAATCTTTAACAGCTATTTCCCCCTCTTTGCGGCTGAACAGCGCTAAAGTTCGCTTGCCTGCCCGACTTCCTTTATAATAGCTCCTTGTATATTAGTCATTGAAGTTGAGCCATGCATCACAGCAGAGGAAAGTCGAAAAACAGTAAGGCATCGAATGCCCCAAAGCAAAAGATCAGCTATGAAAAAAAAGTAGATCCTGCGATTACTGAGTACTCTGTGCGCGCACTGAACTGGTTGCGTAAAGCTGAATTCCTAATGAGCGCACCCAAGCTGAGCCTGTGTGTAGAAGATACGGGGTATGAAGTGGCTTTTGCAGGCCGTTCAAATGCAGGGAAGTCGAGCGCAATTAATGCCTTGACCAACCAGAAGCAGCTGGCACGTGCATCGAAAAAGCCGGGGCGCACCCAGATGATCAACTTCTTTAGTCTGGGTAATCCGGATCAGCGTCTGGTTGACTTACCCGGCTATGGCTATGCCGCCGTACCAGAAGCCATGAAGATCGTATGGCAAAAAGAGCTGGAAAATTACCTGATTCATCGCCAGAGCCTGCAAGGTCTGGTGTTATTGATGGACATCCGTCATCCTCTGCAGCACTTTGACATCATGATGCTGGAATGGGCCTATTCACGTAAACTGTTCGTGCATGTGTTATTGACCAAATCTGACAAACTGAATCGTGGTCCAGCCTCTAAAGTCCTGCAAGAAGTGAAAGCCAAGCTGAAAAAAATGAAGCTGGACTTTTCGATTCAGCTGTTCTCTTCCCTCAATAAGCAAGGTTTGGAAGAACTGGCCAGTGTGATGGGGGGGCGCCTGAATTTTACGCTGGATCAGACCGCTGAGTTTGATCTGGACAGCATTCCTGACGCGATAGCCGATGAACTGGATGAACCACAAGAATCGATGGCTATAGAAGAAGATGAATCAGAGGCTCAAATTGCCGATGATGCGACGGATGAAAGCCGACAAGCCGACTAATCAGGATAATCCTCCAAATTCATCATTAATTGATATTTCAATGTCCCGTATTGCTAATCACAATGCGGGATATTTTTTTCATACTGATTTTTACCGCATGTAGAGCATTACACGTTAAAACAATAAGGACAGTATGATGAAACTTTTCTCCCGTTTAAAAAACGCTAAACTCGGCTCATCTATCAGCTATTATATTCAGCCACGTAAAGTAAAATTTGAATGGCAAGACACGCCCGTGGACTGGATTCCACAGCAGCCTTATGTAAGCTATTTCATCAATGAAATTAATATGATTTTACCTGCTGGCGAATTCTGGTTTTGTCGCCTGTATAACAAAGTTTTGCCCCAAATTCGTGATGAAAAACTGAAACAGGATGTTCAAGCCTTTATCCGCCAAGAAGCAATGCATGCTCAAGCGCATAACTCTGCCAATTATGAATATTTAACCGTGCGCAATATTGATATCCAGCGCAACCTGAATGTCATGAATTTCCTGTTTAGCCGATTACTGGCCGACCAGCCTTTAGGCCTAAAGATTCCTTCATTACTTGAACATCAATGGGATGTATTTCGCCTCGGCATTATCGCCACGGTGGAACACATGACCTGCGTACTGGGTAAATATGCCCTGTATAATCAGGAATGGCAGAAACTGGGAGCAGACCCGGCCATGCTGGATTTGATTAAATGGCACGGTGCAGAGGAAATTGAACATCGTACTGTCGCCTTTGATTTATACCGTCATTTAGGTGGCGGTTATATTGCCCGTTATTACCTCAGCATCATTGTGATTGCAACCGTGATTGGGCTGTGGGTTGATGGCACTGCCCATCTGATGAAACAAGACCCCCGCTTTAAAGCGATCCGCCCGGCCGTATACAAGCCGTGGATCTGGCGTGAATGGTATGCGATTGCACAACGCAACAATAATTTAATACCCAGCCCATTTTGGCTCATCTCACAGCAGCTGGGATATCTGATGCCATGGTACGATCCACTGCACGAGGCCAAAACTGAAGATGCGATTGCTTATCTGGCATCCTCCCCGGCAGCCAAACGTGCAACACAGCTAAAAGTGGCATAATTTCCCCATTCATCACTTAAGTCGCACGATACAATAATGTCTACCCAGCAGGGCCAATGCCCTGCTTTTAATTTATTCCAAGACAGCAGTATATGGAAATAACAATAAATACAGCGTATGCACGCCCGCATTTCCATCATTAAGTTTGCAGGGCGCGACCTGGCGGCAGCCTTGGATTTTTATCGTGAAGGCTTGGGCTTAAGCAGTGAAGGCGTCATCGGTGAGGAGTTTGATTAGGACGCTGCGGCATTTATTGAACTGCAATCAGGTTTAAAACTGGCTTTATGGCCGCAAAGCAGCATTCAACAGGATACCGGACTGACGCTGAGTGCAATGTCCCCCACACCCATGAGCTGGGGACAAAAGATCTATAATCCTCTGAAGGTCGGTCAAGCCATGGCTCAGGCAGAAAATGCCGACGCCAAAATTATCAGAGCTGCACAAGCAAGCGCTTACGAGGGTTATACAGTGTATGTGCAGGATCTGGAAGCCAGCTCCTGAAAATCATGTTTACCCCCCAGTTCGGAAGTGGACTAAGTCTGTTGTGGCTCACGGGTATAACGATCGACCACCACACTGATCATCATGTCACCCTGTACATTGACCACGGTACGCACTGTATCCAGCAGACGGTCGATCGGTAACAGAATCGCAATCGCTTCGGCAGGCAGCCCCACGGATTGTAGCACCATAATCATGGTTACCATTCCGGCACTAGGAATACCCGGTGCACCTAAAGACGCAATCATTGCCGTGGCACAGACAATCAGCTGCTGCCCCAAACTCAGGTCTAGCCCCATCAGGTTAGCAATAAACAATGCTGCTGCTGCCTCATATAAGGCCGTACCATCCATATTCAATTGAGTGCCTAAAGGGATAACAAAGCCGGCTGTTTGTGGGCGTACCCCTAAATTTTCCTGTGCACATTTTAAAGAGAGCGGCATGGTGGCAGAACTGGAACTGGTAGCAAAAGCAGTGATCAGAGCGCTACGGGTGCCCTTAAAGAAAGTCAACGGGTCCATTTTCCCGAAGAACCACAACAGAAGTGGCAGCACCACTACACCATGAAAAATCGTGGTTCCAGTCACCACTGCCGCAAACTCGGCCAGACGGCTGAGCACAGAAATATCTTCGGTTGCAATCAGTTTGGCCAATAAGGCAAAAATTCCTATCGGCGCCAGTTTCATTACCCAGCCAATCATTAACATCATGATGTCAAAAAACTGATGACTGAGTTTACGCACGGTGCGAAAGCGGTCACCACCTGCCACCAGCGCCACCCCGATAAACAAGGCAAATACCACCACTGCCAGCACATTGCCATCTGCGAAGGCCTTAAAAGGATTAATCAGGGTGTTTTGAATAAAATTGGTGAAAAAGGAGGACGGCGTCAAGGTATCCGGCGTTTTATGCTGTGCCATGGCATCTTGAAACATCACCACATCTACCCCCTTGCCCACCTCAAATAAATGCGCACAAGTGAGTCCCAGAATCAGTGCTAAAGTGGTAGTCGTAACACAGCACATCAATGTGATTTTCCAGGTCCTGCTGAGCTGCCCGCCGGCTTGCAGATTGGAGACTCCCACCACAATTGAGGTAAAAATCAGCGGGATCAGGATCATTTTAAGCAGGCCAATAAAGATGCTACTCGCAATACTGATTGCGTACAGGCTGATATTAAAAAACGGGATTTCTGGAAATAAAGTCAGTAAAAATCCAAACCCTACCCCCAAGACGGCGGCAATTAAAATCTGCGTATTCAAGCTCATTTTACGTGCATTTTTAATATTGATCTTAAGCCGCACTATGCCACGCAAGAACTGGAGAATCGAGTAATTTTTTATAAACACCCCTCTCTGAAAAAGTATCAAGCCGGATCTGGAGTCCGGCTTGATGTAGGTTTATATGCTGATTTACTGGGTTTCAATTTCACGTAAACGAATCAGGCCTTCCTGGGTGGTACTACAGACCAGCTCGCCATTTTGCCACATCCGTCCAAAGTTCAGGCCGCGTGAACTAGCACTTTGCGTTGCTTCCATGTCATAGAGCATCCACTCATCTACCCGGAATGGCTTATGAAAATACATGGCATGGTCAATGCTCGCACACTGCAGGCTTGGAGACAGATAGCTCAGGCCATGCGGACGTAGCGCCGTGGTCATCAAGGTAAAGTCAGAATAGAACGCCGCAATGGCCTGATGCAGGGAGATGTCATCGACTTCTGCAGCAATCCGGTCATGGGTACGGATATAGTGTGCATAAGAAGGTGCTTCAGGCTGGGGCTGAAACGGATTTTGCGGATTGACCGGGCGAATTTCGACATGACGTTCACGAGTAAAAGAAGCACGGACATTTTCCGGAATAAACTCAATCATCTGCTGGACCAAGGCCACTTCATTTTTCAGGCTTTCCGCTGGCGGATATTCAGGCTCCGAAATCTGATAGTTCAGCCCTTCTTCCTGCTGGGCAAAAGACACCATACACATAAAAATGATCCGGCCATGCTGGATTGCACGCACCTGGCGGCTGACAAAACTCTTGCCATCACGAATACGGTCAACCTCATAGATGATCGGAGCGTTAACATCGCCACCAAACAGAAAGTAGGCATGCAGAGAATGCGCTGGACGGTCTGTGGTATAAGAGGCCGCACGCAAGGCCTGACCCAAGACCTGCCCACCGAACACACGCTTGCCGACCAGATTGCGGCTAATTCCACGAAAAATATTTTCTTCTAACTTTTCTAAGCTGAGCAGCTCGACCAGTTCCTGGGTTAAGGCATTCATAGGCAACCTATTCGATGGCGGGGAAATTCCCCAGTAAAAATACACATGTATACAAATAAACTGGAATATTCTGCCATAAATTCAGACCAAAACCCTAAAGATTGCTTGACTGTCCTGTCATATCAATTGCACAAGCTACTAGGAAATACCCTGAATTTCGCGCTAAAATTGCACGGCTTCTGTTGAATGTGTTCAAAATGACATATCGTTTCTATAAAGAATCATACACAATCATTCCTCTTCAGAAGTCTAGTAGTTTTGGTCAGTAAATTAGGAGTAACTATGTCCAAGAATGGCTTTGGTCAAATCTACCGCAAGCTTTCAAGCAAGCTGCTTGATCTGGTGGTAACCCCTCAGGTTCTTGGGGAAGTACCAAGTGAAGTGACTGCTCCAGCCACTGACCAGACCGCCCCGACATCACAGAAAATTATCTGCTACGTTTTACAGAATCACTCTCGCAGTAATGCGCTGGTCGTGGATGCTGAGACCCGCCGTCTGAAAATACCGCCGGCTCTGGATTCACTCGAGCTCGGTGAACTCAAAGAAAAAACCTCGCTGCTGTTCCTGCAGTATCATGATGATAATAATTTACTCAGCGCTCCAGCGCATGCTTTTCCGCCACGTCTGCTACGTCTGATTGAGGCACTGGAAAAACATCCGGAACTGGATGTCGAACTAATTCCGGTCACCGTGCTGTGGGGACGTGAGCCTGAAAAAGAAGATTCTTGGTTTAAACTGTTATTTACCGATACCTGGTCGACTCCAAGCCGGGTAAAACAGCTGGTCAATATCGGCCTGCACGGTCGTCAGTCTTATTTAGAGTTTCATGAGTCGAAGTCCTTGCGTGCCATGATTGACTTTGCCAAAGAAACCCATCCGAATTTATCGCCGGCCACGTATATTGTCTGCAACCTGAACGATTATCTGGATGCACAGCGTGAAGTGGTACTCGGGCCAGATCTGTCAGATCGACGTAATGTCATGCATGGCCTGATTAAATCGACCGATGTACAGGCAGCGATCCTGAACGAAAGTATCCGCAGCAAGATTTCAATGCTTGAAGCGGAGCGCCGTGCAATTGGCTATTTAAATGAAATTGTATCGGATTATTCGCACTCAACCGTGCGTTTTGCAGACAAGGCTCTGACCCGTTTATGGACCCAGCTTTATGACGGCGTTGAAGTGCATAACTTCAGCACCGTGCGTGAACTGGCCAAGGACTATGAAATTGTCTATACGCCATGTCACCGCAGCCATATCGACTATCTGCTTCTGTCTTATGTCATTTATAAACGTGGCCTGATGGTGCCTTATATTGCTGCGGGCGACAACCTGAATATGCCATTTGTGGGTCAGATTCTACGTGGTGGTGGTGCATTCTTCATCCGCCGGACTTTCCGTGGTAATGCCCTGTATACCACTGTGTTTAAGGAATATTTGTACAGCATCCTGTCACGTAACACCCCACTGGAATATTTTATTGAAGGTGGCCGTTCACGCACAGGCCGTCTGCTTCCGCCAAAGACTGGTATGCTGGCCATGACGGTACACGGTCATTTACGTGGCAAGGCCAAACCGATTGTCTTCCTGCCGACCTATATTGGCTATGAACGTCTCATGGAAGGCGGCACCTATGTTGGTGAAATGAACGGGAAAGAAAAAGAAGCTGAATCTATTTTTGGTATTCTAAAAACTTTACGCAAAATTGAACGTATTTTTGGCAAGGTGCATCTAAACTTTGGTGAACCAGTGTTTCTGGATGACATGCTGAAACAGCATGGTGCAGAAAATATTCAGATTGCCAAGAATGATGATCCAATTCCAACCGCTGTATCTGAAGCCGTCAACAGTTCTGCTCAGGCAATTCTGGAAAATATCAACAGTGCCGTCGTCATTAACCCGGTTTCATTGCTGTCGCTGATCTTGCTGGCGACGCCAAAACACACGCTGGATGAAGAAGTCTGTATCAAGCAGCTGGATACCTACCGTAATCTGCTGATTGCCTTGCCATATGATGAGCGCATGCAGGTCACACCACTTTCAGGTAAAGAAATCGTGGCTTATGCCATGAAACTGAAACTGGTCAAACGCGTGAAACATGTGCTTGGCGATATTATTGCAATTGAAGATAATCAGGCTGTGTTGTTAACCTATTTCCGTAACAACATCGTACATGCCTTTGTATTGCCATCCTTGATTGCAGCGCTGGTTGAACATAACGGTACGATTCGCCGTAAGGACGTAATCAATGTCAGCAGTACGCTTTATCCATTCCTGAAAGCCGAGCTGTTCCTGAAATGGGCGGAAGATAAAATTCAGGAACAGGTCAATGCCTATATTGACGCTTTAATTGTCAGCAAACTGATTGCTGAAGAAGGCAAAAATCTGGTGGCCCCTGCACCAAATACTGAAGCCTATCACCAACTGGAAGTCTTGACGGCACCGGTGACACAAAGTCTGGAACGCTATTATATGACGCTAGCCCTAATCACCCAGCGTGGTTCAGGCAATATCTCGACCCGTCAGGTAGAGGAACTGAGTCATTTGGTCGGTCAGCGTCTGTCCGTACTGTATGAATTCAATTCGCCAGAATTCTTTGATAAGGCCCTGTTCCAAAGCTTTATTAAAGTGCTGACCCAGAAAGGCTATCTCAGTACCAATGCAGACAATGCCATTGTCTATGATGAACAGCTGACCAATGTGGCGCAATATGCCAATCTGGTATTGGATGACGTGAAGCTCCAGATGCTACATCACATCACGGCCTTTACCGATGAAGAGCTGAAAGAAGCACTGGATGCGGTTGCGGCTGAACAGGCCAAAAAACGTGCCAGACGCAAGAAGAAAAAGTAAGTTTTAAATAAAAGAGAGGCCATTTGCCTCTCTTTTTTATTTTAGGAGGGATGCAGTTCGCTGCCAGATGTTCATTAGGGTCAAATCCTGGCTCCCTGAACCCTCTCCAACAAGAGGAAGTGTTTAATTCCTTTCTTAACAGAAAGAGGGAAAGCTTACTTCATCAACTCCAGATAATCCTGAAAACAGTCTGGATGGTTGAATCTAAATCCAGTTTTCTGCATTCGGGTTGCATACAGCTTTTTGCCTGTCACCTTGTGACTTTCCACCTGAAGCAAAGGAATTCGCATCTGCTGCTGGAACCATTGCAATACTTCAGCTAAAAGCTGAGGCTGGTTATTGGTCACAATATAAGAAGAATCAGGATGTTCCACGTGAATCAAGTGAGCAAGGAACCGTGCCAGATCTTCAATATGAATCCGGTTCGACCAGTGCAGATTCGGATAATGGGTCATGGATACGGCCATGTGTTGCATCCGCCTGACCGAAGTGCCATAAATTCCGCTGGGACGGATAATCGTGCATTGCTCAGGATAGGCGGCAAGATAAGCCTGCTCCATCTGCTGCAAAATTTTACCCTGAGCATCCTGAGGATGGATTGCAGTGTCATCATCCACGCTTTCGCCGGCATTTTGTCCATACACCCGAGTCGATGAAACCACCACCATGCGTTTGACTGGATGCATGTTCAAGGCTGCCACAATGGGCTGAACCGAATCCAGATAGGTCTGCTGATAACCTTCAACCGCCCTTTGTTTTGGACTCAGTAAGACATAGACCCAGTCAATTGGTGCAACTGCTGTTAAATCCAGGGTATGTACATCCTGCATCAGATGAGTTGCAAATGAATCTGTTTTGGGACTTTGGCTAACTGTGCTAATTTGATGACCTTGTTCAAATAATTGTTTAGCTACCCGCTCGGATGTTTTACCATAACCAATAAATAAAATATGCATTAAACACCGAATCACAGACCAGGTTGAGGAGACATGGCCGCAGTCCATCAGTTACAAGGCGTTGGCAATGCCGCCGCTGCTTTACTCGAAAAACTGAATATCTTGAATACTGATGATTTGCTTTTTCATCTGCCACGCGATTATGAAGACCGTAGCACGATCATTCCCATGAATCAATTAAACGTGGGACGCAGCTATTTGCTGGAAGGCACAGTCAAAGGAGTGGATTTTCCACCCGGCAAACGCAAGTCGATGGCGATTCTACTAGACGATGATTCTGGTAAAGTGACCTTGCGTTTTTATCATATCTATAAGGGAATTACCGACCGCTGCAAGCTGGGTAATCGCTTAAGAGTATTTGGCGAGGTTCGGGTCGGTGCGCGTGGTCTGGAAATGTATCATCCGGAACTGCAAGTCATTACTGAACACACCCCTCTGCCCCATACCCAGCTCACCGCCATCTATCCATCGACTGAAGGACTGACCCAGCCCAAACTGCGTGAATATATCAAGCAGGCACTGGAACTGCACAGTGATGATTTGCCCGAGCTGTTACCGCAGAAATTTAGCAATGGCTATGATCTCAAGCAGGCGCTGGAATATATTCATCATCCACCGCTGAATGCCAATATGGTGCAGCTCAGCCAAGGTTCACATCCGGCACAGCAGCGGCTGATTTTTGAAGAACTGGTCGCACACCAAATTAGTTTGCTGACCCGACGTTCTTTTCTCCAGCAGATTGAAGCCCCTTCATTTGCACCCAGTAAAACTTATGCCAAGCAGCTTTTGGCCAGTCTGCCCTTTGCAATGACCGGCGCACAAAAGCGGGTATCGAAAGAGATTGCCCACGACCTGAAACAAAACAAACCGATGTTGCGTCTGGTTCAGGGCGATGTTGGCGCCGGAAAAACCCTGGTTGCTGGAGTGGCGGCCTGTCATGCCCTGGAAGAAGGCTGGCAGGTGGCCTTGATGGCACCGACTGAAATTCTGGCTGAGCAGCATTATCTGAATTTTAAGCGCTGGTTTGAGCCACTGGGGCTGACTGTCTCCTGGCTCTCCGGCAAGCAAAAAGGCAAAGCCCGTGCAGCCTCCGAACAGCTGATCCGGGAGGGTAGCACGCATCTCGTGGTTGGGACTCATGCGCTGTTTCAGGAAAATGTCGAGTTTGCCAAACTCGGCCTAGTGATTATTGACGAGCAGCACCGTTTTGGAGTGGATCAACGTCTGGCGCTAAGAAACAAAGGACTGGATGGCATGTCTCCGCATCAGCTGGTCATGACCGCCACCCCGATTCCACGTACCCTCGCCATGTCGGCCTATGGTGATCTGGATACTTCAGTCATTGATGAACTGCCACCGGGCCGTACTCCGGTTCAGACCGTGACCATTCCACTTGACCGGCGTGAGGAGGTTTTACAGCGCATTGTAAGTAACTGCGCCGAAGACAAACAAGCCTATTGGGTCTGCACCCTGGTGGAACAGTCGGAAACGCTGGATGCCCAAGCCGCCGAAGCGACTTTTGCCGAAATTAAGGAGCGTTTTCCGGAGCTGAATATCGGCCTGGTGCATGGCAAAATGAAAGCCGATGAAAAACAGGCCGTGATGCAGCAGTTTAAACAGAATGAACTGCAGCTGTTAATTGCCACCACTGTGATCGAAGTCGGCGTGGATGTTCCCAATGCGTCAATTATGGTCATTGAAAATGCTGAACGCTTGGGTCTGTCACAACTGCATCAGCTGCGTGGCCGGGTTGGTCGCGGTGCCAAAGCCAGCTTCTGTGCCCTGCTCTATAAGCATCCTCTGTCACAAAATGGTCAGGAACGCCTGCGCATCATGCGAGAAACCAATGACGGCTTTATGATTGCTGAAAAAGATCTGGAATTACGCGGTCCGGGAGAATTACTGGGAACCAAGCAGACAGGTGATATGGGCTTTCGGGTGGCCAAACTGGAGCGCGATGATCATCTGCTGGGTCAGGCACACTATGTGGCCCAGCAAATGCTGAAAGATTATCCAAAACAGGCAGCAGCCTTGCTCAAACGCTGGCTTCCCGAGGCACCGCGCTATGCTTATGTTTAATATACTGCAACAAGGCAAGCACTGGCTGAACCGTTTACAGCCCTGCCAGTTATGCCACACGGACCATCAGGCCCTGCATTCTGTCTGCCAGGATTGCTGGCAGCAGTTACCGTGGGCTCATCAGACCATTCAACGTCAGGACATCCAGTTTCAGGTGGCCTGTGAGTATGCCTATCCGATGGATCGCTTAATCCAGTTATTTAAATATGAGCAAAAGCTGCATCTGGAGCCACTTTTGGCCGGTGCCCTGCTGAGTTTGAATTTTCCTAAAGTCAGTGCCGTGGTGCCGATGCCGATCTCTACAGAGCGCCTGGTCGAACGCGGCTATAACCAGTCTTTATTACTGGCCAAGCAGGTGGCCCAACAACTCAATGTGCCGCTCTGGCAGCCTGTTCAGCGTATGAAACAGCATTCACAAAAAGGTTTAAGCCGTCTAGAACGCATGGAAGATATTGAAGCGCAGTTCCAAATCGCGACTTCTTCAACAATACGCTACCGGAAAGTCCTGATCATTGATGATGTCGTTACAACGGGCAGCTCGGTGCGTGCTTTAAGCCACAAACTCAAAGAGCTGGGTTGCCAGCATATTTATGCAGCCTGTCTGGCTGGCGCCAGAATGTAATCTCAATCACACGGATACCAACAGATATTCTTTTACCCAAGGTATGACAATTTCTGTCGTCAACGGAGCCAACTGAACATCCTTCTGCCCCACATCTACCCATTTCATCTCAGCAATTTCAGCCTTAATATGCGGCTCAGTAGCCAGCTCAACCAGATAGACATAACTGATGAGCTGATGATCAGGCTCATTGGCGGCCAGTGTTTCAAAGCGTCCTATACATTGCTGTATTTGCGCCTGACAGCCAATTTCTTCCTGAATTTCCCGTAACAGGGTTTGTTCAGGTACTTCATCCGGCTCCAGCTTACCGCCCACCTGCATAAAACAGTCTGTTCCCTGCTTGCGAACCACCAGCAACTGCTGGCTTGAATTTAAAATGATAGCTGCTGCCACTGTAATTGTGTTCATGGATCTGGTGCGAATCAAAGAAAGAGCGCTATTTTACAAGATCGGTTTGATCAACCATACCCCATTTTGCTTCAGGCGGCCGATAGCTTTCAAACTGCTCTAAAATATCCTCAAGATGATCACTGACAATTAACGCATTGGTAAAACGTGCCTTGGTAAATCCTTGCTCTGTGGTCATTCGGATAAACTTGAGCAGGTCGTCATAAAAACCATCTACATTTAAAAATGCACAGGGTTTCTGATGAATACCCAGCTGTGCCCAGGTCCACTGCTCAAAGATTTCTTCCAGTGTTCCCGCACCGCCCGGAATGGCAATAAACCCTTGGGCCAGCTCAGACATTTTGGTTTTACGCTCATGCATGTTGTCTACCACAAACAGCTGGGTAATATCCGGATGCGCCAACTCACGGTTGACCAGTGCGCGTGGAATGACACCTGTAACTTTACCGCCAGCAGCCAAGGCACTGTCTGCAACCACACCCATCAAGCCCGACCGGCCACCGCCATAGACGAGCATTTGCTGTCGTGTGGCCAATGTCTGTCCGACCTGTTCAGCAATTTGTGCATAACGCGGTTCTGAGCCTAAGGCTGAACCACAAAAAATTGCGATAGAATTCATCATTTTCATCATTCCATTAAGCGAATAGTGTACCAGAGTGTGCTCTGACAGTTTTTTTTCAAAAATAACCCTACAATCAGTGTTTTTATTTAATTCCTTGTCTAAAATACCTCCATTCAGATTTACATACTGCGCAGGGGAGAAAAGAGAGCATGCTTGAAGCTTTTTATGCCACAGGGCGCGGTAGCTTAGAAGATGCCACCATCAATGGTGATTTCGACCTGCATCCGGAATTAGTCTGGGTCGATTTAATTGCACCTTCACAGGAAGAGCAACAATGGATCCTGGACGCCTATGGGCAAAACCTGCCGACTTTAAAATCGCTGGAAGATATTTCTTCAAGTGCCCGATTCTACCGTGATGATGACGGTATTTTGCATGTCAGTACTTATTTTTTAACGAAAAATAAAAATTATCAGCTCGAAAGTGAACATGAAGATGAAGCCAGCATTCTGGCAACGGTTCAGACTGTGGCTTTCATCCTGCACAAGGAGCGGCTGTTCACCTTACGGGGTGAAAAACTGGTTGCTTTCCGGGCCTTCCGGGCGCGTGCACGCCGTAATGATTATGAAATCGACTACAACGATCCGACCTGGATTCTGCTCGGCCTGCTGGAAGCCAAGCTGGATGAGCTGGCCGATATTCTGGAAGATGTACATAAAGACCTGGAAAAATACTCCACCGAAGTCCTGAATAACCGGCATCGGGAACAGATTCTGGATCTGGATGACATGATTACCCGTCTGGCCCAGCTGGAAGATATGCTTGGAAAAGCGCAGCTCTGTTTAATTGATTTACGTCGGGTGCTGACCTTTCTGTCCCGTCCCCGGGCATTGGGCAGTCATATTTATGATGCAGATATTCGCGAGTTGAGTGAAGATGTGCGCTCGCTGGTCGAACATGATGCGTTCCTGTTCCAGAAAGTCCGCTTCCTGCTGGACACCACCTCCGGATTTATTAATACTGAACAGAATGACACCATTCGTCGCTTCTCGATTTTACCGAGTATGCTGGCACCTCCGATGCTGATTGCCAGTATCTACGGTATGAACACCGATGTACTGCCTTTTGCTCAAGGAACGATGAGCTTTGTGATGGTCAGCATCATTCTGATTGGTTTTCTGATTGGCCCATTAATTTACTTTAGATGGAAGAAGTGGATTTAAAGGACGTTGCAATCCTCTCCCCCTATGGGAGAGAGTTAGAGAGAGGGTTATGAATAATTCACCTCTCCCTAGCCCTCTCCTATCAGGAGAGGGAACCTCATACATTCAATTCTATAAAAATAAAAAAGCACCCATCGGTGCTTTTTTTTAATTGATGATCTGCAAATCATCCTGCAAATGACAGGCTTGAATGATCTTCATCATTTTTGCAGGCACTGCCTTAAACTGAAGTCCCTGGGCCTGTGGGGTCTGACGTAACCAACGCACTAGAACCGCCAGGGCCAAGGTACTGCCATGTTCAAGTGCGGCCAGATTCACCACCAGCGGAAACTGGCTTTGTGCCTGAATCACGCGCAGACCTTTTTGATAATAGTCCTGCGCATTTTCATAATTAATTTGACCTGACACCTGCAATTCCTGATCATTGAATTGGATCACAGCTCACCTATCTTGTTATTTCTTGTCAATTGCCGCTTCTGCATCCGGCTTGAAGTTGGCAATGGCCTTATCCAGATTACCGCCATTACGTTTTACAGTGGCCGCAAACTGGTTACGGAACTGAAGACCCAGATCAATACCGGAAACGTTGATGTTACGGATTTTCCATTGCGAACCTTTATCCACCAGCTGGAAAGCCACCGGAATTTTCTCGCCATTGTTATTAAAATCAATCGTCACTACCGGGTTTTTGCTATTGCTGGCTTTGTATGGACGGATGTTATAGGTCTGATTACTGAACTTGGAGAACGCCGTACCATAATTCACAATTAAAGTTTCACGGAAATTCTTCTCAAACTGTGCACGCTGCGCCGCAGTACTGTACTGGTTGGTTGCATAAGTTCCCATCACAATACGGGTGAAAGACTGTGAATCAATATACGGATCAAGATTTTGACGGATAATCGTTTTTACCAACGCAGGATTATTCTGCAATTTGGCATGATCAGCTTTGAGGCGTTCAATCAAGCCATCTGCCACTTTTTTGATAAATGCAGGCGGCGTTTCAGACGGTGCAGCAAACACAGTACCGGTCATCATGGTGGAAAGAATGCTCACGGCAAGCGTTTGTTTTACTAGAGTCTTCACTCGAATCTCCTCAATTTACTATTCAACAAATGCAGGTTCTGCATCGGTTGTTCCTGAAAATGCAGCGTCTTCCGAGGCATCTTCCGGGTTATCTGACGATTTGCCGGCACCACCGGTAATAAACTTCGTCACTAGGTCTTCAATTTCCATGGTGCCTTGGGTATTGGCAATCTGATCACCACGTTTAAGATAATTCAGACCGCCACCTGGGATGATTTTCAAATATTTTTCACCCAATAAACCATTGGTTGCTACCATAATATAAGCATCTTCATCAATATTAGTGATGGATTTCATGTTATCTAACAGTTGCTTTTCCATTGTTTTTTGTTGAGCAGGATCTGCCACTGTATAATCGGAACTATAACGTAACTCTTCTAATGCTTCTTGCTGGACCTGTTTCAGCTGTTCGGCATTAAAGGTCGTCAGGGAGCCATCCAGTGTCATATGCACAGTGGCTAAACGGGTTACCGGATCAAGCGTAATCTCATCGACTTGGCCGACTTTGACGCCACTTAACGCCACTTTGGCACGCGGCTTAATTCCATTGACATTTTCAAAGGTCGCCGTCATTTTATAGCTGTCCGCGATATTGGTTCCTACCAGTCCACTGACACGCATGGCCAGGAAAAACAGTGCAATACCAAACAGAATGACAAAAACACCAACGGCCAGCTCACTTGTACGTGATTTCATTAAATACCTCCGAACATGACCGCAGTCAACACGAAATCAAAGCCTAAAACGCACAATGAAGAATACACCACTGTACGCGTTGTAGAAGTTGCAATACCTTCCGAAGTTGGCTCACAGGCATAGCCCTGATATACCGCAATCCAGGTACAGATTAATGCGAATACAAAACTTTTAATAATAGTGCCATTCAAAATATCTTTATAGAATTGCACCGTATTTTCCATCCCACTCCAGTAGGCGCCTTCATCTGCCCCCAGAAAGTCCACTCCGACCATTTTGCCACCCATAATTCCGACAGCAGCAAAAATCACGGCCAGCATTGGCAGGCTAAAAATCCCCGCCCATAAACGCGGTGAAATCACTCTTTTGAGTGGATCAACACCAATCATTTCCATACTGGATAACTGTTCAGTGGCTTTCATCAGGCCAATTTCTGCAGTCAGGGCAGAACCGGCTCGTCCGGCAAACAGCAAGGCTGCAACCACAGGTGCCAATTCACGCAACAAAGTCAAAGCAACTGCGGTACCCAGCATGGCCTCACTGCCAAAAGTCGCCAGAATGGTATACATCTGTAAGCCCAGTACCGCCCCAATAAACAGACCAGACACCACAATAATCAGCAGCGATAATACGCCTACCCGATACATCTGGTAAATAAACAGTTTGACACCGATCCAGGTGGGTATGGAAAACAGAATCTGCAACAGCATCAGGGCCGCAACCCCTATACCGCGGACACGCTCAATCACACGTCTCCCCAGCTGGGCGATAGCATTCATGAACGCACCTCATCATTTAAATAGGGTTTATGGCTGAACTGATAATCCACAGGCCCTGCGACGGCTCCGGTCAGGAACTGCTGAACAAAAGCAGAAGGATGTGCCTTCAACTCTGCCGGTGTGCCCTCACCTTGGATTTTTCCTTCTGCCACTACATAGATATAATCGGCAATCGATAAGGTTTCTGCCACATCATGCGAAACAATAATGGTCGTTAAATCCAGTGCTTCACGTAATGAGCGGATCAAACGGGTCAGAACCCCCATCACAATCGGATCTTGGCCGGCAAATGGCTCGTCATACATGATCAGCTCCGGATCCAGTGCAATGGCTCTTGCCAGTGCTACCCGGCGATTCATCCCACCAGACAACTCTGAAGGCATCATCTGCTCAGCGCCACGTAAACCCACAGACTCCAGTTTCAGCGCTACAATTTCAGCAATCAGATGTTCAGGTAATTTAGTATGAGCACGGATTGGAAAGGCTACGTTTTCATAGACACTCATGTCAGTAAACAAGGCCCCACTCTGGAAGAGCATGCCCATACGCGCACGCGCCGAAAAAAGCTCGGATCGCGACATCTGAGCAATATCCCGCCCATCGAGCAGGACTTGCCCCTGATCTGGCGTCAACTGGCCACCAATCAAGCGCAATAATGTTGTTTTACCAGTCCCGGATGGACCCATAATAGCGGTAATCTGTCCGCGACGAATGCTGAGGCTCACATCTTTATAAATCACACGTTCCCCGCGCTTGAAGCTTAAATTCTTTACTTCAATCAGAGAAGGCATAGTTTGCGCTGTTTGATTTTCCATAGTTGAGTGGATTCCTGCATTTTTTCAGCATGCGTACGATAAAGAAACAAAGTTCAAAATATTAGCATTTGCAAAAGAAGGGTCAAGGTTATGAAAAGCAATACGGTCTACTGTCAGGTCTATTTCTTAGAATGAAAAATTTTATCAGGCTGGATTCTAACAGAGTCTCGTCAATTAAAAAAATAATAGAGATAAAAAATAATATTACACAAAACCAAAGCCAATGCGAGATAAGGCATTAGTAGCTCAAGCACAGTAAAACGTAACATCCGAATCTTCCTATTCTTCAATTATCACAAGTTATAATAAATTTGACTCAGTATACATTTTAATTGAAATAAGTAAAAAGATAGGCATAAAAAAACCAGCGTTTCCGCTGGTTTTTTTAGGTCAGATTCAATTAGTCATTGAATTTACGACGTGGTTGGCTCTCGCCACCAAATGAACGTTCACCACGTGGCTTGTCATCAAAGTTACGACGTACTGGGCGATCACCTGCATCACGCTTTGGACGATCATCAGCGAATGAACGCGCTGGACGGTCACCAAAATTACGCTTTGGACGATCATCGCCAAATGAACGTGCTGGACGGTCACCAAATTCACGTTTTGGACGGTCATTGAAAGCACCTTCACGACGTGGTTTGTAATCTACACGGTTACCGCGGTTATCATCGTTATTATCAGTACGAGGACGGTCACCAAATTCACGACGTGGACGGTCATTGTTGAACTCGCGGCGCGGACGGTCTTCACCATTGAATTCACGACGTGGACGGTCATTATTAAATTCGCGGCGTGGACGATCTTCATTGAAGTCACGACGTGGACGGTCAGCAAAGCCACCTTCACGACGCGGACGATCACTGTTGAAGTCACGACGTGGACGGTCTTCGCCAAATGCTGGACGTTCGCCACGAGGTTTATCATCAAAGCTGCGACGTGGACGGTCATCACCACCTTCACGACGCTTGAAATTACTTTCGCCTTCAAAACGACGACCGCCACCGAAACCACCGCGACCACGACCGCCGCCATCACGACGACCACGACCACCATCACGGCTACCGCGTGCAGGAGGTGGAGATGGCTCTAGACCTTCAATTTCAGATACATTTAAACGTGCATCAAGGAAGTCTTCTAGAGCACGGATCTTGCCACGCTCACGGTAAGTTGCCAAAGTAATGGCCTTACCGGTACGGCCCGCACGGCCTGTACGACCAATACGGTGTACATAATCTTCGTTCTTCATTGGAAGACCAAAGTTGATTACGTGAGAAATTGTTGGTACATCTAGACCACGAGCAGCAACATCAGTCGCTACTAAAATCTTGGCACGACCTTCACGGATGCTACGTAAACGACGGTTACGAACGGTTTGCGGCATGGCACCGTGTAGTGCAACAACTGACAGACCTGCTTCAGAAAGCTCTTCAGCCAGCATGTCGGTATCTTCTTGAGTTGATGCAAATACCACAGCCTGGTCTACATCTTCTTCGCTTAACCAATGCGTTAACAGTTTTTTCTTATGCTCGAAACCATCAGTCCAGTGTAAAGTCTGGGTGATATCTGTATTTGTTGAGTGGCCAGTTTCAATCGCAATACGCTCTGGATCATTCATCATCCGTTCAGCAAGCGTGATAATACGTGGAGCAAATGTTGCAGAGAACATTAAGGTCTGCTCACGATTTCCAGCCAAATCACCAATTGCTTCCAGATCTTCAGAGAAGCCCAGATCCAGCATACGGTCTGCTTCGTCTACAATCAAAGCATTTACTTTATCGAGTTTGAGCTGACGACGGTTGACAAGATCCAGTAAACGACCTGGGGTTGCAACAACCACTTGTGCGCCTTTTAACTGCTGGATTTGTTTACCAAATGGCATGCCACCCATGATTGCAGCAATACGCACACCTTTCATGTGACGTACAAGTGCAATGGCATCCTGACTCACCTGTTGAGCCAATTCACGTGTAGGACAAAGAACCAGAATTGAAGGCTGAGTAATCGCTTTCATACGTTCTTTGAATGGTACAAAGGTATCTTCGTTTGCAAGTGCGTTCAACGTTGGAAGAAGGAACGCTGCTGTCTTACCCGAACCTGTCTGGCTAGATACCAAAAGATCTTTGCCTTCAAGTGCAGCGGGAATAGATTGTTCTTGTACAGAAGTCGGAGCAGTAAAGCCTAAACCTTGTAGAGCTTGTTGTAACGATTCGTGTAAAGAAAATTCAGCAAAAGTTTTGCTCATAGAGTATTTCACCCGAAAATAGGGTGCTCCATTAAAAATAAAGTCAAATGGACATCGACAAAAAGCGGCACAGCAATAAACACTGAAAAAGAGATGATTCAGCGGCGATCCGAGTAACGACGATGTGATATAACGCACGCATGATTAAGCATAACCTGAAGGAATCGCTTTAGCGATTGGGGCGCGAGATATCGTCCTCTCTTTGGACCGCACGCGCATACACAATGATAAGAAGAGAAATGTTCAGGTAACGAACAGAAATTAAGTGCGTGCCAAGATTATAGCAGGATAATTTATAAAGTCATCCGCTTTTCGTATTATTTTGTTTAACCGTCAATTTTTTCATCATTTTCCGAAACTTAGCTCAGGTGAAAAAAGCAGCTTATTCTCCATTTGGTCAATTTTCCCTAAACTCTTATGACTAAACAGATGAATCAAAAGTGCTTTAGAAGCACTCTCAAATGAATAATTTGCAAGAAAAAAGGCATCCCGAAAGATACCTTTTTTCATATTCGATTAAAGCCGATTATTTGGCTGCTTCACCCCAAGCAGGAACAACTGCTTGCATTAACGGTTTAAGCATCTTCATTGAGCAAGCCAAAACCTGACCATTTTCCATAGAGTCGCTACCGCCACGTGCATCCACCACAGTACCGCCCGCTTCTTTCACAATCAGCTCACCTGCTGCAATATCCCAAGGTTTCAAGCCAAGCTCGAAATACCCATCAAGACGGCCAGCCGCTACATAAGCCAGATCCAGTGCCGCAGAACCTGCACGGCGGTATTGAGCACCCGCTTCGGTCACATTTAACAATGATTCAAAATGGTTCTTGGCATAAGACACAACTTCACCATTACGTTTGGCACGGTAAGCATGACCTACGGCCAAGAAAGTATTATTCAGACTGTCTTTTATATTGACACGGATACGGCGCTGATTCAGCATTGCACCGCGACCACGGCTTGCAGAGAACAACTCATCTTTTACCGGATCATAAATTACGCCGTGCTGAGTCACGCCTTTGTGCTGAACTGCGATAGAAATACAGAAATGCGGAAAACCGTTGATAAAGTTAAGTGTGCCATCCAGCGGATCAATCACCCAACACCAGTCAGCGTCATGACCTTTACCTTCCTGATAGCCAAATTCTTCACCAAGGAAACTGTGATTTTTATAGCTTTTACGTAGAGTATCGATAGTCAACTGTTCCAGATAACGGTCTACACGCGTTACCGGACCATCAATGCCTTTTTCTTCGACTTGCAGATCGAGTTTATGACGATTCTGATGCGCTTTTAAAAGCTCTTGACCAACTAATTGAGCCGCACGCGCAGCCATCACCACCATAGGTTCCATTGAACACCCACTACAAATTTGAAGATATTGATAAAGAATAATGCATAAAAGCCCGCATATTTTAGCAAATATTCGGGCTTTTTGGGAAAAAATGTGTCTAAAGTTTTTAAATACTTAGGATAGAACGCTTTGTGCCAGTTTAGACCAGGCCTGAGCAATGGATTTTTCAATACCTTGTGCATCAAGTCCAGCTTGTTGCAACATCTGGCTATGTGTTGCCTGTGCCATAAAGGTATCGTCCAGCCCCAGATTTAACATTGGCTTCACGATCTGTGCTTCAGCCAGATATTCATTAACTGCACTACCAGCACCGCCCATGATCGCATGCTCTTCGACAGTAACAAATAAACTGGTGGAGTGTGCAAGCTGATCCAGCATACTGGTATCTAAGGGCTTAATGAAACGCATATTGATGACACGTACACCAACGTCATAGCGACTGGCAAAAGCCTGAGCTGCTTCTAGGGCTGCCTGGACCCGACTACCGAAAGCCAGAATTGAAATATGCTCATCAGATTGCTCGTTCAGGCTGAGCAGAGCCTCTGCCTGACCAATCGGCATCTCGACCATAGTTTGCTGAATTTCAACCCCCAACCCATTACCACGTGGATAACGTACTGCGGCCGGACCATTATAAAGGTAAGCTGTATGCAACATCTGACGGCATTCATTTTCATCTTTAGGCGCCATAATCACCAGATTTGGAATTGTGCGCATATACGCATAATCATAGGCACCGGCATGTGTCGGCCCATCTTCACCGACCAGCCCCGCCCGGTCGATGCCAAAGGTCACATCCAGATTCTGTAAGGCCACGTCATGCACCAACTGGTCATAACCGCGCTGCAAGAACGTCGAGTAAATGGCGACGACCGGTTTTAAACCTTCACAAGCCATACCGGCTGCCAGTGTCACCGCATGCTGCTCGGCAATGGCAACGTCAAAGAAACGTTCCGGATAGTCTTTGGCAAACTGGACCATGCCTGAACCTTCGCACATGGCGGGAGTAATGGCCAGTAGGCGTTTATCTTGTGCGGCCTCATCACAGAGCCATTGCCCGAATACGTCTGAATATTTGGGTGCCATCTTGACTGCTGCGACCGCATTCAGTTTGCCAATGGCATGATATTTAATCTGATCCGATTCAGCGGGCGCAAAACCTTTACCTTTTTTGGTGTAGACATGAATCAGACGTGGTCCGGTCCGCTTTTTCAGGGCATTAAATACATGAACCAGTTGCTGGACATCATGACCATCATAAGGACCGAAGTAATCAAAACCAATGGCTTTAAACAGGTTATCAGCGGCATCAGTTGCCGCGCTGTGCAAGCGTGAGTTATACAACCATTCTGGATGTGGCTGTACATAGGCCTCACCCTCTTCGGTCACATTGACAAATTCACCACGCTCCCAGATTGCTGCAAGATGCTTGGCAAAACCGCCCGTACTGCATGAAATTGACATATCATTGTCATTTAATACAACCATCAGGTTGGCATGATGTGCCACCGCATCATTCATAGCTTCAAAGGCCATACCTGCGGTCATGGCACCATCGCCAATAATTGAAACCACTTCACAGGGGTCATTCTGATAACGACGTGCCAGTGCCATGCCCAAGCCGGCAGAAATTGCGGTGGAAGAGTGGCCTACCCCGAAGGTATCAAACTCGGATTCGTCACGGGCTGGAAACGCAGCCAGACCGTCCTTAGCACGAATCGTGGTCAACTGTTCCCGGCGTCCGGTCAAAGCTTTATGCGGATAGGCCTGATGACCCACATCCCAAATCAGGCGATCATGCGGCGTCTGAAAGCAATAGTGCAAAGCCACAGTCAGCTCAATTACACCGAGGTTGGCACCAAAATGCCCTCCACTTTGCCCAGCAGCATACAAAATGAATTGACGTAACTCATCCGCCACTTGCTCTAGCTGGCTTTGCTCAAGTGCACGCAGTTGCTGAGGATGGTCAATTCCATCTAGCAATGGTGTTACAGGACGTTGAGTTGGAATTTCTGTATACAACATATATGGCAAAGCCTTCTAAAGCCTGGCAAATGCTAAGCGAGGTCAATGGGGAGTACCCGATCATATAGTTGAATTGTAGCAGCTTCAATTCAGCTACGCTTCTAGCGACGCATTATTACACAATGATTTCATCGGGGTAAAAAATTTGCAGGCTACGATTATCCTGAATAACCTCACTATTTATCAACTATTATCGTTCGCTTTCTTAAAAAAAGAAAATGTTCTCCACAAAATCCCCTGTGCAATTCTACTAATGTTTAATCATTAGGCTATACTTTAGTTACTTTTTAGGATTTTACGGGTTCAGCTGTGCCAATCGAATTTGTCGCAACGTCAAGATTACCGACCGCTCATGGTGAATTTAAAATTACTGTTTTTCAAGACCCTAAGACAGGAGAGGAACATATCGCGCTCTCTAAGGGTTTAGAGGAACCCACTGATGAGCCAGTCTTGGTTCGTGTACATTCAGAATGTCTGACCGGTGATGCCTTTGCTTCCCTGAAATGTGACTGTGGCCCGCAACTGCAGGCCACCCTCAAACTGATTAATGAAGTTGGCTGCGGCGTGATTTTATATCTGCGCCAGGAAGGACGTGGAATAGGCCTGACCAACAAGATTCGCGCCTATGCCTTGCAGGATCAGGGACATGATACGGTCGATGCCAACCTGATGCTCAATCTGCCAGCAGATGCACGTCAATATGATATGTGCAGCATTATGCTGGATCATTTGAGAGTGAAAGCGGTACGCCTGATCACCAACAATCCGCTTAAAATTGATGCGCTGACAGCACAAGGAATTCAAGTGATTGACCGCGTCCCCTTGACGGTAGGCTTAAATCCATTCAATGAGCAGTATCTCAAAACCAAGCATGAACGTATGGCACATATGTATCAGAAGGATGATTTTTAACGTCTGTTAAGAATCCCCTCTTCCTCCCTTTTCCCAAGGGAGGAAGTTTATTTCATTGAAGAAAGTTTTCCTCATCTCTCCTCCCGCGAAATCAGGATGCGATTAAATCGTCATCGAGAAAATCCGGTTTTCCGGCATGCGGCGCTTTAAATGCAAATCAAAGGCCATACAGATATTGCGGACAAAAGGTTTGCCTTTTTCCAAAATCGTGACTGATGCGTCTGCTATTTTAATCAATTCATCCTGCTGCATTTCTTCAAGCTGCTCCAGCACTTCCTCAATTTCAGCAAATTGCAGTTCAGGATTTTCCCATGAAGTACTAAAGCTGCACATCAGGTTGAGAATATGCTGGCGAATGATCAGATCTTCCCGAGACAGAATATGTCCTTTAAAGACCGGAATCTGATGCTGTTCCAGACATTCATAATATTCTTCGATCGTTTTCACGTTTTGCGCAAAGCTATACCAGCTATCACTGATTGAGGAAACCCCCAGTCCAATCATGAGCTGGGTTTTGGAAGCGGTATAGCCCATAAAGTTGCGGTGTAAGGTCCCTGTTTGAAAAGACTGGTACATGCTGTCACTGCTTAGGGCAAAGTGATCCATGCCAATTTCATGATAGCCCTGTGCCAGAAGCTTGTTTTTGCCTTCTTCATAGCATTGGCGTTTGAGTTCATCTTTGGGCACATCAGTATCTTTAAAGCCGCGCTGGCCATTGCCTTTAATCCATGGCACATGGGCATAGCTATACAAGGCCAGACGATCCGGTAGCAGTGAGTTGGTCTGGTCGATGGTATTCAAAACATCGTCCAGACTCTGAAAAGGCAAGCCAAAGACCAGATCATGCGAGATGGAGCTATAGCCAATCTCACGTGCCCATTCAGTGACCTGCTTGACATTCTCATAGGGCTGAATCCGATGGATGGCTTTTTGTACGGTTGCATTATAGTCCTGCACACCATAGCTGACCCGGCGAAACCCCAGATCATACAACCCTTGCAAATGCTCACGCGTGGTATTGTTGGGATGGCCTTCAAAACTGAACTCATGCTCTGCGGCAATGTCCGCCTTGAGTAAAATTCCCTGAATCAGCTGGGTTAAATGCTCAACTGAGAAGAAAGTCGGCGTACCGCCCCCCAGATGAATTTCTTTAATAAGAGGTTTGTCTTGCAGCAATTCACAATACAGTGCCCACTCTTTCAATACGGCTTGAATATAAGGCTGCTCTACTTCGTGGCGCTTGGTGACACGCTTATGGCAGCCACAGAAGGTACACAGGCTTTCACAAAAAGGGAGATGAATATACAGGCTAATGCCCTCTGACTGATTCGACTCGTCAAAAGACCGCTTTAAGCTCTGCTTCCAGCGGGCCAGGGAAAAATCCTGTTCTTGCCAATAGGGGACGGTTGGATAGCTGGTGTAACGTGGACCAGGAACATTATATTTCTGAATAAGAGATTTCATCTGAACCGACATGCTGTCCACCTGTGAGCAGATAAAGCCCGAAAAAATGAGTATGCTCAGCTATTGTGAGATGCTTGAAAAAAGAATTCAACCAAGCTCTCCGGTCGGATTTGAGCCTGGCCCCACCTGATCTCTTGCTGAGGTTGAGTCGGCCGGCACAGAAGGAGTATTGAGAAAAACACCTTAATTTTTAGGTCATTTTATGGTTTGATGTAAACAGCTTTTTAATCTCCTCATGAGGGTTCTGATGCAGCATCCAACATCTATGGATATTCAACGCGTTCGCGAATTTCTCCTCGACCTGCAAGCTCGGATCTGTGCAGCACTTGAACAGCAAGAACGGGCTGGCGGCGGTAGCGCCGAATTTGTGATTGATGACTGGGAACGTCCTGAAGGTGGCGGTGGCCGTTCCCGGGTTTTACAAAATGGCACGGTGATTGAAAAAGGTGGGGTAATGTTTTCCCACATCAATATATCCAACCTGCCGGCTTCGGCGACTGAACGCCATCCGAATATTGCCGGCGCCAAGGCTCAGGCCATGGGGGTATCGCTGGTCATTCATCCTCAAAACCCGAATGTACCAACCTCACATGCCAATGTACGTTTATTTGTGGCAGAAAAAGAAGGCCAAGATCCCATCTGGTGGTTTGGAGGCGGTTTTGATTTAACCCCCTTTTATCCCAATGATGAAGATATTTTATCTTGGCATCAGACAGCACATGACCTGTGTGCTCCCTTTGGGGCCAACGTGTATGCCGAACACAAAAAATGGTGTGATGATTATTTCTATCTGAAGCATCGTGACGAGCAGCGCGGGGTGGGCGGCCTATTCTTTGATGATCTTAATCAGTGGGATTTTGAGACCTGTTTCCAGTATATACAAGCTGTAGGCAATGGCTATTTAGAGGCTATTCTGCCTATTTTCAAGCGCAATCAGAACAAGGCATACACGCAGGCACAGCGCGATTTTCAGCTGTATCGTCGTGGCCGCTATGTAGAATACAATCTGGTCTATGACCGCGGTACGCTGTTTGGCCTGCAAACCGGCGGGCGGATCGAATCGATTCTGGTCAGCCTGCCACCTCTTACTGGCTGGTCATATCGTCCTGAATGGGCTGAAGGTTCAGCTGAGAAGCGCCTCACCGATTACTATCTTAAAGCGCATGACTGGCTAACAGAACTGAAAACCAAATAAGAATCCCCTACATAATTACATACAAAGTGTCCTCAAATAGAGGACATTTTCAATAGATAAATCATCTATACTCAAAGGCAATCCCTGAACCCGGGAATACCCTGCATATTGTCTGGTTCAACAATTTAATGACTGAGTAAAATAAAAATGTATGATGCCGACTTAAACCCTGCCCTTCTGGCCTTTTGGCTGTTTCTGATTACCTGTATTGCTGCGATTAGCACCGCTATAATTAGCCATAATTTTGTTCTGGACAGTGTGGCCATCAGTGTCAGTGTATTGACCGTTGCTGGCGTGGTGATCAGCATGGCGCTATTTCTGGCAGAACAGATTATTGAAACTTGTAGTTCTTGAAATTCGAACAGCTTAAATAAGCAGGCGCTTTAGTCCCCGGTCATTTTCACGTATATTGATGCGCATTTCAGCACATGGACACTGTGAAATGAGCAAGCAATTTGCTGTGGTCGGTAATCCCATTGAACAATCACGCTCTCCGGAACTTCATCAGGCTTTTGCAGCCAAAACCGGTATAGCATTAAACTATAAGAAACGTCTGGCGCCACTCGATGGTTTTAGCGCCAATATTCAGGAATTTTTCGCTCAGGGGGGCAGCGGCATGAATGTCACAGTGCCCTTTAAAGAGCAGGCTTTTGCTCAATGTCAGGTCCTGACCGAGCGCGCCAAAATTGCTAAAGCCGTCAATACACTCTGGATGCAAGAAGGTGTATTGCATGGAGATAATACCGATGGTCAGGGACTGGTCGAAGCCATTCGTGCCTTAGACTGGAATCTGGAAAATACCGATATCCTGATGATTGGCGCAGGCGGTGCTACACGTGGAGTGATTTATCCGCTGGTACAAGCAGGCGCCAAAAAAATCGTGATTGCCAACCGGACTCTGGCGCGTGCCGAACAGCTGGTGACAGACCTGCGTGATGCCGTGCCGCAGGCGGAATTACATGCCATCGCCCTAGATGCTCTAACGGGTGATTTTGATCTGGTCATCAATGCCACTTCTGCAAGCTTAACGGGTGATGCACTGATACTGCCAGACAGTTTGCGCTTTAAACAGGCCTATGAAATGGCCTATGGCAAGCCTTCTTCTTTCCTCGATCAGGCCAAAGCCCGCGGTGTACCGACTTCTGAAGGTTTTGGTATGCTGGTCGGTCAGGCTATTGAATCCTTTTATATCTGGAATGGAGTAAAGCCGGAGCTGAAGGATTTTCTTTAATTTCTTTCACTCCTCCGCTAAAGGACTGCCGAATCAGTCCTTTTTCAACTTTTTATGCTTATCTGATTGGATTTAGTGACATCTTTTCACCAGAAAAACCCGATAACATTTGGGTACAACTTATACAAAACTAGTACTGGACACAGCCGCTTTTTATTCATTAAAGTCTAATCAGATAAGCAGTTTTTATCTAAGCCTGCTCCAGACCCAAGCCAGGCGAGCAAAAGAATAGCCAGCAACAGCTTGAATATGTAATTCGCTTTTCTGACAATTTTATTTGCGTGCCTTATCAATGTTTTTTTATTCCAAGTATGAATAATCATAGAATCGATACAGATAATCCAAAACTATTTTAATCAGGATTAAACGCATGCCAGCTTATAAAGCCCCTTTACACGACATTCGCTTTTTAATGAATGAAGTGCTTGACTACCCTGCGCACTACCAGAACCTGTCGAATGGTGAATATGCCGATGCTGACACGGTAGACATGATTTTGGAAGGCGCGGCAGATTTTTGTGAAAATGTCCTTTCTCCTTTAAACCAGAGCAGTGATCTGGAAGGCTGTCATTTTGAAAATGGCGAAGTCAAAACACCAAAAGGCTTCAAAGAAGCCTATGACCAGTTTGTACAAGGCGGCTGGCAAGGTTTGTCCTATCCTGAAAAATTTGGTGGCCAAAACCTGCCAATGTCTCTTAACCTGATCAAATCAGAAATGATGGGAACAGCTAACTGGTCTTTCCAGATGTATCCGGGCCTGAGCATAGGCTGTATCAACACCATCATGCAATATGGCACCGAGGCGCAAAAGAATACTTATCTGCCTCATCTGGTTGCGGGCACCTGGGCAGGCACCATGTGCCTGACTGAACCACAATGTGGTACGGATCTTGGTCAGGTGAAAACCAAGGCTGAGCCAAAAGAAGACGGCAGCTATGCCATTTCAGGAACCAAGATTTTCATCTCTGCCGGTGAACATGATCTGACTGAAAACATCGTGCATATTGTCTTGGCCCGTCTTCCGGATGCACCGCAAGGCACCAAAGGGATTTCCCTGTTTATCGTGCCGAAATTTGTTCCAGCAGCAGATGGTGGGATCGGTGAACGTAACCCGGTGACCTGTGGTTCGATTGAACACAAAATGGGAATCCGTGCGTCTGCGACTGCCGTTCTGAACTTTGACAATGCAGTGGGCTATCTGATTGGTGAGCCAAATAAAGGCTTACATGCCATGTTCACATTTATGAACACCGCACGTATCGGTACGGCCATTCAAGGCATCTGTCATGCAGAACTGTCCTTCCAGGGTGCTTTACCGTATGCAAAAGAACGTCTGTCTATGCGCGCCCTGTCGGGTAAAAAAGATCCGGAAAAAGTAGCTGATGCAATCATTCACCATGCGGATGTGCGCCGTATGCTGCTAACCCAAAAAGCGATTGCTGAAGGTGGCCGTGCCATGATTTATCATGCTGCCCAAATTGCAGACAATATGAATGATGCGCTGGTACGAGGTGACCAAGCCGCTTTTGAAGAACAGGATGATCATTTAGGTTTCTATACCCCGATTCTGAAAGGCTTCCTGACCGAAATGGGCTTTGAAGCGGCCAACCACGGTGTACAGGTCTTTGGTGGGCACGGTTATATCCAAGAATGGGGCATGGAGCAGATCGTACGTGATGCCCGTATCTCTACATTGTATGAAGGCACCACTGGCGTACAGGCACTTGACCTGATTGGCCGTAAAGTCCTGTTGACCTCTAAGGGTAAAGTCATCCGCGATTATACGGCTGAAATCCTGAAATTCTGTGGTCAGCATGCACGTAATAAATATATGCGCCGCTTTGCCTGGGATCTGACCAAGCTGTGCGCGCAGTGGAATGCCCTGACCGTACGTATTATGCTGGCAGCGCGCAAAGACCGTGACATCGTCTCAAGCGCTTCGGTGGACTTCCTGATGTTCTCTGGTTATGTGATGATGGCTTATTTCTGGGCACAACAAGCGGCGGTCGCTTCTGCGAAACTGACCTCTGGTGATGGTGCAGAAACACCAGAATTCTATAAAGCCAAAATCAAAACAGCAGATTTCTATTTTGAGCGTCTGTTACCACGTGCCCAAGGACATGCTGAAGCCATGGTTAACCCATCAAAAACGTTAACGACTCTGGCAGCAGAACATTTTAGCTTCGATTACTAATAAGCAAAGTAATTAAAAAAGAGCGCAATAGCGCTCTTTTTTTATATATACAAGCGTATTTAAAACTGTTTATATGAAAGACGTACACAAAACACACAAATTTATTTGTATATTTTTCAAAACCCTAAACGATATTCAGTATAATTTTCTTGAAAATCTATAAATAAAAGGTATCATGACGATAACTAGAAAAATTCTTGTTTTGGTTAGTCTTCTTTCAAGTATCGCAGTTTTAGTCATAAACCTTCGTTTTACAGATCAAAAAGCTCCATCCTTTTCATTTTTCAAAGTTACGGTTAGTCATCTGAAATTTTGACTAAAAACACATAAGATTCAATAGGTTATATTATGTCTAACACAGTTAATGGTACAGTAAAGTGGTTTAACGAAACTAAAGGTTTCGGTTTCATTCAACAAGAGTCTGGTCCAGACGTTTTCGCTCATTTCAGCGAAATCCAAGGTTCTGGCTTCAAAACTCTAATTGAAGGCCAAAAAGTTTCTTTCATCGTTGCTCAAGGTCAAAAAGGCCCTACAGCGACTCAAATCACTGCTCTATAAGTAGAGACTGATTTGAAAAAGCACCCGGAAGGGTGCTTTTTTTATGGGCTTAAAGAAATTCTTCCAGCACTGAATTTAAAAATATATGTCCCTGTTCCGTACAGGCAATGCGACTTATATCCTCTACCATCAAGTGTCGCTGACGTAGTGAATCCAAGAGTCCATTTAAATGCTCAACTGAAAGGCCGGTCCGCTCACTATAAAGTTTAGTATCTACGCCGTTGTTCAAGCGCAGGGCATTCATCATAAATTCAAATGGCAGCTCGCTCTCTTCAATCCGTTTAAGCTGTAAATGCTCAGCAGGCACTTTAGCCAGATAATCTTTGGGTAAACGGGTTTTCTGGAAACGGTACACGCCATCCGGTTGAGTTACTTTCCCATGCGCCCCTGCTCCAATGGCCAGATAATCGCCAAATTGCCAATAATTCAGATTATGTGCCGAAGGCAATTCTTTACGCCAGGCAGAGACTTCGTAATTAACAAAGCCTTGAGCTTTCAGATAGCGCTCGCCCTGCTCCTGAATATCTTCCAGAACTTCATCTAGCGGTAAAACTGGCTGGGTGCGGAAAAAGACCGTATTCGGTTCTATAGTGAGCTGATACCAGGAAATATGTGTTGCTCCATGTTCAACGGCGAGCTTCAGATCATTCAGCGCCTGTTCTAGAGTCTGTTCCGGTAGTCCATGCATCAGGTCTACATTAATGCGCTGAAAGCCAGCTTCATGTGCCAGCCCAATGGCAAAAAGAGCATCTTCATTGCTATGAATCCGCCCTAAGCGTTTCAGATGTTCAGTATTAAAGCTTTGCACGCCCAGCGAGAGACGGTTAATGCCTGCTGCGAGATAACCCGCAAAAGGATCATGCTCGATGGTGCCTGGATTGGCTTCCAGGGTAATTTCACAATCCGGTTCAAAAGGAATAATCGCCTGCAATTGTGTAAATAACCATTGATAGCCTGGTGCAGAAATGAGCGAAGGGGTTCCACCACCGATAAAAACACTGTGAATGGCGCGTCCCTGGGCAAAATCTACCTGAGTTTTAAAGTCCTCGACCAAGGCGTGTAAATATTCCTGTTCCAGCTCCAGAGACAATTTCCCCTCAGGAACCGCGTGTGAATTAAAGTCACAATAAGGACATTTGCGCACACACCACGGCATATGGATATAAAGCGATACAGGAATCAGGGCGGGATTTAGTTCAGCCAAAGAAGTACTCAAAATTATGACAAGATCTATCCAAATTTTAACATGATTGTTCCAGCACACTGTTAAAATTAAAATCACTGCAAGATCAACCTAAAAATTTAAATAAAATTAGCTCATTAAATTATGAAAATATCTTCCCAACTGATCATATTATTGCCTCTGGTGTTTACCATTGGGGTCTTGCTGACCTTGCAGACCGCCATTAACACCCAGTTAAAAGAATATTTATATTCTCCGATTCAAGCTGCATTTTTTTCCTTTTTGATTGGTACAATAGTGCTTGCCCTGCTGGTGCTGTTGCAGCCGCAATCCAAGCCGACTCTACAGGAGCTGATGAATGTGCCCCTGTACTTATGGATCGGAGGCGTACTGGGGGTATATGCCATTAGTATGAGCATCTATGCAGCGCCCAAGCTTGGTTTTTTGACTTTGACGGGTGCCATTATTTTTGGACAGCTGGTCATGTCGATGGTGGTAGATCAATTTGGTCTGCTGGGCAATGCAAAACTGCCGCTAAACTGGCAACGTCTATTGGGTGGCGTAGTGATTTTTATTGGTGTGCTTCTCACTTTACAACGCTAAACCTTTTCTCTAAGCACATAATTACCTATGAGTCATTTTTGTGTCTAATGTTTCGTCCGCCACAACCTTTTCCTTTGAGTTAAAGCGCCTATTTCAGCTCATGCTGCCCATTCTGGTCACCCAATTTTCCCAGGCAGGGTTGGGGCTCATTGATACGATTATGGCCGGACACCTTTCCCCTACTGATCTTGCCGCAATTGCGGTAGGGGTCGGTTTATGGATTCCGGTCATGCTGCTGTTTAGCGGCATCATGATTGCCACCACGCCTTTAGTGGCTGAAGCCAATGGCGCACGTACACCGGAAAAAATTGCCACTATTGCCCGGCAGTCTCTGTGGGTGGCATTGGTCCTCGGGATCATTGCAGGCCTGATTTTACAGATTTTGCCTTGGGTCCTGCCCCTGCTAGGTGTGCCGGAAAGTTTACAGCCTAAGGCCAGCCTGTTCTTGCATGCCATTGGTTTCGGGATGCCTGCGGTCACCATGTATGCAGCTCTTCGCGGCTATTCTGAAGCCATAGGTTATCCGCGTCCGGTGACTGCCATCAGCCTGCTGGCCCTGATCCTGCTGGTTCCACTGAACTATCTCTTTATGTATGGACTAGGTCCTCTTCCGGCTCTGGGAAGTGCAGGCTGTGGATTTGCTACCGCCATTCTGCAATGGCTGATGTTTATCACACTGGCTCTGTATATTTTTAAGAATAAGGCCTATCACAAGACCCAGCCTTTTAGCCATTGGGAAACAGCTGATCCTTATTGGCTGAAGCGTATTTTAAAACTCGGCTTTCCGATTGGCCTGGCGATTTTCTTTGAAGTCAGCATTTTTAGTACTGCAGCCATTGTCTTGAGTCCTTTGGGTGAAACCATTGTGGCAGCGCACCAGATTGCCATTTCTATCACGTCCCAGCTCTTTATGATTCCAATGTCTCTCGCCATTGCTTTGACCATCCGAGTCGGGACCTATTATGGGGAACAGAACTGGCAGGCGATGCGTAAAGTACAAAGTCTGGGGCTGATTAGTGCCACCGTTCTGGCCCTGCTGTCCATGCTGCTGCTCTGGCTGTTCCGTCAGGAAATTGTGGCTCTCTATACTTCAGATGCGGTGGTCACTCAAATTGCCATGTATCTAATACTCTTTGCTATTGCCTATCAGTTGATGGATGGCTGGCAGATCAGTGCTGCCGGCTGCTTGCGCGGCATGCAGGATACCAAAGGCCCCATGTGGATCACCATGATTTCCTATTGGATTATTGCTTTCCCGGTCGGTGTCTATCTGTCACGTTTTAGTGATATGGGTGCCGCCGGGGTCTGGGTTGGCCTGATTGTGGGGCTGACTGTGGCCTGTGTGTTATTGTTGGCACGGCTTTATAGTAATAACAAACGTCTTACCCTGAATTCCTAAAGGTTGTTCAGTGAGAATGCACTAGCAGTCCTGGAGTGCATCCCTTAAACCCTGTGGAATCTCGGAGTCGTCCTTGACCTCTTTGATCACGACCTGCCCGACAATTACCTCTTTACCATTAAAGGTCATAGTCGGCGCACCATACAGCTCATAGCCTTCATTTAAAGCGCGGGTCACCCGCGCACAGAAATGCACATCATCTGTACCGGTAAAATAGCGATAAACTTTCATGGAATCTTCTTGGCTGTGATAAAGACTATAGTTTAATTTTTTTGCTTTAAAATAATATTCAGAAATAACACCAAGGCTTATTTAAAATAGTGATACCGGACAATTTTGTAAAAACAGGCTAATCACCGAAGATTTTTCAAGCAAATCAATACTGCCAAAGCCGACAAAAAAAATGGAGAATTTGAGAAGCTTTGCAACATATCATCTACAATTAAATGTAGGCAATTGCCCGGTTGTCCCCTATGATCAAATACATCCGTTCAATGATGGGCTCGAGGAATCTCACATGGCAAAAACGGCGCGTACCCCCGGTCGACGTTTTATGAAACTTGCCGGAATGACTGCAAGTATTGCAACTAAAACCCTATCCAATTCCATTAAAAATATCACTGCAGATGAAGAGCAGAAAAATGCTGCACGCAGTCAACTGTTTCAGGATATTGGGGTTCAGATTGCCGATACTTTGGGTGAGATGAAAGGCGCTGTCATGAAAGTGGGGCAAATTGCCTCACAATATAAAGATATTTTCCCACCAGAAGTCGCCAAGGCAATTGCCAAATTACAGCGTCAGGCGCCGCCAATGCCCTTCCGGGAAATTCAATTCCAGGTCGAAAAAGAACTTAAAAAACCTCTGTCTCAGCTTTTTAAAAGCTTTGATGAACAGCCTTTTGCCGCCGCCTCAATTGGGCAGGTTCATAAAGCAGTTTTAACTGACGGACAGCAGGTGGTGGTCAAAGTTCAATATCCAGGTGTTGATGAAGCCTGTGAAAGTGACCTGAAACAGGTCCGTCTGGCCTTGCGTCTAATGGGTGTACTGAAAATTGACCGCAAACTGCAGGATCAGCTGTTTAAGGAAATCCAGCACAGCCTGGACAACGAACTCAATTATGAAATTGAAGCTCAAAATCTGGAAGTTGCCCGGGTGTTCCATGAATCACTGGACACTAAAGTGATTATTCCACGTGTTTTCAAGGATTATTCTTCCCGGCATATCTTAACCCTGAGTCTGGAACACGGCGAGAGCATGGAAACCGCCAGCACCTGGCCACTGGAAACCCGTAATGCACTGGGGCGACGTCTGCTTCGAGCTATTGGACAGGAAATTTTCTATCTAAAACGTTTTCACTGTGACCCGCATCCAGGAAACTTTGCCTTCCGTGAAGATGGCTCCGTCATTATCTATGACTACGGTGCGGTAAAAACCTTGTCTGCAGAAATCGTAGGCCATTTCAGAACCTTGATTCATGCAGCACGTGAAAAAGATATTGGCGTGATTGAGCAGCAACTGGATGCGCTGCATAGCCTGACGGAAACCGGAAAATTCCCACCTGAACTGTACGAACAATGGCTAGAGGTTTTGTTACGTCCCTTGACCACTCATTACGATTTTGCAGAGAATTCGGCACATCATGATGGTATGGAGCTGCTGAAACCTTCCCTAAAATACTGGGATGTATTTAAGCCTTCACCGGATACCCTGATGGTTAACCGAACCATTTCGGGACAGTACTGGAACCTGATTCACTTAAAAGTCGATGATGACTTAAGTGATGTGTTTGAAGAACTGGTGCCAAGCCGTACTTGAAGGGCTTAAAGCGCTGTAACCCTACTTCACTTGAAACATCAAGTGTTACTTTATAACATTTTATGTGATCAAGAAAAAGTTTAGCTTATGCGTTCAGATCTTCCTCCGAGTATCGAGAAGTTCTCTTGCATCATCCCTATGCAGATGGGCATTTTTTTGATCAGCAGCACCATGAATTCACGCCCGCCCCGTAAAGAGGAAAGTCGTGTGGCCAGCGTTAATAAATGTTTTTCCCGTTTTAAATGCAGTTAAGACCAGTTGCTCAATAACGTTTTTCTCGCGTTTTCAGATTGTAGTTTTGTCAGGAAATGACCTCCAATTTCCTGACTTTTTTATGTCTGGTTCAACATCCAGTCACTCAGATAAAAACCTACAGTCAGAGCGGTTAGGCCCAGCAACAGGCTCGAAAACATATACAGTAGCGCCATTGAGATGGCTCCCTGCTTCAAGAGCTGAAAACTTTCCAAGCCGAAACTGGAAAAGGTAGTAAAGCCGCCCAATAGGCCAACCATTAAAAATAAACGGGCTTCCTGCTGCAAAGCAGGATATTTTTGACTGTATGCCAAAAAAATACCGGTACAAAGACAGCCCAGGATATTCACCCACCAGGTAGGCCAAGGAAACTGCATCTGCGGTTTAAAGAGCCAGAGTCCTATGCCATAGCGCAGACTCGCCCCGATTGCACCACCCATGGCGACCCAAAGCCAGTTCATAGCTGCTCCATCCCTTGCATTTTCATCTTTATTTTCCTCTGCTCTTATACCCGCTGCGGACAGACCAACTGCTTTATCTTGCACCGAACGTATTATAAACACCATCGAGATTCAGGAAAAATGCTATATTGACACCGTTGGATTAGGCTTAAAAATCAGGTGGGGCAGATGGCGCAAGATTTACTGGCATTATTGACTGCGGGTGAAGCACAATTCTCGGATGTGATTGCATATATTGATGCACGTTATACCTACACCCCGACCGCATTTAAAAATGGTCAACAGCAGAATGCGGCCAATGAAAACCAAGGTAGTGCCAAAGTGCTTTCCTTTGCCCGGCTTCATGGTCTAAATCAAGCTCAGACTCTCAGCCTGTTCGCTGAACATTATACGTCTGTACTGCTTAGTCCTGAAGCAACTGAGCACCAGAATATACGCCAGTTTATGCAACACGGCTGGGATGGGGTTCAGTTTGAAGCGGAAGCCCTGGCTAAAAAATAAATCATGTTTTATTAAAAAAACCCCTCATGAAGAGTGGTTTTCAGATAATTTAAAGTGAAATAATGCTGCGCTTAGCTTCGATTCACTTTTTCAATCCACTGGATCGAACTTACGCGAAAAACCTCACAGGCGCCATCGCCAGTATCGGTCGGGGTTAAAGAGGAGGTCCAGACCAGCTCTTTATCGCGCACTTCAACCAGTTCTCCTTGCAAGCGCACCAGATCACCGCGTTTCACCTGTTTAATGGCTTTGGCAATCGTTGGATTGGCTGGAATAATATGCATATTGGAAACCATTTGCATGGCTTTTTCCGTAGGCACAGGCACACGGTCCATTTTCCAGTTTAAATAACGGTCATATTGATTCACGCTAATATGCCGGGCAATTTCGGGTTCGGCAAATAATCCCCAGCTCACTGCATAATCAATGGGAGAGAATTTGGATTGCGGATCATCATTATATATTTTGGAACCCAAAATCCGGAAATCCCCTTGAAATGGCTGTAAAGCAGAAATGGACTGCCCTTGTACCATCGGCGGCAAGCCTTTGGCAATATTATGATCGATCGAACTATAGGCTGACATCGGCAAAATAAGACTGGCCAATAACAAACCGGGTTTCAAGTACTTGAGCATAATTCTACATCAATTCCATTCAGTATTTTTTAAAGCAACTACTTTCGATATTACGGATTTTTTACTGGAAAAATAGTTGCACTTGGTAACAGGCTGATGCAATTTGGTCAACTCACAACCATGTTGAGAATCGATTATTTCAGTTAATCTACTGGTATTTTTAAAGCTTATTTAAATATCGATGTTCTATAAATTTTATCAACAACATGTTTTTCCACACCTGCTCCATCAGGTCATGCAAACGCCTTCACTGATGGATCTGCGCCGCGAGTTATTGCTTGGTGTCAGCGGTGATGTACTAGAAATCGGCTTTGGCAGTGGCCTGAATCTGGCTTTTTATTAGCAAGTGGAACAGCTCTATGCACTGGAGCCAAATCCGGCGATTTTTCAGCTGGCACAAGACCGGATTCAGCATGTGCCTTTTCCAGTAAAGCATATACAGGCCAGCGCCGAAGCGCTGCCTTTTGCCACACATGGTTTAAATAATATTGTATCAACCTGGACCTTATGCAGTGTTCCAGATTTAGCCCAAAGTTTGCGTGAAATCTATCGGGTTTTAAAACCAGGTGGACGTTTGCATCTGGTCGAGCATGTATTGAACCGGGAGCATCTGAATATTCAGCGTCTACAGCATCTGCTGACCCCGTTACAAAAGAAAGTAGCGGATGGCTGTCATCTGAATCGTGATATTGAGCTGGCGCTGTTAGAAACAGGTTTCGAGCTGGATGAGATTCAATATCGGGAGGCCGCAGGAATTCCTAAAATTGGTCAGCGGATGCTACTGGCACGTGTACATAAACCGTTTTAGTCCAAACGCTCAACCGCATTGAGGCGAAATAAACGGCAGTGTGACGAATTTTGGCTACCCAGTCCCACATAAAATTCCTGCTGGTTTTTGACATATTTAAGTGTAATCCAGTCGCCTTGGATCCGGATCCGCTGACCAGCCTTAAGACGGCGGATTTTATCGGCAACAGCTTCACTGGAGGCAACCACACTCAGACTGCTCAGTGTTGGCGGTATAGGTGCAGAATCAGCCTGTACCGCATCCTTGAGATTAACTTCAAAGCAGCGTTTGCTTTGTTTAAGCTGCCAAGACTTTAATGCTGCCATAGACGTTTCAGGCTGCGCCAACAGCAGATCAATATTACTTATATAGGCCAGATCATTAAAACTGCCCACTACAGGACTAGCAGGATGAATCGTCCGGCGCTCAGGCCCATAATATTTTTTGGAAATAACCCGATATTCAGCTTCATGGACTTCAATTGGTTCAACCTGAAAGTTCTTGAGTATGCCGGCTTGTTCCAGATGTGGAATTGCGCGGAAATATTCGGACCAGATCCAGAGTCCCAAGGCAAATAGGGCTGCCGCAATAAGAAGTTTATTCATCAGTCACAAGACAGGTGGCCAAACGGTTAATCTTCAAAATTAATCCGGACAGTTTCGAAACGCACGCGTCCGTCCTGAATCGCCCGGGCGATCGCCTGCTGCCCCTTGGTCAACCGTGCTCCACCACTTTTAATGTCAATCAGCACCACTTCAATATCCTCAGCCAACCCATCGCCATCACGAAAAGCACTATAGCCATCAAAAATCACATAGTCCACCGGATCGCCCAGAAACTTGGCATCACTCGGCAGATACTGAAATTCTGGCATAATCGGTGCCATCTGCTCGGCCATTTTCCCTTTTAGCACTGCCCGGCTGGTATTGACACTACGTTTTTGTGCTGCAGCCAGCGCCTGTTGATGTTCCAGTTCCAGCTCGGCAATATACTGCTCATATTCGGCTTTAATTCGGCCATTTCGTGTCTGGCCTAAGATTAGGGTGGTCAATACCACTCCAATACAGGCACCAATCAGCATGGCCAGCGTTATGGACATTCCATCTTCCTAATTTACTTAATTTTTCCTATCTGCATTCGACTGAAGTTGAGTTTATCGATCATTTGCAAGCCTGAAAAGAATGATATGCTAGGCGAGAGCAGAATAAAATCATCTTGAGTCATGAAAACAATTTTAGTTGCGAATCAGAAAGGCGGCTGCGGCAAAACCATTACAGCCATAAGTTTGGCATCAGCACTCGCACAAAAAGGTTATAAGGTCGCCCTCGCAGATGCCGATAATCAGAAATCGGCCTTGCAATGGCTCAAGCAGCGTCCTGAACATGTAGCTCCGATTCGCTCCCTGGACTGGCGCAATGCCAAGTCGATTGGCGATGTCCCCAAACAGATAGAGTATCTGGTCATTGATGCCCCCGGTGCATTGACTGAAGACCATGCCCAGCAGCTGGTCAGCGAAGCGCATGCCATCATCATACCGTTACAGCCTTCTTTTTTTGATATTGATTCCACCCGCCGTTTTCTAAAATATTTACAGGATATAAAACGGATTCGTAAAGGAAAAGTTGAAATTTTACTGCTGGCGAACCGTGTCAAAGCCCAGAGCGCCCATCAACAGCATATTCAGCAGTTTTTTGACAAGATTGACCAACAGCCTGTTGCCTGGATTTCTGAACGTACCTTGTATAGCCGTTTGGCAATGGGGGGCCTGTCTGTATTTGATAAAAACCAGAAAATGTACCGTGAAGTACAAAATCAGTGGCAAAACGTATTAAACATGATTATTGATGATCCGGCGCAGTGGTTCTAAGATGCCACACTTTCTAATATGACTTTCATTAAATAATCGCCCTATCTTGAGCGGTGTACATTTGCCTGCGCTTTTTTTTCAGTTAATATGCTGGCTATGGTCTAAAAATGAGTCATAAAATTCAGTGCAACAGTACGCGCCTACACTACAAAAAGTCTTATTATTTGGATTATTTTTTATCCTGATTTTTTTGAGTTTTCATATACTCAAATATTTCATCATCCCTGTAGTTTGGGCAGCAATTATTGCCTATATGACCTGGCCGCTGTACCAGTCCGTATTACGCATGTGTGGCAACCGTCCCACACTCAGCTCAGCCATCATGATTCTGGCCGTGATTCTGGTGTTTGGCCTGCCGTTTATCTTTGCGATTTTCATGTTACAGCATGAGGGCCGTAACCTGTATTTTGAATTGCAAAAGCAGGTTTTTTCAGGCCGTCTGGATGTTCCGGACTTTATCCGCCAGCTGCCTTTTGTCGGTAAAGAAATCAGCCGTACTTTAAATGAAATTAATACTGATCCCAACAGTATCGCCCTGTCTATTTCTAGCTGGATTCAGGGCCATTTGAATTACGGTAAAGTCGTACTGAATGAAATTAGCAAAAATGTGTTTAAGCTGTGTTTTGCCGTTTTGTCGATGTTCTTTTTTTATCGTGATGGTCACACCATTTTAAATCAGGTACGTAAAGCGTTCGAAATGGTGGTCGGTCCCCGTATTCATCATTATCTGGCAACGATTTCAGCGACTACACGCGCGGTAGTCTACGGCGTCGGCCTGACGGCCATTGCCCAATCCATGCTGGCAGGGTTAAGCTATTTTGTCGCTGGGGTACCAAATCCGATGGTGCTGACTATTGTGACCTTTATTTTCGCTCTGATTCCTTTTGGTCCGCCAGTGGCCTATACCGCTGTTTCCCTGTGGCTGTTCTCACAAGGTCAGACCATTGAGGCGATTGGAGTCATGGTTTGGGGAGTCTGTATCGTCAGTACCGCAGACAACGTCATCCGTCCTCTGGTCATTTCTGGGGCAACCCAAATCCCCTTCTTATTGATTATGTTTGGCGTATTGGGTGGTATTGCCAGTTTTGGTCTGGTCGGGATATTTATCGGACCGGTTATTCTAGCTGTCCTGCTGGCCATCTGGCGGGAGTGGCTGCATGAAACCAACCATCAGGAAGCCCTGCTGATGCCTAAGGCCACCATGGCACATGATATTGACCCGGACGTAGATGAGACACCTAAAACTCCTTAAAGATCAGCTATTAAACAAAATAAAACATTTAAGCACTGATTGTATATAGTCCTCTTGATATTGCTCTGATTCAATAGATGGACAAAAACGGAATAATGATCAGGATGCCAATTTATGTCTTCATTCTTTAAAGTAACAACGCTTTGCGCTCTAGGTGCGGTACTTTTTACAGGCTGTACCTCAAATGATATTTCAACCGAAAATGTCAGAACGGTCAGCATGCATGCAGTTTCTGCCCAAGGAACGGGGGAGTCTGTGGGTACGGTTTTGCTCAGTGACAGCCCGACAGGTCTGGTCATTCGTACTCACCTGAAACAGCTTCCGGCAGGAGAACGCGGCTTCCACGTTCATGAAAACGGTTCATGTGCGCCTGCTATGAAAGATGGCAAGATGGGCGCAGCTCTGGCGGCCGGCAGTCATTACAACCCGAACCAGGCACCCAACCACGGCACACCAAGCACCGGTCATTTAGGTGATTTGCCTGCCTTGAAAGTCAGCACCGATGGTACGGCACGAGTCACACTTCTGGCCCCACGTGTTAAATTAGCCGATATTAAAGGCCGTGCTTTAATGATACATGCAGGCGGCGACAACTATTCAGATCATCCATTGCCATTGGGCGGCGGCGGTGAGCGGATCGCTTGTGGGGTGATCTAAGCATTCATTGATATATAAAAAAACGGGCATTTTGCCCGTTTTTTTATATCAGTCTTGATTTAAAAATGAGTGTTTCAAAACCATTGATTGCTTAATAACCCAGTAAATCACTAGGGTATAAGCCACTAAAATAATTCATTTTATTTATAAAATTTCTTTTGATTCAATCCGCAGTTTGGGTACACTCAGGCTTGATTGAACTCAATGGTGAATGTAGGTGAATATTAAAACTTTACGTCTGGTAGGCTTGGTAGAAGGTATTTCATTTCTGCTGCTATTATTTGTGGCGATGCCGGTCAAGTACATGCTGGGAAACCCGATTCTGGTGAAATATGTCGGTATGGGTCATGGCGTATTGTTTGTGCTGTTTCTGGTGGTGTTATTTGCAGTCTGTGAAAAACAGAAATGGTCACTCAGCATGTTTATTATGGGTTTAATTGCATCAATCCTGCCTTTTGGGCCCTTTATTTTTGATATGAAATTGAAAAAACTAGAACAGCCCAGTGCTGAAGAGGCCTGATCACTATCGGTTCTCGCTGCTCTCAAAATATTTAGAACCGAGGAAGTTAATCATCCTCTCCCCCTTGGGGAGAGAGTTTGCCCAATAATATTGCTCATTTCTTCACGAAGGCAAGGACTGTTTAGAGGGGTTCTAAAATATAGAGAACCTCTCAAAAGTTAAAACTCTCCACTCGCCTTTCTTTCCAGCATCAGCTGCTTGAGTTGCAGGCGTGGCCAGGTGAACCAAAGCGCAATTAAAATAAATGAAACACCACAGTAAGCCCAAAGCTCATAGGCTTCATACGCTATGCGGACGGCTTCAATCACAATAAAGAAGCTCAGCATCAACAAGATAGATACTGTTGCTGCAACAGTACCTTTAGATACTTCGGAGGACATCAGGGCAAAGCGGTACAGTACCGAGAAACTAACACCCTCCCCAAGACTGATACAGGTGGTGCCAATAAGCAGACAATGCAGAAAATAATCCGGAATCAGCAAGCCAACTAAAAGTAAAACTGTTCCCAATAACATCAGGGGCACACCAAGCAACACCGTCTGGCCGAGCGGCATTTTATCAATCACTTTCAGCAGAATTATATTTCCTAGAATTAATCCTCCTAAAACCGGGAACTGTGCCAGACCATATTGAAGACTGCTCAAGCCCAATTGCTCGACCAGAATGACGGGAGATAAGGCAATCCATAACATCAGTGGCATGCTAACCAGCGGCAATGCCATGGTCATAATTACAAAGCGCTTATTTTTCAAGACCTGTTTAAAATCGTCCACAATATAGCTGATGGGCTGTTTGGGAATACTGATTTTAGGATTTGGCATTTTGGCCTTGAGTCCAAACCAGCTTAAAAGTGCTACAAAAGCAATCCCGATAAAGCCCCAATGCCATGAGACATGATCAATCATAAAAGCGCCAATCACAGGTCCCAGAAGCGGGGCCAGCAAGGAAACATTGGCCATGAGTGCCATGACTTTAATTGCATCGCGTTCTTCAAAGTTTTCCTGAATGGCGGCATAACCGACAGCAGAAATAAAGGACAGGCCAAAACCCTGTAAAAAACGCAGAAAAAGGAAGCTCTGAATATTGGGTGCCAGTAAAATCGCCAAACAGCAGATGACAAAAAAGACCACTCCACCCAGCAGCACTTTTTTACGTCCCCATCGGTCTGATAATGGCCCTAAAATAGCTGCGACACATGCGCCGCCCAATAAAAAAAAGGACATCGACGATGGTGCCCATGAACTGCTGACACCAAAGTCACGGGTGATGGCCAGCATGGCCGGCTGGATCAGGTCATTACAGATATAGACCGAGAATTCAAACAGGACCAGTGCCAGTGGAAACATGAGTGTGGCGCGAGTCAGTTTTTGAGTGGGCGTGTTTTGCATAGGAGAGTTAATGCTCATCATCCTGAATCCACCCTTTGGAATTGAATTTAATCGGGCAAAATACAGATTGAATGTAATTAGATTATGCGCATTTTAGCAGAGTTCATGTGCAAATCCGTGCTGATCATGTTGGGGTTTTCAGGATTTTTTCATCTTCTGAAATAGCAAGATAACGGATAAAATTTCTTGTCTTTATCTCATTATAAGACTCTAATATTTCATCATAAGGATGAAAGCCACCCCAACCAGTACGCATATACAGCAGCGTGGTCTCACCTGATTGTGCCGGAAGCTGTATCGTTTCAGCTTGTTTTAAAAAGACTTTATAAACTGGTATGTATGTGGTGAATTCATTTTGTCCTTGGCAGGCAAATTGATCCAGAGTGGTAGCATGTCAACACGTCCGCCGCAGTCTGAACGGTCTTTGCTAAATACTCCTTTATGTCTAATGCCTGATGCTGCCGTCATCCACTGCACATCGCCTGCGGAAATAGGGTAACAGTTTCAGAACCACGAGGTGGATGGGCGTTGACACCGTTCTGCAAATGACTGGCTTTAAGGTTGGCCGACCCTACGTGGTCGAGCAGTAAAAATAGCGATACAGTATTGCCCAGTTCGTAGAGGGAAAACACAGAAAGGACGGGCGAGAAACTGTCAACTGAAACGCGAGTATCATCACGATGGATGAATGCGAGGATTTTCAGTTTGTTTTGCGTAATTGTTTTAGATAGTGAGGGTAGCCTCATGACTGAAGTGCTTGGAAAGGCACAATGAGTTTGTGAGTTACAGATATCACCCCAAAGCAAAAAGCGCATCATCCAGATACGCTTTTCAGCACAAACTGCTTAAGGAGCAAATAAAATTATGGACAAACTGCCTTCTGGAAAGTCTTGGTATTGGCTCCCCGCATACAGCGATATAACTCTTCAGCCTTGTGCATTTTCCAGTTTTTCTCTTCTTTTTTGAAATGATAAATCGTTTGAATGGATTTGACCGAATCATCCATTAATCCGGTTTCTGTTACCTTCACCTGTCCCACAGTCGGTGCTTCGCTTTTATTAAAAAACTGCCGGATTTCTACGGTTGCCAGTTCATCGCGTAAATCAGGCCGCATCTTCAGTACCTGATCCAGAGGAGTATCTGAAGAGGACTGCACTTTTGCAATCACCTGCTGTGTGGTGGCACACCCTGACATTATCATTGTCAGGCCTAAAACTGTAAGTGTTAATAACTGTAACATACTGTTTAACCCCATGTTTATCCTTATTATTCACGAATCATCATGCAGCGCTTTTTAGCTTAAAACTATTTAAACTATGTAACTGCTCTGGTACGGGCATAAAAAAACGCACCTTTCGATGCGCTTTTTTCATTTCAAACCGCTTTAAAGGTCGAAAAGCTTGCCCGGGTTCATGATGCCCTTTGGATCAAAGACTTTTTTCAGGGCTTTCATATATTCAATCTCTTCCGCTGAACGTGAGTACTCAAGATAAGGTTTCTTGGTCATACCCACACCGTGTTCTGCAGAAATTGAGCCGTCATATTTTTTCACGGTATCAAAGACATACTTGTTCACCACCTGACATTTGGTAAAGAATTCATCTTTGCTTAAGTGTTCAGGTTTGAGGATGTTCAGGTGCAGGTTACCATCACCGATATGACCAAACCAGCAGACTTCGAAGTCAGGATAATTCTCTGCCACAATCGCATCAATTTCTTTAATAAATGCTGGAACATGCGTAATGAGAACAGAAATATCATTTTTGTATGGTGTAAATGGGGCAATGGATTCAGAAATATCTTCACGCAGACGCCATAAGCTTTCTACCTGTTCCAGACTTTGGCTCAGCACACCGTCAAGTACCCAGCCCTGTTCCATGCAATGCTCAAAAATTTCCATCGCCTTGTCCATGATCGGTTCAAACGGCGCTTCAAACTCCAGCAGAACATAAAATGGACATTCGGTTTCAAAAGGACGCTGCACATGACCATTGGCCAAGACTTTCTGCATGGCCAGCTCACCAAAGAACTCAAATGCTGTTAAATCAATTTTCGCCTGGAAGGCGTGCAATAACGGCATGATTGCATCAAAATCAGGCACACCCAGTACCATCACTTGCAGGTCTTGCGGTTGACGTTCGAGCTTGATTTCCGCTTCAGTCACCAGACCCAGCGTACCCTCACCACCAATGAATAAGTGTTGGAGTGCATAACCTGTTGCGTTTTTGATCATGCCTTTGTTCAGACGCAGTATATCCCCTTTACCGGTCACCACCGTCAGGCCAAGTATCCAGTTACGGGTCATGCCATATTTAATGACTTTAATCCCGCCAGCATTGGTGCCGATGTTGCCGCCAATTTGGCTTGAACCCGCAGATGCAAAATCTACTGGGTAATACATACCCTGCTCTTCCGCATAATTTTGTAACTGCTCAGTCACCACACCAGACTGTACACGAACCATACGGTCTGCCGGGAAAAACTCCAGAATCTGGTTCATCTTGTCCATGCTCACCACGATTTCACCGTTAGCAGCGACTGCACCTGCGGACAGACCAGTACGGCCTCCTGATGGAGTGACAGCCACATTAAACTGATTGGCCAGCTTAACAATTGCCTGAACCTGTTCGGTGCTCGATGGGAACACGATGACCGACGGGTTTGGATCAAAGTGCTTGGTATGATCGCGACCCCAATTCTGGAGGCTATCCGTATCGGTTTTAATACGGTTTTCACCCACAATTGCAGTCAATTGGGTCAATAACTCAGGGGTTAAAGCGACTGGAGCATTCATCGTTTGCAGACCTAGCATGAATTAAACAAAAGAGACTTCGCCGGTTTATTTGCACATTTTTCAGACATAAAGACCTGTATGCAAATCAGGCAGAATATGCCGATTAAAGCATCAAAGAGAGGCGCGTTAACAGCACGGGGCAATATTATAAGCTATTTTTAGGGCTTTCCCTTAAAAAATGCTAATTTTGATAATATAGCTTTGAAAACGCTGGTTTAATTCAACCATTTTTATCATTTGTGCATCATCACTTGCGAAAATAGCTGCGATTGCCGTCATCAAGGAAATGTATAACTACCCCATTCCTGTGCTATTATACCGCGACTAAATTTGGCCTTTGTAGCGGAGCCGTAATGAGCCAACATCTATCTCTACCTAAAGATAAAATCCGTTTCTTGTTGTTAGAAGGCGTTCACCAAAACGCGATCGACACTTTAAATGCTGCTGGATATACCAACATTGACTATCGTAAAACTGCGCTTGAGGGTGAAGCGCTGAAAGAAGCGATTAAAGATGCACACTTTATTGGTATCCGTTCCCGTACTCAGCTGACTGAAGAAGTTTTTGAAGCTGCGAACAAGTTAATCGCAGTGGGCTGTTTCTGTATCGGTACCAACCAGGTGAATCTGGACGCAGCAATGCGTCGCGGTATTCCAGTGTTTAACGCACCATATTCAAATACTCGTTCAGTAGCTGAACTTGTACTTGCTGAAGCCATTCTCCTGCTTCGCCGTGTACCTGAAAAATCAACAGATACACATGCAGGCGGCTGGAACAAATCTGCTGTAGGTTCGTTCGAAACGCGTGGTAAGACTTTAGGTATCGTAGGTTACGGTTCAATCGGTTCACAACTTTCTGTCCTGGCTGAAAGCCTGGGTATGAAAGTGATCTACTTCGATACAGTGACAAAATTACCATTGGGTAATGCACGTCAGGTCGGCTCATTGAATGAATTGCTTGCCAATGCTGATGTCGTCTCTCTGCACGTGCCAGATGTTCCGTCTACACGTAACTTCATGACCAAAGAACAGTTCGCGCAAATGAAAGAAGGTTCAATCTTCATCAACGCGGCACGTGGTACTTGTGTCGTGATTGAAGACCTGGCCGATGCACTGAAATCAGGCCATCTTGCTGGTGCTGCGGTTGACGTATTCCCGAAAGAGCCTAAAGCCAACGGTGAAGAATTTGTTTCTCCGCTACGTAACATTCCAAACGTCATCCTGACCCCTCACGTGGGTGGTTCGACCATGGAAGCACAAGCAAACATCGGTCTGGAAGTGGCTGAAAAATTTGTCGCTTATTCAGATAAGGGTATGACACTTTCTGCGGTGAACTTCCCTGAAATTGCATTGCCACTGACTGAAGGTAAGCACCGTCTGCTGCATATCCACAAGAACATTCCGGGCGTTCTGTCTAAGATTAACAACCTGTTTGCTGAACATGGCATCAACATCTCTGGTCAGTCTTTAATGACCAAAGGTGATGTCGGTTATCTGGTCATGGACGTAGATGCAACTGCTTCTAAAGAAGCGCTGGATACACTGAATGAAGTTGAAGGTACAATCCGCGTTCGCGTATTGTTCTAATTCAGCTTGCCAGAAAACCACAGTCTTTAGGCTGTGGTTTCCTATTTTTGAAGGTTTTAAATTTCAAACCTGATCCGGCTAATGCTGCTCCTGCCCTCTTTCCAGCCTCGAAACCAATTGAGTCATGCCCAGTTTTAAAATTGCGCCCTTCGTACAAGCACCGCTGATTTTACTGATCGCGATGATCAGCATGCAAAGCAGTGGCTCCTTTGCCAAATATCTGTTCGGTCAATTTCCAATCCTGACCGTTTCAGCCATGCGCCTGCTATTAGGCGCCTTGATTCTGGCACTGATTTTTAAAATCTGGCAGATCAGTTTCAAACAGGTAAAATGGGCGGCTATTCTCAGCTATGGCTTAGCCCTGGCGGGAATGAACATGCTGTTTTATCTGGCCATTGACCGCCTGCCACTCGGTATTGCGGTGTCTTTTGAATTTATTGGCCCTCTAAGTGTGGCGCTGTTTTATGCCCGGCAGAAAGCCGACTTTATCTGGGTCGGTCTGGCAGTGGTAGGGCTGATCTTACTCTTTCCTTTTCATCAAGCCGCCGAGCCACTCGATCCACTGGGAATTATTTTGGCTCTGGGCGCAGGTGCCTGCTGGGCTGTCTATATTGTTGCCGGACAAAAACCATCGGGGGTGTCGGGCAATCATACCGTCTGCTTGGGCATGTTCGTCGCAATGCTGCTGGTGATGCCGATTGCCCTGTTTGCAGGTATGCCCACACAAGCATTTGAACCTGGAAATTTGATATATTTCATTATATTAGCTGTACTGGCCAGTGTCTTGCCTTTTAGCCTAGAAATGATTGCCCTGCGTAATATAACTGCCCTCAGCTTTGGGACTTTAATGAGTCTGGAACCTGCTATTGCTGCCCTGTCCGGTTTTGTATTTCTAGGTGAAAGCTTATTGTGGAACCAGTGGCTGGCCCTTGCCACCATTATCACGGCCTCAATTGGCTGCACCATTACCACACAAAGACGCAAACAGCGTGCTACTTAATTTAGACTTATTTTTTGAAATTATTTATCAGTTATTTTTTAAACTTTTAAAAGTATTGTGCATACTTAAATCAAACTAAAAATCACTTAAGTATAAAAATATAGTTTTATCAAAGATTGATTATAAATACCTTAGACTAAAACCAGCGATGTATTTTTAAATTCAAAACTTAGAACCTGCTATTTGACACTTTGAATTTAAAAATTTTTGACAATGATCTTTTTTGGAAAATTTGAATTCATGTGCTCTCTATCTACTGTATCTACTGTATCTGCACATAAAATATTCTTCTGCTCTATGCATTACAAACAGCCCGCTTTGCTATAATTTCATTTTCCCCTATTGATTGATTATGCCTTTTTGGCATAAGTAGCGCCTGCATGCCAAACACTCAACTCCTTGCGGTGGTGTACATGGTTTTATCCATGACTTCCTACCAGATCAGTGCTTCCTTCGCCAAACAGCTATTTATGGTGCTTGATCCCATCACTGTGACCATTTTAAGGTTATGTTTCGCGGCAGTTATTGTCTGTGTCATGTTCCGCTCCTGGAACATTATTCGACGCTTAAGCTTCTTGAAATGGCGGGATCTGCTCTACTATAGCGCAGCTTTAGGCGTGATGAATATTCTGTTTTATTTATCGCTAGGCCGCCTGCCACAAGGTATCGCGGTAGGGCTGGAATTTATCGGTCCGCTGGGCCTGGCACTGATTTCAATTCAGAATCGCAAAGATTATGCCTGGGTCTTGCTGGCAATTTTAGGGATCATCCTGATGGTGCCTTGGGGTCAGGCCCATAGCAGTAATTTCGACCTGATTGGCGCGGCCTGTGCGCTGGGTGCAGGTCTGTGCTGGGCCTTGTATATCTATTTTGGACAACGTGTCGTACAGCAGAATATTGGCATGCATGCGCTGACGATTGCTATTACACTTTCCGCGTTCTGTTTATTACCCATTGGTTTATATAACAATGCCCCGGCCCTGATAGAGACCCAGTACTGGGGAAAAGCCCTGGCGATTGCCCTATTGGCCACTGCTATTCCTTATGCCCTGGATTTAAAAGCCCTGCAATACCTGAACAAAACCACCTATGGTACGCTCTCCAGTCTGTCTCCGGCCTTGGCAGCACTGGCCGGGTTTCTACTGCTGGGTGAAAAAATTACTCTGCTTCAAACCGTGGCACTGTTCTGTATTATGCTGGCCTCAGTCGGGGTAACCTTAAGTGAAACGCGTAAAAAATATAAAACCCCAAAAATCAACAAGCTGAATTAACTGATTCAAAGATGGTTATCCAGCCATGGTGTGGTGTGATGTAATTTTAAATGCAAAGATTAGCTTTGGACCAGCGTATCTTTGTTCATGTCTTTATAATGCTGGTATTCCCGCTGATATTGTTCAGCCAAAGCCGTCTTTTGTTGCTCATCCAAAATTTTACCAGCCTGCTGAAAGAAACCATGTTCTTCCTCTTTTAAATGGTGATGCACCTTCTCAGACAGTTTTTTTGCCAGTGCAATCCACCCAGGATTACTGAGTTCCATCGCCGTCAGTTCTTCGACCATTTCATCCATTTCATGGTGTTCTGCCAGAGCATGACGGGTGATACTCAGGCCAGAATCCGTCATCATCAATGGAATATAGAAATAGCGGTCTTCCGCCGTCTCATGGGCAAACAGTTCATTTTTGAGTTGCTTGAACAATTCACGGCGTTCAGGTGAATCCCCGGAAGTCTGTAATAATTTTTCTGCCAGCTCGCGCTGAATCTGGTGGCTTTCTCTTAAAGCTTCAAAAATCGTCTGCATCATGACTCCTGTTTCATTTTTTGTTCTTCATGCTGCTGATTCTAGAGAATTTTTAGGAGTTAATCTGGCATAGTTTGTACAGCTGTTGCTATAAAAAGGTTAATATCGAGAATGGTTTACATCTAGTTTCAAGCCCAGAACAGCTGATAGCTCAAACGACAAATCAGCAAACTAACCAGTATCAGGAACAAAATCCGGATAAAGCCACTACCATATTTAAAAGCCAGTCTGACCCCCAGCAGCGAGCCGGCAATATTCGCCACCGCCATCATCGCACCGAGCAGAAATAGCACATGGCCACTGGGAATAAAGAAACTTAAAGCCGCCAGGTTGGTGGTGAAGTTGGCGATTTTTGAAAGTGCCGATGCATGCAGAAAATCTACGCTCAGGTAACGGATAAAAAAGAAGATAAAGAAACTGCCCGTGCCGGGTCCAAAAATTCCGTCATAAAATCCGATCAGCAAGCTGCCCAGTGCTGCCAGAATCAGCATCTTTTTATTCGGCTTTTGCTCGACATGTAACTGGCCGAACTGCTTTTTCATGAAGGTATACAGTGCAATCACGATCAGCATGAACAAAACAAAAGGCTTGAGAATATCGACCGGAATCAGGGTGACACTGGCTGCGCCCATAAAAGCACTGACAAAGCTGCACAGCGCAATCACGCCCAGCAAGTTCCAAGGCAGTTTGACCTGCCTGAGGTAAGACCAGGCCGCAGAACCGGTTCCAAAAATCGAAGCCAGCTTGTTGGTGCCAAATACTGTGGCAGGTTGCAAGTGCGGCAGGCTGCTCATGAGGGCTGGAATCTGGATCAGCCCACCGCCTCCCACCGCTGCATCAATCGCCCCTGCCATAAAGGCAAAGACGACCAGACTGATGATAATCTCAAGCTCCATGTGAATAAAACCGAATTAGAGATTAAGTACGCGTTTTGGCACCAGACGTTTACGCTCGGTAATTTCTGCCAGCCCCAAACACTGATCGCCATGAAAGACCAATACCTGCGGTTCAGCAGGATGATCAATATTACTTTCCATCCCCCGGCTAAAATACTCCGCGCGGCCTTCCGGCACCTGAATGTGCGTAAAATGCTGGACCGGAGCATAGGCAGCTAAAAGCAGGGCTTCGCGCTCTGCTTCAGTCAGACTTTCCAGATATTCGAGGGTATAGCCAGGGATAAGATCAAAATGTCCAGTTCGGGTACGGTGCAGATAAGTCAGATGACCATACGTTCCCAGCGCTTTGGCAATATCTTCACCGAGTACACGAATATAAGTGCCTTTGGAGCAGGTCACATCCAGCGTGATACTGTTTTCAGTAAAGGACAATAAGGTAATTGCATAAATAGTGATTGGACGAGCTTCACGTTCAATCTCAATGCCTTGGCGAGCCAGCTCATATAACGGTCGGCCTTCTTTTTTGAGAGCCGAATACATCGGTGGCACTTGCTGGATATCCCCAGTGAACTGAGCCAAGACCTCTTCAATACGCGCTTCAGTCAGCTCGGGCACCGCCTGCTCCAGTAGCACTTCACCTTCGACATCACCCGTGGTGGTGCTATGACCTAAAAAGATGGTGGTCTGATAGCGCTTGGTCGAATCCAGCAGATAATGCGAAAACTTGGTCGCCTCTCCCAGACAGATCGGCAATAAACCGGAGGCCAGTGGATCCAGTGCCCCGGTATGGCCTGCCTTTTGCGCACGGTACAGCCAGCGGACTTTTTGCAATGCAGCATTAGAGCTGATGCCCAAAGGTTTATTTAACAGAAATACACCGCTGATATGACGACGCTGAATTTTAGGAGAAGCTACTTTCATGGCACAACATCAGACATTTTTTAAATTGGTGCAATGGTAAAACCCTGCTCGATGATTTACAACTTGTCTATGCTGTTGAAATACATTTATGGCACATTGAGTCTATTTAGACTGGATTCCTCAGGAAAGAAAAACAAAAAAGGTGCATAGGATATGCAGAAATACAAAATCTGGATTATTGTGGCGCTGGTGCTCCTCTGTATGATCACCCTGATTCTGTGGCTAGCTCCCAAAGATAAGGCTGAAGCACATATAGCTACGCCGTCATCTTCCGCCACTGCCCCCCAGCAACAGACAGTATTGCTGGACCAGAACCCGGCCAATGCCATGTTTGCCAGTTCCAGTCAGCAGGATACGGAAATCAACTGTCAAATGCATCTTGATGCCAGTCAGCGCTTAATAGTGAATGAACAGACCCGTAACTGTTTTGAATATTTTATTACCCAGTATGGCGAAAAAACACTGGAACAGATCGATACAGGTTTTCATGGCTACATTTCGCAGAACTATCAACAACCTGCGCTCTCACAAATTCTGGACTTGTGGAAGCGTTATCTGCAATACCGTCGGGCCCTAGGTTCATTAAACCCGCCCTCTGGCCTCAATCAGGAAGACCCGGCTTATTACCGCAGCATCTATACTGCTACCCAGAATTTACGTCAACAGTTTTTCTCGAAGGGTGAAATTGAAGGCCTGTTTGGTACAGAAGATCGCTACCATGAATATACCTTGGAACGGATGGCGGTTCTGGCAGATCAACAGCTGAGTGAAGCAGAAAAAGCCCAGCAACTGAAAAACTTATTCGAGCAACTGCCTCAGGACTGGCAGGAAAACCTGGAACAACTGAACAAGCTAGAAGATTTACGTCAATTAACGGCTGATATTAAAGCACGCGGCGGCTCTGATGAAGAAATCCGGCAGATGCGTCTGAATCTGGTGGGTCCGGCCGCCACCCAGCGTTTGGAAAAACTGGATATAGAACGGGCCAACTGGAAAAACAATGTCAACCACTACCTTCATGCACGGGACAATATCTTAAAAAGTGGCATAAGTGATAATGCCAAACAGCAAGCCATTCAGGAGCTGCGGGTACAGTCCTTTAAAAAGCCAGAAGACCGTTTGCGACTGGCCACCTTTGAACAACTGCATGATCAGGGGGGTAAATTACCTTATCCAGATTGACATGCTCTCCTGATCAAATCACATCAGAGAAGCTGGCTCCTTACTGGATCTATTCATCGGATTGACAAAGATCCTACCTCAATAGAGGTAAACAAGTATGTCAGCCACTGTTCATATGGCGTCGCGTTTTCAAGAGTTTATAAAAGCTATCTCGAATAGTTGGTGCGCCACTATTTTTCAGCTTGCTCTTGTCCTGAAATGATATGGTCTTTAGCCGACAGTCTGAGAAGAATAAGCAAAAGAAAAACAATATCTCCCCATGAGCAGCGCAGCATGGACTGCAAAATTTTAGCGCTGGAACTGACAACCTATTTAATAAAACTTATAAAAAGGGAGTTTATGAAAATGTTGAGGCAGTTTCAGCCCGCATTGGCTGTCACGCTCACCAGTAGCATAGTGCTTGGCTTATCTCTACACACCCAAGCAGTGTGCCAGGGCGACGCGGGTCATTACAAAAGAAAAATATGGCGCGGATTGCCATAAAAACAACAAGCAGGAGTGATTTATGAAATATGGACTATTTATAGCAGGCTTGCTCTTCGGCTCAAGCTCTGTCACGGCACAAACTCCCACACTGGCCAGTCAAGCCACTGTAAAAGTCAGCTCGAACTACGCCAAAACCCGATATCCGATAGTCTTTGCGCATGGTATGGCAGGATTTATTCGTATTGGCACGGATCAGTTTGGACTGGATTACTGGTATCAGATTCTGCCAGATTTGGCCCGTAATGGCGCCAATGTGTGGGCCACGCGTGTATCACCCTTTAACTCATCTGAGGTACGGGGTGAACAGCTTAAACAGCAGGTTGAAGAAATTTTAGCCATTACAGGCGCTGAAAAGGTCAATCTGATTGGTCACTCGCATGGCGGCCCGACGATTCGCTATGTGGCAGGTGTAGCCCCTAACTCCGTTGCCTCCTTAACTACAGTGGGCGCACCCCATAAAGGTTCTACAGTGGCAGATTTAATTCTAAAAGCGCAAGGCACGGTTATTGAAGAAGCATTGGTCGGTAGCATTAACCTGATGTCTAAAGCAATTACTTGGGCACAGGGCCTAAACCCGAACAGTTTCCCGCATGACTCCATGGCGGCAGGTAACAGTCTTACACTGGCCGGCGCAGCTGAATTTAACCAGAAATATCCCCTCGGGATGCCTACAACAAGCTGTGGAGAAGGCAGCTATAAACAGGGAGGCATTTACCACTATTCTTTTACTGGTGTTGGAACGGTCACCAATATTCTTGATCCGGACTCCGCTTTACAGCTCACCAGCTTATTAATAGATGGAGGACGGGATAATGATGGCCTGGTGGCACGTTGTAGCGCAAAATTCGGTAAAACCATTCGCGATAATTACCACTGGAATCATCTGGACGAGGTTAATATGGTATTGGGTCTTAAAAGTCTTTTTGCCCCTGATCCGGTCAATGTCTATCGCCAGCATGCCAACCGTTTAAAGTTACAGGGACTTTAAGGTCAAAGATGATTCTGGAGCGACTATAGAGAATACTTCAGTTGTTTTAAAAAAACATGATGAGGGGACAACTTTGGTAATATTCAGGATGAGCAAGTGGTGATTTTCCATTCACCAGCCAACAGATTAAAAGTACAGGCATATAAACTACAGATATAAAAAATGCGCCGATTGGCGCATTTTTTAACTCGTGATAAAACTTAAAATTAAGCTTTAACTTTACGAGCTGGTAATTTTTCACGGATACGCGCAGCTTTACCAGACAATTCACGCAGGTAGTAAAGTTTAGCACGACGAACGGCACCACGACGTTTCACTTCAACTTTAGCTACGATTGGAGAATGTGTTTGGAAAACACGTTCAACACCAACACCGCTAGAGATTTTACGAACTGTAAACGCAGAGTTTAAGCCACGGTTTTTGATCGCAATTACCACACCTTCAAAAGCCTGAAGACGTTCACGATCGCCCTCTTTTACTTTTACAGAAACAATAACTGTATCACCTGGTGCAAATTCAGGTAGATCTGTTCTTAATTGTGCATTTTCAACTGCTTGAACTAAAGGATGCTTACCGCTCATGGGGTATCTCCGATTAGCGCGGGTCAGAAGGGGTCTGATATCCGCAGGGTATAGAGGCTAAAGCGCATGTTACCCATTAAACTTTTTCTTTATGCTTGACCACTTCAATACATAAAGAGCCGAATAAAATACTTAATTAAATTTAAGTATTTTGCTCAGGTAAAGCCTTAAAGCAGTGCTTTAAGTTTACTTACCCTTGTTCATCTTTGAGCCATTTTTTTTGCTGCTTGCTTAGCTCAACTTGCTCCACCAACTCTGGGCGGCGTTCAAGTGTACGCTGGTAACGCTGCAAAAACCGCCATTTTTCAATATTTGCATGATGCCCGGACTTTAATACCTCAGGCACATCCAAACCTTCAAAATGATCTGGCTTGGTATATTGCGGGCAGTCTAACAGACCGTCCACAAAGGAGTCTTGCACATGAGATTGCTCATCAGACATGGCATTCGGAAGTCTCCGAATAATGCTGTCTAATAAAACCATCGCAGGCAGCTCACCGCCCGACAAGACGTAATCCCCGATTGACCATTCCTGATCAACATATTTCTGGATCAAACGCTCATCGACCCCTTCGTAACGTCCGCAGAGTACAATCAGACCGTCATACTGAACGAAATCCTGTACTGCTGCTTCGTTTAAGGTTTTACCTTGTGGTGACATATACACCACCGGTACATGAACCGCACCGGCATCACTTGCAAGCTCTTTGGCACGATGAATTGCTTTTGCCAGCGGCTCAGCCATCATCACCATACCCGGACCACCCCCAAATGGACGTTCATCCACCCGTTTGTAGTTGCCCGTCGCAAAATCACGTGGATTAATACAGTGAATCTGCATCAAATCCCGTTTTGCTGCGCGCCCGCTAATCCCGTAGGCTGTAATCGCTTCAAACATTTCAGGAAAAAGCGTAATGACTGCAAAAAACATCGCAGACTCCTCTATTTCCGAAATATTAGTAATCTACGCCCCAATTTACGTAGATACGACCAGCTTCGAGATCAACATGCTGGACCACATCTTTGTGCCATGGAATCATTCGCTCTTCACCATCAACGCTCTCGGCAGTCGCACGAACCACCATAACGTCATTGGCACCTGTCTCAAACAGCTCATGGATTTGACCGAGGTTAACTTCCTGCTCATCATCGTCCAGACCTAACACCGTTAGGCCTTTCAGATCAGACCAGTAATACTCGTCCACGCCTGCTTGTGGCAGTTGCGATTTTGCAATCCAGATATTTGCACCCACCAGGTTATCTGCTGCAGTGCGATCGCTCACACCTTTCAAGCTGACCACCAGGCCTTTACCATGCGGTTTCCAACGTTTTACATCGACAATTTGCCAACCTGCTTTGGTCTCAATGTACCAAGGCAGGTAGTCAAATATGTTGCTCATGGGTTCTGTATTGGAATAGACCCAGAGCCACCCATTTAATCCATATGCTGAACGTAACTGTCCAATCTGAATACGATCTTCGGGAACATTCTGTGTTGGTGTCATGGGCTACCTACTACTTAATTTGTTAAAATTATGCAGCAGCTGCAGCTTTCTTAGCTTGAGCAGCTAAAGAAGCAACACGCTCTGAAGGTTGAGCACCTTGAGCCACCCAGTGAGCGAAACGATCAGCATCTAAACGAAGTTTTTCTGCTTTACCTTGAGCTGTTGGGTTGAAGAAACCGATACGTTCGATGAAACGACCGTCACGCGCATTGCGGCTGTCAGTTACAACAATTTGATAGAATGGACGCTTTTTAGCACCACCACGAGTAAGACGAATAACAACCATGATAGAACCTTATAGTTTTTACGGATTATCCCTGTATCGACCATCGACACAATTCAAACCCCTTTCATAGAGGGCCGTATTTTACGCGATGTTTGCCCTGAATGAAAGATTAAAAAGTGGGTTGGCTACAATTTTGGATTGGTTTTTAATTTCACCATGTTGATTCATTACTCAAATTAGCAGCAGTACACACCAATCCTTTTGACCAAAATTTTTCACTTCTGTGATTTAAACAAATTGAACCATCCCCTTGTTGAGTTGTTCCCGATATTGGGGTTGCAATCATTGTCCAAGTAGTTGGAGTCACATCAATTAAACGTAAATTATATAAGGACTTACCTTGGCTAGGTAGATTTCCAGAGTGCTGTAGGCTATTTAAAGTAACTGGCGTTTCCATACCATTAATCAGAGGGACATAGGAAAAATTTGCTATTTTAAAGCGCTGTATACGATTGGCTAATTCTAACATTTCTGACTGAGCTTCTGCTCTTTTTGTTTTACGCACGTACTCTTGATACGATGGATAAGCAATTGCAGCCAGAATTCCAATAATTGCCACAACAATCATAAGCTCAATAAGGGTAAAGCCTTTTATTCGAGTTACCATTCTTCATGCCCCGCACCACACGTAATGGTAGTGGTATTAATATTTGTCCAAGTCTTATTTTTACAACGGAGTCCCCTACTGGACATTAGAAAGCTAAAATTTCGAGAATCCTTACTTTCTGCAGTAACAACCCACGATTGCCCTCCAGCACCTGAAACAATTGTAAAGTTATACTTCACAGCTGCTCCTGTTGCCCCCTTGGGTAAGATCGCCATTCCTGTAGGCATCACGAAACCTTGATAATTAAAATTTCTAGATTTATGACGCTCTAAAGCCATTGCGATTTGCTGCAATTGATTTTGTGCCTGTGTTGCCTGAACGCGGCGCACGTATTGTTGATACGATGGAATTGCAATTGCGGCAAAAATTGCCACAATCACAACTACAACTATTACCTCAACTAAAGTAAAACCATCTTGATGTGAACTATATCTATTCATATCGCCACCATTAAGAAGCTTTACGAGCTAATTTTTCATACCACCGTTGTGGAATTAGGCACATCTCAGTTGCTTCACCTGAACCAAAGCCACCTGTAACAGTTAACGCAATACGACCACTTGTATTAATGCAATAATTTTTCGCACTTGTATCCCCTATTGCTTTTGGTAGACAAGATTCATCAGCCCCCTCTTTACACTCTACTGGAGGACAATTTTCACCGACACAATCATCACCACCTTCTTTACCTGCCTCATCTGTACCACCTACAGTCACAGTGTGTATACCGACACCAATAACACTACGCGAAGGTTCTATTTTCGTTGCACATTGACCAAAAGGCATACAGAAAGCCGTAAGCATACTTTCACCTTTAACACCCGCACCACAATCACCTGAAATACCTGGTTTACTTGCATCAAACGTTGATACATAAAGCTTATAGTTCATTGCTAATGGGGTACCAAAGACCTTTTCACTTTGTTTTTTATAGTTACTACAATTTGTCAGCTTACCATCCACACCAACCGTACAATGTTGGAAACGATAGAACCAGCCATCTTTTTTATCATAAGAGGCAACTGGATCAGTATTAGAAAATCTATTTCCCTCTGTAATTTCCCCTAAATTTGATTTTTCAAGATTTTCTGTATTTAGTGCTGTAGTTCGCGTAAATAAATCACGACGTGCTACATCTTTATCATAAATATTATAAATTGCGTCATAATCATAAGTCGCATCTGAAGAGGTATAATCATTTAATGGCGCGCTACGGTTACCACTACCAATGGAAATTACAGCAAAGGTAATACCGTTTTGATTATATAAAGAAAAACCTGGCATATCATAAAAACGAGGGCTCTTTGCTCCCGCATGCAATTTTAAAAGTTTAACGGGTGTTTTTGGTATGGCACCAATTTTATTTTGTTTATTATCAAAATCTACTCTAAATAATTGACCACCTAAATCCCCAAAATAGATATGATCAATTAAATCATCACCATCACGATCTACAGTACGTATTTCACTAACCACGCTATATTTCAAATCTGAATGTTTAGTTGCAATAACACCTTTTTCGGTTGTTAGTGCTGATGTACTTGTAACATTATCACTTGTCCACCAAAGTAGATCACCATTATCTGCATCAAACATATAAACGCCCGCACCTTTTGATTTGGTTGGATTGTAATTACTACTTTCATACCCCCCATACAAACCCTTAACTCCATTGGTACGTGCATCCCCGTCATCTCCACCTGCATCATAGCCGCCACCCACAAACATCACGCGTTTTCGCGTACCCCCCCAATTGATCCAACCAATCGATGGTTTAGACCAACTTTGCCCCATATATTGAAGCTGACTAAACAGTGTAGATTTGGTTCCGCTATATACTTGTTGAGTCGCAGGGTCAATATGGAATTTAAGTTCAGGAGTATTAATATTACTTAAGTCTAATGCGTAATAACTGCGCCCTCCCATACGCAAACCACCATATGCCATTTGCATGCCTTTCTGGCTTGCTGTACGACCATCACCTACTACTAAGTTTCCTGTACCATCTACAACATATTGAGTATAAAGGCTCCAAGGACCATCTACACCATAATAAAGTTTTTGCATTCCGCCATTCGTTACACTCGATAAACGAAAAGCATCTTTTTGATTTTCAACCATTTCATTCGGTACAAAAGCAAATTTTTCCACTCCAGTTTCTGCATCTACAACATGCAATAAACCTTGTGTTGTTCCAAACAACACATAGTCTTCACGACCTGTAGATTCCATTACCTTTTTAGTCTTGTTGTATTCTAACTTCCCTTTATTTGTGACCAGTACCGGATAGGAATGCATGACTGCACCCATTTGCCGCAAAGCTGGTTGTGCTTTTAAATTAATAACTGTTGTTGGTAGTTTACTTAGATCAATGTTGTACCCTAAAAGAGACAATAAATAACCGCGATTCGGATCATTTTTATATGTTGTATTCTCAATATCTGCTAATTCAATTTGCCGTAGAGATCCTGTGCCACCAAAAGTAGTAGTACCGTTTGAAATAATTGCTTTACGATTTGTAAATAATTTACGATCTGCCGTATTTTGTGTAGTTGCACCTAACAGCATCTGCGACCATGCACCCCCACGTGCAGCAAACTTCTTACTACCAACTGTATTTTCATCACTATTTTCTACAGCCGTATTAATGCTTTTTGCCCAATAATCATAAACTGCAGAGGTAATATTTCCATTAGCATCATAAGTGGGTTCTTTAATACGACCATCAGTTTCAAATACAATTGCCGAATTCTTACCTTTTAAAACGCCATTATCGCCAACTAAATATTTTTTCAAATTACCCAACCATAATTGGTAATTTGTATTTGGTGTTGGCTGAAAAGTTTGATAATAAGCATTATCTTGTAGCTCAGCAGGGTTTAATGCATCTCGAGGAATAGTAGGAGAGCCAGTCGTAACTGAAGGAATGTCTTTAGATAGATTACTAATAAAATCGTTTACACTATCAATTACATCCTGAGCTTCATTACCTGAATACCACCCACCTTCACCAATAATCCCCCAATATGCGGCTTCTTGTACATTCGTTAAATTTGTCTTTTTAGTTCCATTAGCGCTTACGAATGGGGCTAAATTTTGAGCTTGAGTCTTCGTAGGATCATAAGAAGCCACATTATTGAAACTTGAACCAAACCCAACTACCGCTGTTTTAAATTTCAGCTGTTTACTACTTCTCACAGGATCAAGTAAAGCTTTCGCTGTTTCTTGAATACACGACCAATTCCCATTACAAGACACTCTATTCATTCCACTTGTTATACCAAGTGCTTCCCGAACCCTATCTTGTTTTGCCTCGCCTGTATTCGGCTCACCATCAGTCAATACATAGACACCTTGTCCACTACATTTTTTAATATCATCGGACTGAGTCAAAGAGTTTGGAGCTAGATACTTACCTGTGTAAATTGAAGTATTCGATGGGCCAGTTTCCTTAGTTTCTGGTCTTGAATAATTATCATACCCTCCCCCGCCCTTATTACCCAACATATAAGAAACTGTTTCTAAATATGATGTTCCCGTTGGTGTACTTGTTGTCGCAGTTAATTTTTTAATTTCTTCAAGTAAAAGAGCTCTTTGTGTTTTTGTTTGAGTGACATTATCTCCCAACGCTCTAGCTGGTACTATAATAGCACCATTACTATTATTACTACTGTTATAACCACTCCACTTTAATGCACCTAATGTCGATAACCCAATGATTTTGTCATCAGCTAGCTTATTATTTCCATTTAATAAAGCCTCCATTGCCTCTTTAACACGATCAATGCGCATTTTCCCTGTACCATCTTTTTCATCCATACTCCCAGAAACATCAATCAAAAACATCAACGTGATATCACCAGACTTTGCATCTTGATAAATATCAATGTCACTAGCTTGTGAAACACTCGTGGTTACCAAAGTAGTGGATAGTGCCGCGATACTTGCTACAAGCACTTTATAACGAAAAAAATGCAGGAAATTATTTTTTTGTAATTTCATTTCATTACCCCAATTCATACAAAGTCTTGAACAATCACATACTCAGTGACATGTGATGTATATGGAATATTTAATTCAGAAAGACACTCGGTCACTGTTCTTCGCGAAACTGCATCTAATGGAACAGAAGTCCTTTCAGGAATCGTGACTTCACTCATATGATTTCTAAAGCAGTTGTTAATATCTGTAGCTGAAGCATTTGTCAGAGTAGGCATAACTGACACAGAAAAAACTTTCACTGGCTTGCTTCGGTCAAACTTTACAGTTTGATCATCAGTACCAAACTGGGCACCAAAAAAAGGGTCATTTTGAGAAATACTAGAAAATTTAACAGCGACTTGCGTCATAACCGCTTTACGACCACTGGTAAAAAAGTTCTTCGCACTTTCCTTAGAGTCGCAATACCCCTCCAATCCAAATTCATTATTTGTTGGGGCTGTGTCACCGGCTTTCCAGTAAATTAAACTCGCACGATTAATATCAAAAAAGCTTGCCTCAGCACCGCGATAGCAAAAGACCATTTCTTTATCTTTATCTGCCGCACCACTTATGTAGCCAAACATCCCACTCGAACTTAGAGCTTGAATAATATTGTCTTCACGCTCTACATTAAAAAATGCAGCATCGGAGTTTTGTAGTAAAAGTTGTTGCGCCTGACTATTCGTTGCAATGTTTAAGCTAACTAAACTTTGGCGAATAGCCAATGTGCCAATCACAATAATGGCAAGCAACATTAAAAGTACAACTATTAATGTTGCACCACGTTGATGATTCATCATTGTCCTCTCTCTCCGAATGTATTTCTTAAAGCCACTGATTGTGTAACTACTTGACGTGCATATTTTGGAGAGCCTGCCGCAGGAGTTTTAATTGAAACAGCTTGATCTAATACTTGAAAAACTTGACCATCTTCAAATGAACCACCATGACCAACTGATTGATTTGAACGCCCCAAAATCCCTAATTGAACCAATAAAATTCGTGGTCGTGGTGCGGGCAAATCTAAATATGTCTTAGCATCGATATAACGATGGTTCGGACCATTTTGAATACCGTATAACACCCTAAAATGATCAGCACGTTTTAATATAATTTGTCCTGCATCCCCAAAATTTTTAATCGTTGTAGGATCACCATCAAGCGGATAATGGCCAGCATCACAGGCAAGTGCTAAAGCCTGGTTGGGCTCATTACTGTTCTTATTATCATCAACTCTCAGGAAATAACGTTGAACAATCACGTGCCGCCCTTCATCTAAGGTAAATTCTAATTCATTCCCTTCGCAATCAAATCCACCATACCAAACGTCATCTACAGTAGATGGGGTTCTTTTATCATCTAAAATATATTGTGGTAAATATTGGATACTCAGTTGATCACTAGAGTAGGTATCGGCATTCGATATACCAGACCATTGTGGAGTCGCGCCTGCCGAATGACTATGACTTCTGGACAATAGATTCACAGCTACCGATGAACCTTCTAACGTCATAGGTAAGTTTGCAGTGTCTGTACCATTTACAGTAAGTGGATTTGCTCTAGATCTAAAAATTACTCCACCGTAAGTAATTGAGTCATTAATATTTGATATTAAACTATTTAAATTACCTAAACGAATATCTTGAGTGATCGCATTTAGACCAAAGTTTGCATCATCTTGTAAACTCGCTTGCCCTTGCTGCAATGTCTGACTTCTAGATGCAGTTAGAAATAACATAGTTGCAGCTGCACTAATCACCAAGCCTAAAGCTAAAGCAACCATTAGCTCAACCAATGTAAAGCCTACTTGCTTATTACTCATCTCAGTAGACCTCCATAATCAAACATGTCGAAGTAGGATCATAAGCTGTACTGGAAGTACAATTTCCTTCACCTAGTGGCCCATCTGTTGCTGCAGTATCTCCCCATGCCACATAAATACAATGGCGCTCATCTTTATTCCCTTGACAAGGTAAATAATTTACTGTCATCCCTACAGTACGTGCTTTTTTAGAAATTTCGGACACATCAAAATCGGCGAAGTCAGCACTCGTACAATTCGTTGCAGTAAAACAGTTTTTTGCTCGATCTATCTGTTTCCCACCTGTATTTAGATGATAGGTATAAACATTTTCTGCCCCGCGATTTACACGCATTCTTTCTGCCAAATCACGTCCTAAATTGATGGCTTGGATACGAGCACTACTTTCCTCAGTTGCCTCAACGGCACGGTATTGCAAAGCAATAAAGCCCAGCACCCCAATTGCCAAAACGAATAAAGCCACCAAGACTTCAACCAAACCCATCCCACGCTGATTATTTATTGTGTTCATCAACATGTCCCCTCTGTCACTTGTATTGTCCCCATCAAAGAAATGCTAATGTTTTTAGATTTATTACCGCCATTTTTATTACAAACTACGAAGGGTTTACCATTAATATCTGCTGCAAAATTTTTCACCCCTCCACTTAACAAAAAGGTAATTTCGGTAGGAGAGCCCGTTTTCAACACCGCCTTATCTTGAGGGCTCCAGATTAATAGCTTTTTGACTGCAAAATCTATTTTTTCGCTAGCGGTTAAACGATCAAAAGTTCTATTTAATTTAACTTTAACTTCTTTACGTTCTAATACAGCTTGAGAGCGTGCACTATTTAGCTGACCTATCAGCTCCTGAGTACTTCTATTCAAATTCTGTTTTTGTACTAAATTTCCAAACGAAGGCGCCGCCATCATCGTCACAATTACTAAGATCGCAATCGTCACCATCAACTCAATCAGCGTAAATCCCTTATTTTTCTGCATGCGCCCCCCAGCAACAAAACTTTACCCTATTAAAAATCTTATTCTAATTGTTTACAAAAACCACACATTACAAGATAAAAGGCATAAAAAAACGGATGACTGTCATTTGGCAATCATCCGTTAATTTTTGAGTAAAATTAAACTGTTAACTACAACACCTTTTAAGCCTGAGTTACAGGAATGCGTAACTCTTTGGGCAAACTAAAAGTAATATTTTCTTCACGACCATCCAGCTCTTGAGGTGCCTGTGCCCCCCAGTCCTGTAAACGCTGAATGACTTGTTTAATTAGAATTTCTGGCGCAGACGCTCCAGCGGTAACTCCAATTTTAGTATTTTCAGTAAACCAGCCTTGTTGCAGCTCATCCGCATTATCCACCAAATAAGCTGCTTTCCCCATACGCTCGGCTAGTTCACGTAAGCGGTTTGAGTTAGACGAGTTTGGCGAACCGACCACCAGAACCACATCACAAGCAGATGCCAGATCGCGCACCGCATCCTGACGGTTTTGCGTGGCATAGCAAATATCATCTTTACGCGGTCCCTGGATATTCGGAAATTTCTGGCGAAGCGCATCAATGACTTTAGCAGTATCATCAATGGACAAAGTGGTTTGTGTGACAAATGCCACTTTATCGGGATTATGCACTGTTAAAGCGGCGACATCCTCTTCATCTTCAACCAGATAAATTTCACCACCCTTTTTCTTGTCGTATTGACCCATGGTGCCTTCGACTTCCGGGTGGCCTTCATGACCAATTAAAATGGCTTCAATCCCTTCACGGGCATATTTGGTCACTTCAATATGTACTTTGGTCACTAGCGGACACGTCGCATCAAAAACTTTCAGGCCACGACGCTCCGCTTCTTGCTGTACCGCCTTAGATACTCCGTGTGCACTAAAAATCACAATATTGTCATCTGGTACTTCATCGAGTTCATCGACAAAAATCGCGCCACGCTGACGCAGGTCATCCACCACAAATTTATTATGGACCACTTCATGACGCACATAAATGGGTGGATTAAAGCATTCTAGGGCCCGGTTCACAATCGCAATTGCACGATCAACACCAGCACAGAAACCACGCGGGTTGGCTAAGACAATTTCCATAGAATCCTCAATACTCACACCATTTTTAGCGGTTCAATTGAAATAAATGTAAACATTCGACTCACAACTATTTAGTTTAAAGCCGGTCTACTCTAAAATAGAGAAGATATTTTATCATATCAGGAAAATATCATGTCGGGTCTCTTGTTTGTCGTTTCCGCGGCGTCTGGAACGGGCAAAACATCCCTTGTTAAAGCCTTACTTGAGCGTGTCAACAATCTTCATGTTTCTGTCTCTCATACGACACGCGGTCAACGACCTGGCGAACTCGATGGCGTACATTATCATTTCTCGACCAAAGAAGATTTTTTAAATCTGGTCAATCAAGGCGGTTTTATTGAATACGCAGAAGTATTCGGTAATTACTATGGTACGGCTCAGGCTACAGTCCAGGAACAGCTGGCCAAGGGCCATGATGTTTTACTGGAAATTGACTGGCAAGGCGCACAGCAGGTACGTCGTTTATTTCCTGAATCCAAACAGATTTTCATCCTGCCGCCAAGCCAGTTTGACTTGCGTCAACGCCTCTCCAACCGCGGCACTGACTCTGTTGAAGTAATTGAACATCGTCTCAGCTGTGCAGTTGAAGATATGCAGCAATATGCCAATTTTGACTATGTGATTATCAATGACGACTTTAACAAGGCGCTGCACGACCTTGAATCCGTGATTATTGCCAATCGTCTGGTGGTATCTCAGCAGGCGTACCGTCATGAAAAACTGATCCAGGCTTTAATTACACCGAGCGCCGAGTGATTAAAACTTGAGTCTCTAGGCAAAGCCTTTTATACTGTGCAGTCTGTTAAAATTTACTATTCAAACGAGAATTCTTATGGCACGCGTAACCGTTGAAGATTGTTTAGACCATGTAGACAACCGCTTTGAGCTTGTACTAGTGGCAAGCAAACGCGCGCGTCAATTGGCACGTCAAGGCATTGAACCGACTGTGGAATGGGACAACGACAAACCGACTGTAGTGGCTTTGCGTGAAATTGCTGCAGGGCACGTGTCCAAAGATATTTTAAAACAGCGTGATCAGGATTACCAAACTTCGAGCCTGGATCTGGCACTTTCTGCAAACAACCTTAATCTGGATGGCTTTTCTTTCCAATAAGCCCTCCTCCTGAAAAAAGCCTAGTTTAAAACTAGGCTTTTTTTGTTTTCTGGCTTTTATATTTATGCTAGAACGGTTATAACTTAACAGTTAGCTCCCGAGTTTGTCCCGGTTTTCTGCTTTTAAGCATGAAAAAAATTGACAAGCTTTATGATTTCGATTTCATTAGAGCTTTCAGTTTTTTGTTTGTAAGAAAATCCAGTTTAAAAGGTGTTTTATGCCAGGGCCACAGGTCAGTCAAGCCAAGCAACAATTACATATCATTATCGACGCGTATTTAAATGAAAGCGAAGTCGAGCGTGTGCTTGCGGCTTGTGATTATGCAGATCTGGCCCATGAAGGCATTACCCGTAAAAGCGGCGAACCCTATATTCTGCACCCAATTGCGGTAAGCTGTATTTTGGCTCATATGCGGCTGGATACTGAAACCCTGATGGCCGCCCTGCTGCATGATGTGATTGAAGATACTGACTTTAACAAAGATGATATTAGCGAGAAATTTGGCCGTACCGTTGCAGAGTTGGTAGATGGCGTCACCAAACTGAGTCATTCCAGCGATAAAGAATATAATAAAGCTGCTTCTTTTAGAAAAATTCTGCAAGCTACTTTACAAGATCCACGTGTCATTATTATTAAACTTGCTGACCGTTATCACAACATGACCACTTTAGAGTCATTGCGCCCAGATAAACGCATGCGGATTGCACAGGAAACCTTTGATATTTTTGTGCCGATGGCGCGTATTGTCGGCATGAACGAAATGGCCGACAATCTGGAACACCTGTGCTATCAGAATCTTGATTTGGATATGTTTAATAATGTTCAGGATGCATTATTACAAACCAAACCGAAACGCTGTGAATATCAGAGCATCTGGGAAGTCAATCTGGCCGAACTGCTGCAACAGCATCACATTCATGGTCGTATTAAAAAGAAAAACAATAATATCGAGCTACTGCGTCACTTCGTCAAAAACGATATTGACTTACAAGAACTGACTCATAGCCATGCCTTTGAAATTATTTTACAAAGCATTGCCGACTGTGACCGCCTTGCAGACATTCTACGAGAAAACTTCCAGGTTCTGCATTATGAAGATCATATCCGCCGTCCACTACCTGGCGGCAACCAGTCACTGCTGATGCGTCTGAAAGGTGAAAAGACCACCTTGTCGCTCACCATTCAAACCGAGTTGATGCGCAAGGCTGCACGCTTTGGCGTAGTTCTGGGTGAAAATGCACCACAAGCCTGTCGCTCTGCCATTCAGGCCTCCATGCAAAATCTGAATGGTCTAATTGATGGTGAATGTGCCAAAACCACATTTAGTGAATTACTGGATTATCTGCATCAGGAAAAAATCTGGGTCTATACTCCGCATGGGCATCTGCATGAATTACCCCAAGGTGCGACTGCGGTTGACTTTGCCTATGCCGCCAGCCTTTTCTTAGGCAACCATGCCATTGGTGCCAAAATTAATGGAGATACCAAACCGCTTTCCACACCACTCTCTAGCGGTCAGGTGGTCGAAATTATTACCGATGTGCTGGCAACCCCAAACCCCGACTGGCTCAGCTTTATTAACACCCAAAAAGCCCGTCGTGCCATTCAGAATATTCTGCGTGACCAGGATATAGACGAACAGCGTCTGGTCGGTCAGCAGGCTTTAAGTCGTGCCTTAAAGTTATTCCAGCGCTCTGTCGGTGATCTGACCGAGGCAGACTGGCACAATCTGCTGCAATGGCGCCATGTGGTCAGTAAAGAGCAGTTTTTTGAACAGATTGCGGTGGGGGACTTATTACCGCAACTGGTCGCCAATCACCTGTTCTCTCAAGACCAGCAACAGGAAGCCAACAGCTCGACTCGTCTGATTAAGGGAACTGAAGGTGTGGATGTCAAATATGCCCATTGCTGCAATCCGGTTCTGGGTGATCCGATTCAGGGACACCTTACCCGGCGTGGCCTGATTGTGCATCGTTTACGCTGCCATAACCTGCTGCATGAGCAAAACCAGCATCCTGAAAATATTATGCTCTTGCAATGGACCTCGGATGATCTGGAAGATGTCAACTTTACCGCCTATTTAAAGATTGATCTGGCGATGAATGACGAGCAGATTTCTGACCTGATTTACCAGTGCCGTAAAGCCAAATCTGGGGTCGAAATGGTACGCACTTACGAAGACAAAACCTATGTCAATGTCGTGGTGCATAACCGCAAGCACATTGCCCAGATTATTCGTGAACTGCGCATGCATTTTGGTTTCCCTCGCATCAGCCGTCTGGAACATCCCCTCAAGATTGCCGAAACGTCCAAAGCAAGTTAATCACTTAAAACGATAATGCTTTTGCCAGTTGAATTGATCTACTATGATGTATCTTGATGATAAAAGGAGAAATTGATGTCCCGCCAAGTGATCCATACTGAAAATGCCCCTGCTGCGATTGGCACCTACTCACAAGCCATTCTTGCTGGAGATACGCTTTATCTATCCGGCCAAATCGGTCTGGACCCATACAGTATGGAACTGGTTGAAGGTATTGAAGCACAAATTCGCCGCGTATTTGATAACTTAAAAGCAGTGTGTGAAGCTGCGGGTGGCTCGCTGGCGGATATTGTTAAACTGAATATCTTCTTAACTGATCTGTCTCATTTCCAGCTGGTTAACCAGATCATGGGCGAATATTTTGCCCAGCCCTACCCTGCACGCGCCGCTTTAGGTGTAGCCAGCTTACCCAAAGATGCTCTGGTTGAGATGGATGGGATAGTGGTTATTAATCAATAATTTATTAAAAAAAACAACCTCTTAAGGCCATTACTCTTCATAAGGTCTTATGCTTGAGCGGAAATCTAATTGCATTCAGATTTCCGCTTACTTATATTATCTTTATTTAAATCACCAATCATAATAAATACTTTTTCAAATGATTTTTTATTGACAAACGATAACAATTATCAATAATATTACTTATCTTATTTATTCACTGTGGTTGTATCCTATGTATGTTTGTCTATGCCGTGGCATTACAGATCAAGACATTAAAGATGCTATTGCAAATGGTGCAGAAAGTTATCGTGACGTGCGCGATATGCTGGATTTAGGTACTTGTTGTGGACGCTGTGCTCCAGAAGCACGCATGATCATCAGTGATGAAGTTTCCCAGATTGCAGCCCGTTTGGCGGTGGCTGCCTAAACCCGATAAAGATAAGAATAAAAAGTAAAATAAATGATTTAACATCATTTCCTCCCCCGCCTCTGACTCTGGCGGGTTTTTATTGTGAGTCATTCGCTGCAGCTGTACTTGATTGCGATTTTCATTTGCTGTTCTATAAATTACTCACCATTTTGCTGGAACATGTTTTAATATCCTATAAAACAACTTTTTACTTAGAAAACCAACCAGGTTTTAAATGGAGTTATGCGATGAAAGGCAATCGTGATGTGATTAATCAGCTCAATCAGGTGTTGTATCACCACCTCACTGCCATTAACCAGTATTTTCTGCATTCACGCATGTTTAATGATTGGGGTATTGAGCAACTCGGTTCGGCAGAATATAAAGAATCAATTCGTCAGATGAAACATGCCGACAAGATTATTGAGCGTATTTTATTTTTAGAAGGCTTACCGAATTTACAGCATCTGGGCAAGTTGTATATTGGCCAGCATACCCAAGAAGTCTTGCAGTGTGATGTACGTAAGGTCAAAGAAAATATCGAAACCATTCAGCAGACCGTCGCGCTGGCTGAAACGCACATGGACTATGTAACCCGTGACTTACTGAAGGATATTCTGGAGAGAGAAGAGGAATATCTGGACTGGACCACGACTCAGTTAGACCTGATTGAAAGTATTGGTATTGAAAACTATATTCAGAGCCAGCTCTAAACTTAAAGTAAGTTAATAAAAAGCCAGCAGATGCCACTGCTGTCCCACAATTTTAATTAGGCTCTCGTTTGAATTGCATGAAGTATCAAAAACAATTCGAGAGTTTTTAAATATATGATATTTATTCATATTTATAGTTAAATATTACACAGCCTCATCTTTCCTTTAAAAGTTTAAATGGATTTGTACAGGCAACACCCTACTTTAGAAAGACCCAAAGTAGGCAAAAGTCTTTTATTACCCATACACGACGTCCTGTCGTGATGGGTAATGTGTGGCATCCCTGCCACACCCTCGTCACTTAAAGCCTCATCACTTTAACTATGGAACAGCATTAAACAACTGCTGGCTTTTTATTGACTTTATTTCGGCATATCCTGAACCAATTCCTCATAACTGACTTCGGTTTTTTGAATGACGTTTAAACGATTCAGCTGCTGCCGTGCCTCTTTTTCTTTTCCATTAAACGCCAGAAGTTTGGCATATTTCAGTAGATTGTATTTAGTTGGATAACTTAGAACCATCTGCTCGCCTTGCATAATCTGTTCAGGAGACGCTTTGCTATAAGGGTTGAGTCGAATCCAGTCAATACGGCGGTTAAACTCACTCAACAGATAAACAGGTTGCTGATTGGTGATGTTCTCAGGCTGTTTTTCATAGCGGATACTTTGGCCCAGTTTTGGAACCACGGTATCGTAATCACGATAAATCACCGTCAGTAAAATTAATCCGAAAACAAAAATGAATTTCAGGCCGATTGATGGCATAACTATTATTTTAATTTTTGGATGTTGGGCCAGAACCGTACCCAGAATAAAACCCACCGGTAACAGGAAATAGGCATAGTGCTGGGGAAACTCAAACATGGCATGGGTGACAAAAGCCCCGGTCATCAAGATCCCGATGACAGACTCTGGGGTATTGACCCAGCGTTGTAACTGATAACCCAAATAACCAAAGTAGGCCAAAAATGGCAACCCAATAATTAAGCCATTCCAGAGCAAAAAGTCCAAAATAAAATTATGTGCGCTACGAATCCAGACTGGACCTTGTACAGTATCGCTAATCGAAACAAAAGCCACGCTGCTCTGATACCAGCCATAACCAAACCATGGCTGTGCCTGAATGGCCGCCAGCATTTGCTGCCAGATCGCGAGGCGTGACATATCTCCTGTAGCACGTGCCACTACATCACGACTTTGCACAACATTCGCATCTATCGCCTGAGCAGCAAGTTGACTGAGCCATGGGAAAGCCACAATACAGGCAACAAAGAAGATGAACCAAGCAATACTGTAATACCATTTCAGGCGGATAATATCTTTATACTGGTAGAACGCCAGATACAGCATAATCGCGATCGCAGCCACCCATGCAGTACGTGACTGGCTTAAAGCCACACCCATGACAATAATTACCGCACATGCAAATAGCCAATTGGTCTGGATTTTTTTCTTTTCATACAGATAAAGGCAGCTCATTAATGCCATGACTAGAAACGTCGCCATATTGTTTGGCTGGGCAAAATTGGCATAAGGCCGCTGTGTACCACTAATATTGACCATCCCCGGTAAAGTTGCATCCAGATTGGTCCATTGGCAAATGGCAATAATACCTGTGACAGTACCCGAAGTCAGAAACACATAACTCAGATTGGTGAAGGTGTATTCTCGGCTATAGTTTCCGGTTGAAAGGTGATAGCCCAACACACTTGCGAGCCAAAACCCAAACACAAAAATAAAGCCCATCATGGCGATGCTAAAGAAAAATACCTGTCCTGTGAGTAGCTGAATAAAAGATACGCCAGCAAGAAGCAGTAGAGGCAGGCTAACGACCGGAATTCTTAATTTTTCTTTTAGGCAGATTGCAGCGATGGCAAAGAGCGCAAAGAAGGCATACAGTTCACCTGTATAGGTCACCCAGGGACGGTAATGAATGGGCATGAGCCATGCAAGGGAGATCAGGATTGCTGCGATGAGGGCGAGCGTGAATTTCATAGAAATTTCAGATTTGAAAGGTTTTGCACATAATAGTTTAAAACTAAACTTGGAAATAGTTCTAGAAAATTTTATGTAATAAGTTTGCTCTTATAAAGTAGAGAATCTTTACAGCCCAATAAATTAAGAAAGCAAAATATGTAAATAAACTTAGCTACAAATGATTATAAGTAATTAAAAAAGCTCATGAAAGAAGGCTAGAAGAAGAAAATTTATTACTACTTAGGTTTTTTTGAATTAAAACAAAAAACGCATCAATTGTGATGCGTTTCTTGTTCAAGATTAATCATTATTTAGCATCACAAGTTTTTGGACGTACAGCTTGATCTAAGTCAGAAGTACATTTCCAATTACCACCAGCTTGTGTATATGTAAAGATTACTTCTCTATCCTTTAATTTATCATTAATGCCTGCTGAATTTTTAAATTTTGCAGTTAAAATACATGTCCCAGCTGTTGCACCATTAGCTGTAATACTAGCTACATAAGTGCCTGTTAGAGTATGTCCATTGTCTGCATGTAATGCGCCCGCAGGTTGACTTTCATCTACCGCTGGTGTACCTGGATCATCTTTAACAGCATCTTTAGTGCTACATGCTGTAGCTAGGCCACTCATACCAGCAATGTCCATCACAGGTGTTTTTAACCCACCTAAAAGATTAATTGCTTCAGAAGCTTGTGAGCGAGCGGTGTAATTTTGATACTGAGGAATCGCAATCGCAGCCAAAATACCGATAATTGCTACCACAATCATTAATTCAATAAGGGTGAAACCCTTTTGTACTGTATTCATAACATTCTCCACAAATGTTTTGTTAATTTTTTATGAGCTTTATAAGCTATTTTGTATATAGCATTAAACGTGCCAACTTCTATTATAAATATATTTAAATAAAAAACAGCTATTTAAAGATAAAAAAATTTAATTGATTTTTCTAATGTGTTTTTATGTAAAAAAGTGACACTTATTGTCACATATTTACAACATCAACCCAGAATAATTGGCTTGTTTGCCAGCTCATTTTCTACATCTGCTATTTTTCGGTCATAATACTGGTCTAACACCTGTCCAATTTGTTGAATTCCCTTAATTACCCCATGTTTATATTGCTGCCTGGCCAGATTCTGAATAATCGACTGGCAAATCTCATTCCAGACTTCCTGAGTCGTGGCTTGCCGAATTCCCCGATCAATTACAATTTCCACCTTACGCTCACATAAATTGAGGTACAGCAACACACCACTATTATATTCAGTGTCCCAGACACCTAGCTCGGCAAATAGTTGTCTGGCGCGACAAAGCGTATCTTGATAATAGGCCGAGCGAGAAGGCAGGCAGCCTTCAATCACCACCTGAATTTCTCCAACATGTCCATGCTCAGCTTCTTCAACTGCCAGCGCAATCGCATGCTGATCCTGCTTGGAAAAAAAACGCTTGGTCGCTGGCATATAGAAAAAATGCTTGAGCCAGCGCTTAAAACTCGGCTGAACAGATTGTTCCAGCTTTGGCTGCGTGACAATCTCTGTTGTATCTGTAGTCGTTACCATGAGCCTGATGCTCCTCCCCCGCCAAAACCACCACCGCCACCGCCGAAGCCGCCGCCACCAAAACCACCACGACCACTGCCGCCGCGGCCACCACCGCCTCCGGCCATAAAGGCATGCAAAATCAGCTGCGCAAGCGAGGTGACTAGTAAAAAGAACACGCCGGCACCAATCATTAAACTGGCAATTAACCCCATGCCATTGACCAGACCGGCAGCTGTGCCTGCAACTGCGGCAGTCGCAGCACTAAGCTTTCTGCCAAAAATCATGGAACCGATAACACCCGCGATCACAATAAATACTACACTGCCCAAGGTCGCCTGACTGGCCTTTTGTGCTTGTAAGGCCTGTTCCTGACGCGCTTTGAGTTCAGCTGCTGCCTGCGCAGCAACTTCAGGATCCAGATTTAAAATACTTTCAATCTCGGCGATGCCGGCATCAATCCCTTGCGCATACTGGCCCTGTTTAAAATATGGGGTGATTGTTTGGTTGATAATCCGGTTGGCGATAATATCCGGTAATACGCCCTCAAGCCCGTAGCCAGTCAAAATCTGAATCCGGCGGTCATTCAGCGCAACTGTCATCAATAAACCATTATCGTGTTCTTTAGAACCCAATTGCCAGCGCTCTGCCACCCGCATGGAATAGCCGAAGATGTCTTCCTGGCCGGTGGTGGGCACAATTACCACACCAATTTGCGCTTTTCCTGCCTGATAAAGACTCAAGATTCGCTGGCTAATGCGCTGCTTTTCTGCCGCGGTTAACACATTGGCCTGATCAATGACCGGTTCATTCATACTCGGCAGATCGCGCTGAATCTGCCCTTCTGCCATATCATTGGCAATCTCTGGCTGCTGCGCAGTGGCCGTGGCTGGATTCTGCGCTGCAGGTTTTTCAGCGGGGCGCTGCAAAATTTCACGTGCCACCATCAGGTCTTCGCTGGCTGTTGCGGTGGCCGTTTCGCTCCGGGCGCTATTCATCAGACTCAACATCAGACTGAGAAAGAGCACTGTACCCATCTGTGCAGCACGCATATACATCATCGCAGTCACCTTAGATTGCTCAATTACTCAGGACGAGTCTTAGTCAAATGACACGGTTGGCGCTTGCTGTGCACTTTGCTCGGCACTAAAGTTCGGTTTGGTATCCATTCCAATCACTTTGGCAGTCATCACCTGCGGGAACTGGCGTGAATAGGCATTAAAATCTTGAACCGTGGTGATATAACGGTTACGCGCTACGGCAATACGGTTTTCTGTGCCTTCCAGTTGTACCTGCAAATCACGAAACTGTTCATTGGCTTTCAGGTCAGGATAGTTTTCAGACACGGCAATTAACCGCGATAATGCACTGGTCATCTGAGCTTGCGCTTCCTGATATTTCTGGAATAAAGCCGGGTCTTCCAGTACTTCCTTGTCCACCTTCAGCCCTGCGACATTGGCACGCGCCTGAGTGACTTCAGTCAGCACCTGTTCTTCATGCTTGGCATAGCCTTTAACCACGTTAACCAGATTCGGTACCAGATCAGCACGGCGCTGGTACTGGTTTTGTACTTCAGACCAGGCCGCAGTGACTGCTTCATCTTTCACTTGTAAAGTATTATAACCACAGCCGCTCAAGGTTAAGGTACTCGCCAGCATCAAGACGATAAATGATTGTTTTATGAGACGCATGATGTTTTATCCTCAATTCTTTATTTATCTTTAGATAATTAATTTGATTTTAAACATCTTTTTCTAAAGTTTTGTTACTTTTTATAATTTTTATAGGAACTGAAGTCTTTTTGCTGCCTGGAGACTACCATCATCCGCACCACTTGATTTGTAGGAAAATTCTCCTTTTAAGCGGTTTTACTGGAAGTTTTCTGCCAGATACTCTTTCCAGTAATCCAGTTGCTGACTGTAATCAATACCAGAAGGATGAAAATCCTTTCGATAATAGGCCAGGTATTCAGGCGCAAGCTGAATCACCATTTTCAGCAGCAAATACAGACCAAATAGATTCCCGCCCACTTTATACACACTGTTTTTCTTGTCCTGTAAAAATAAACGGCTGGCTGAATAAAAAGTCAGACTGGCAAAGCCGGTGGTGACACTGCGCATCATCTGACGGCGTACCCGATCATCTGCATAAACATGCTGATAAACATCAAAAGCAACTGCGCGATGTTCAATCTCCTCAATTGCATGCCAGACCCAGAGTTTTAGCGCATCTTCATCTAAGGTACTTAGAACCTCAGGATGGCGTAAAATATAGCCGCCCAACAAGGCAGTAAAATGTTCAAATGCACAGGTAATCGCCAGCTGATATTTGGGAGGCAGACTTTTTACATAATGGTTCTTGCGGGCCAGCCAGGCCTGAAAGCGATCCAGATTATAGTCATCACGGCGCCAAGCTGCATTAAATTCGCTATGTGCTTTGGAATGCATCGCTTCTTGCCCAATAAATGCTGCAATTTGAGCCTGTAGTTTTTCATCCTTCACCTGATCACGCACATTGCGCACGCTATGCACAAAGAATTGCTCACCTAACGGGAAGGTCGAAGATAAAGCAGTCAACAGGTGTGACATGACCGGAGAATTGGCAAAGTAATATCTGGAGATAGCGCCCGGATTAAATTGCAGTCTGCGTACTGTAATACCAATCGCCTGAGGACGATGCTGATAGGCTTTAGGGGTTGCCACTTGAGTCATGTTATTGTTCCTGTCCTGGTCAAGTATTGAACAGTATGTGAACAGCCGCCCTATTTCCCTATGGCGAAAATGCTAAGTTGATTAGCAAAAAGGCCCAAAAGAGCAGTTTTAAAATATTCTTATTTTGTTTTAAACCGTGTTTGCCACTGTACATTTTCCAAAAAAAGAATATTTACAGGTGTAACTGTTTCAGTTACCAAGAAAACCTGCCCAAGCAGGTTTTCTTTCATAAGCTTCATCACTTTAAACTGGATTAAACCTCCAGATAATCCAGAATTCCTTCCGCAGCCTGACGCCCCTCCCAAATGGCCGTGACCACCAAGTCGGAACCCCTCACCATATCCCCACCAGCAAAGATTTTTGGATTTGAGGTCTGGAATTTGTATGGCTGATGTTCAGCAGCAAGTACACGGCCTGAACCATCCAGCCTGATGTCTACCTCACCAAACCAGTCTGCCGGGCTGGCTCGGAAACCAAAGGCCAGCAAGACAGCATCAGCAGGTAAAACTTCTTCTGAACCCGGGACCGGTTCAGGGCTACGACGGCCACGGCTGTCTGGCTCGCCCAGCTGCGTGGTGACAAATTTAACGCCAGTCACCCGACCCTGTTCACCGACAATCTCGATAGGTTGACGGTTAAATATGAATTCCACTCCTTCTTCACGTGCATTTTTCACTTCACGACGTGAACCCGGCATATTGTCTTCATCACGGCGGTAGGCACAAACCACCGATTCAGCCCCCTGACGCACAGAAGTACGGTTACAGTCCATCGCCGTGTCACCGCCACCCAGCACAATCACCTTTTGACCTTCTAGACTGATGTATTCCGCAGCATCATTTTCCCAGCCCTGGCAACGATTCACATTGGCAATCAGAAAATCCAGCGCATCGTACACGCCATTCAGCTCTTCACCAGCAAAACCGCCCTGCATGTAGGTATAAGTGCCCATCCCCATAAACACCGCATCATAGTCGGCAAGCAGCTGGTCAATGGTAATGTCTTTCCCAATGTCGGTATTCAAACGAAATTCAACGCCCATGCCGGTAAAAATTTCACGGCGACGTTTCATGACATCTTTTTCCATCTTGAATTCTGGGATACCGAAGGTTAACAGACCGCCAATTTCAGGACGCTTGTCGAATACCACCGGTTTTACCCCATTGCGTACCAGAATATCAGCACAGCCCAGACCCGCAGGACCGGCACCGATAATGGCCACTTTTTTATCGGTCCATTTCACTTGTGACATATCGGGACGCCAGCCCAAGGCAAAGGCGGTATCGTTAATGTATTTTTCGGCATTGCCAATCGTCACCGCACCAAAGCCATCATTTAAAGTGCATGCCCCTTCACATAAACGGTCTTGCGGACAGACACGGCCACACACTTCTGGCAAGGTATTGGTCTGATGGCATAATTCTGCTGCCTGGAAAATACGCCCTTCTGCAATCAGCTTTAACCAGTTGGTAATATAGTTATGTACCGGACATTTCCATTCACAATATGGATTACCACAGCCCAAGCAACGGTGGGTCTGGTTGGCTGCAATTTCCGCAGTAAACGGTTTATAAATTTCCACAAACTCTGCTTTGCGGACAGTGATATCCTTTTTCTCTGGATCTTGGCGTGCGACATCCAGGAATTGAAAGTCATTGTTTAGGCGCTCTGCCATGTCTCTCTCCGTGGCGAGGTGCGGCGGTTTATGTCTTTCCGTCCTACCTGCCTATCAATCTGTTCGTCGTGGAATTATTGTGGATCAGCTTTGGTGGTTTTCAACAGGGTTTGTAAATTAGCCGCTTTGGGTTTTACCAACCAGAATTTACGGCTGTAATAATCAAACTCATGACGAATCTTGTAGCCCCAGGCACTGCCTGTCTCTTCAATATATTCATCTAAAATACGCAGCAAGAATTCCTGATGTTCTTCCATCGCTTCTGTGGAAATACGGTTTAATTCGATTAATTCGTGGTTGTAATGGTCAACAAAGTCGTTATCCAGATCCAGTACATAAGCAAAACCACCGGTCATGCCCGCCCCAAAGTTATGTCCCACTTTCCCCAGCACCGTCACAATCCCACCCGTCATATATTCACAACAGTGATCCCCGGCCCCTTCAATGACTGCAAAGGCCCCTGAGTTACGCACGGCAAAGCGTTCACCCGCTGTACCCGCAGCAAAGAGTTTTCCACCTGTTGCGCCATATAAGCAGGTATTGCCAATAATCGCGGTATTTTGCGTTTGAAAGGGTGAACCTTTCGGTGGGAAGATGGCAATACGCCCCCCTGCCATGCCTTTGCCGACATAGTCGTTGGCATCCCCCTCCAGGCGAATATGCAAGCCCCCTGCATTCCACACTCCGAGCGATTGACCCGCGGTACCGGTTAAATTCACTTTAACCGGATGGGATTCCATATTTAAGTTGCCATAACGACGCGCAATTTCACCGGAGACACGTGCGCCAATCGAGCGGTCACAGTTCACCACCCTAAAGTGATATTCACCGCCTGTGGCTGCCTCAATGGCGGGCAACATCTCGGCAATCATTTTCTCGGCCAAAATGCCTTTATCAAACGGCGCATTGCCCTGAACCTGACAATATTGTGCCTTACCTTCAGCCGCAGGATGCGACTCCAGTAATGCACTGAGGTCAAGATGCGCATGTTTATCGGTTTCACCCGGCAACACTTCCAGCAGGTCTGTGCGGCCAATCAAGTCTTTTAAGCGGGCCACACCCAGTGCTGCCAACCACTCACGGGTTTCTTCTGCAATAAACCTGAAAAAGTTGATCAGCATTTCAGGTTCACCCATATAGTGTTGCTGACGCAAATGATCCTGCTGTGTCGCCACACCGGTTGCACAGTTATTCAGATGACAAATACGCAGGTACTTACACCCCAAGGCGATCATCGGGGTAGAACCAAAACCAAAGCTTTCTGCACCCAGAATCGCAGCTTTCACCACATCCAGACCGGTTTTTAAGCCGCCATCGGTTTGTACGCGCACTTTGCCACGCAAATCATTAACACGTAGCGCTTGATGTGCCTCCGCCAGGCCCAATTCCCAAGGTGAACCGGCATGATGAATGGAAGATAATGGCGAGGCTGCTGTACCGCCGTCATAACCGGAAATGGTAATGAAATCGGCATAGGCTTTGGCGACACCGGCTGCAATCGTGCCAACTCCCGGTTCAGAGACCAGCTTCACCGATACCATGGCTTGAGGATTGACCTGTTTCAGGTCGAAGATCAGTTGTGACAAGTCTTCAATAGAATAAATGTCATGATGCGGCGGCGGCGAAATCAGTGTCACCCCCGGCACGGAATAACGTAAACGGGCGATTAAACCGTTTACTTTCCCTCCCGGCAACTGACCGCCTTCACCCGGCTTTGCTCCTTGCGCGACCTTAATCTGCAACACTTCTGCTGAAGTTAAGTAGGCAGGGGTCACCCCAAAACGGCCTGAGGCAATCTGCTTGATTTTCGAGTTACGGAGGGTGCCGTAACGCGCCGGATCTTCACCCCCTTCGCCTGAATTGGAACGCCCGCCAATGGTGTTCATGGCAATTGCAATCGCTTCATGTGCTTCAGGAGACAAGGCTCCCAAAGACATACCGGCAGAGTCAAAACGCGGCAGGATCTCTTCGATGGATTCCACCTCATCCAACACAATGGAATGCTCGGTTTTGAGTTTAAATAAATCACGAATGGTTGCCACTGGGCGGTTATTCACCAATTCAGCATAGGCTTTAAAATCCGCATAATTGCCCGAACGTACAGCTTTATGCAGCGAGTTAATCACATCCGGATTAAAGGCATGATATTCCTTGTTAAAAACAAATTTTAGTAAACCACCCTGATCGATTGGCTTACGTGATTTCCAGGCCATGTCCGCCAATTTTTTCTGATCATTTTCGAGGTCTGTAAATGTGGCACCTTGAATCCGACTAGGCACACCGGTAAAGCAGGTGTGTACCACTTCATCTGACAGGCCTACTGCTTCAAATAGCTGACCGCCGCGATAAGAGGCAACTGTTGAAATTCCCATTTTAGACAGGACTTTTAACAAGCCTTTTTCAATCCCTTTACGGAAATTGGCCTGTGCATGCAGAGGGTCGCCTAATAGCTCGCCTTTGGCAATCAGGTCATTAATCACATCATAGGCAAGGTAGGGATAAATGGCAGTCGCGCCAAAGCCTAACAGCACGGCAAATTGATGCGGATCACGTGCCAAGCCAGTTTCAACAATAATGTTGGCATCGGTACGTAACCCAGCATTGATTAAATAATGATGGACCGCACCTGTGGCCATCAAAGCATTCGCAGGCAGAAAACCGGGACGGATTTTTTTATCTGAAAGCAGCAACAAGGTTTTACCATTACGAACTGCTCGCGCAGACTCTTCACAGATACGGGTGATGGCGGCGGCCAGACCCTCACCTTCAGCATAGTTCAGGTCGATATCTGCAATTTCATAACCTGTACGACCCAGCGTACGAATCTGATGCATTTTCGAATTTGAAAGCACCGGACTGGAGATAATCAAGCGATCTGCATGTTCAGGACCCTGCTCAAACACATTTTGCTCACGCCCCAAACAGGTTTCCAAGGACATGACTATAGATTCACGTAATGGGTCGATGGGTGGATTGGTCACCTGCGCAAACTGCTGGCGGAAGTAATCCGATACATGACGCACTTGACGAGACAACACTGCCATTGGCGTATCATCCCCCATTGAACCGACAGCTTCCTGACCGCTTTCTGCAATAGGACGAAGCAGTTGATCGCGCTCTTCAAAAGTCACCATGAACATTTTCTGTGCAGCTTTAAGCTCTTCGCCTTTTAGGCCCTGATCGCATAGATATTCTTCCAGTTCCGGACTACCCTGCACACGCACTGAGTTTTCACGCAGCCACTCACGGTAAGGACGCATTTTTTTCAGGTGATTGCTGACATCCTGGGTATCGAGCATTTTTCCGGTAAAAGTATCAATCACCAGAATTTGCCCCGGACCAACCCGACCTTTAGAGATCACGTCTTCAGGCTCATAGCCCCAAACCCCGATTTCAGAGGCTAGGGTAATATAGCCATTTTTGGTGATCACCCAACGTGCAGGGCGCAAACCATTACGATCCAGCATACAGATCGCGTGACGGCCATCCTGAATGACCAGACCAGCCGGACCATCCCAGGCTTCCATGTGTTTTGAGTTAAATTCATAAAATGCACGCAGATCGGCATCTAAAGTTTCCACGTTTTGCCAGGCAGGTGGCACCAGCATGCGCAGGGCGCGGAACAGATCCATGCCACCACCGACCAGAATCTCCAGCATGTTGTCGAGGCTTGAAGAGTCTGAACCAGTGCGGTTTACAATCGGTGTCAGATCAGTTAGACCCGGTAAGAGCGGATTTTCGAATTTCGGGGTCCGCGCCATTGCCCAGTTACGGTTGGCAGTAATGGTATTAATTTCACCATTATGCGCAAGATAACGGAAGGGCTGCGCCAGAGGCCAGCGCGGTAAAGTATTGGTCGAAAAACGCTGGTGGAACACCACAATATGAGAAGCCAAACGCTCATCGGCAAGGTCAAGATAAAACTGCGCAATATAAGCAGGCATCATCAAGCCTTTATAGCTAATGACGCTGGAACACAAGGTGGTCACATAAAATGCGGTATCATGACTCAACTGCTGCTCTGCACGACGACGCGCCAAGAACAGTTTGCGGTTGAACTCAACCTCCGTCACCCCCATCGGGCAATTGACCATAACCTGCTCAAATGCAGGCAAAGACTGCAGGGCAATTTCACCCAGCGCCTGATTATTGGTTGGAACCACACGCCAGGCCAGCACGCGGCAGCCTTCTGCCTCAATTTCTTTGCTAAGAATCTTTTTAGCATGTGCTGCAATTGCAGGATCCAGGCTTAAGAACACCGTACCGACAGCAAATATTTCACTGAGCGTGATATCACTAAGTTTTTTTGCTTCTTCACGAAAGAACTGTTTAGGCATCGCCAACAGCAAACCACAGCCATCTCCAGTCTTGCCATCTGCGGCAATCCCCCCACGGTGGGTCATGCAGCTCAGACTATGCATCGCGGTCTTGACCAGATCATGGCTGGCCTCACCCTGCATATGGGCGATTAAACCGAAACCACAGTTATCTTTAAACTCATCCGGCTGATATAAACCTTGAGCGGGAGCTACAGTATTAGGCGATGGCATGTGCATAGCGTACCCTTCTTTCTCACGAAGCCAATAGGCGATTAAACAATCTAAACTCTTCTATGTGATGGCGTCTGGTCTGATCTGGAAAATAGCCTCTTTACAGCAATATTCAGGCTCTCTTATCTTTCCTCTACTCTCCTTTTTAAACCGAATATAAGAAAAATAAAATTCATTTTGCTGATACATGATATAAAAATGAGCCAGAAATATGACTATAGCACCCAGTTATTCAATGATCGTCATGCCAAAACAGGGAGATTCATTTCACTCACCCAGCAAGAAAGCAAATTGCATGCCAATTTTTAAGATAAAAATTAAAAATTCATTAAAAACAAATAATTACTATATTTTTGCTATCCATAAAACAATAATGAGCCGATTCACATGTTTAAATAGATATTCTCTGTGGGAGGAGGAGCATGCACCGCAAGAGAATGAGGGTGGTAAGCATCTCTCCCTCAACCTCTCCTGCAAGCAGGAAATGTCCCTGGTCTTGTCAAAAAGTGTTTGATAAAAGTGCTCTAGAATGACTTATGAGAAAGAAGACAGAGCTATATATTTTTCGCACCAAAAATGTTCATTTTTGATTCTTGTCATCGCTTGGTGCGCTATTTTAGACCGGATTAGTTAAAGGGATCACGAATCTCGTTTTCCTGCGGTTGAGGACGTGGATTGGTTTCTGGGCGTGGCGCATTCTCGACGGCACTTTCTGATTTTTTCACATCGACCACCTTGCCAGATTCGTCACGGCGAACAACGGTTGTGCTGGTTGTTGCAGTACCAGAGCCAGCTGAAGTTTTCGGTGATGCATCATTTTTGGGTCGGATGGATTCCTCTACTCTCGGTAAAGGCACATTTTTCAGGCGAATCTCGTACAGCTTTTGATTGCTATTCAGCTCTTCCGATCCCAGCCCATCAACCAGGCCGTCATAACGCTGCAGCTGTACAACTTCAGGTTGCACCGATTTTGGTAGACTGAGGTTCAGGCTTGATAAGGCCTGGTTCGCTTCATTGGCTGTTTTATATAAACCATACAGCAATACAAACTGTTCAGGCTGATTTTCACCTGAAACACGCACATAAGTGAAAGGCTTACGGTCGCTCTGTTTCTTAAGAAAGCTTTTGAGAATGGCTTCCTGCCCTACCCGAAACAGTTCAATAGCATACTGTTTTTTGTTTTCACTGATATATTTACTGCCACGAAACTCAGGTTCGTGGCTTGCTGTCACCACAATACGTGTATTTAGGTCTAAAGGTTTGACCTCATCTTGCAATGCACCAAGATGAGTCATAGAAGCCACCTTTTCGGGCTGAATCTGAACTTCTTCTTCAGATTTTGGCTGCTTTTGGATCTCTACCAGCTCCTCAGAATCAGTCATAGACCAAAAGATCAGCGCAGCAAGCAGGCAGCATATGCCACAGACCAGCCAGAAATAATGCTGAATCTTTTGCCAAGGGGTACCTAATGCTGCCATATCAATTTAAACCTGTGCCTGATTGGCTAAAATTGCCTGTTTCATTAACTCGACATCGAAGTCGCGGGTAATCACGGCATGTCCGAGCTGTTTCAATAATACCAGACGTAACTGGCCATTTAAGACTTTCTTATCATGGGCCATATAGGCCAGAAACTCATCCAGAGGAATTTTAGGACAAACGATTGGTAGTTTGGCACGAGAAATGATTTTTTTTGTACGCTCCAGATCTGCTGCTGAAATCCATCCCATGCGCTGTGACAGATCAGCCGCCATAACCATACCAGTTGCCACAGCCTCGCCATGCAGCCATTCACCATAGCCTAGATAAGATTCAATGGCATGACCAAAAGTATGACCAAGATTCAGGAGCGCACGCTCACCCTGCTCTTTCTCATCATTGGCCACAATACGTGCTTTATGTGCACATGACCGATAGACGGCTTCGGCCAGCAATACGGCATCACCAGCCACCAAGGCTTCCATATGCTGCTCAAGCCATACTAAAAATGACTCATCACCCAAGAGCGCATATTTAATCACTTCAGCCAGTCCGGCAGACAGTTCACGCGCCGGCAAGGTCTTCAGTTGAGACATATCCGCGAGTACCACCTGAGGCTGCTGGAAAGCACCAATCATATTTTTACCCAGCGGATGGTTGATCCCGGTTTTTCCACCCACACTAGAGTCTACCTGAGACAGCAAGGTGGTCGGTACCTGAACAAAATAGACCCCGCGCTGGAAACAGGCCGAAGCAAAACCGGCCATATCACCGATCACCCCCCCACCCAATGCCAGGACGGTACAATCGCGGTTAAATCCAGCTTCCAGCAAGGCATCAAAAATCAGGTTCAGGTGTTCAATGTTTTTGTATTTTTCACCATCAGGCAAAATACAGGTAGCCACCGTTTTACCTAGCTGTTCGAGGGCTGCCTGATAATGCTGAAGATAAAGTGGTGCAATCGTTGCATTGCTCACAATCATCACCTGTTTGCCATGAAGATAAGGCACAAGTAATTGCTGAGGATCGAGCTGACTGCCAATATAGATTGGATAACGACGATCACCGAGTTCTACGTATAAGGTTTGCATGATGGAACCACTTTATTCAACTAAACTTATTTTTTGGAAAGAATGAGATGTAAAATCCGCTGCGCCAGGTCGCGTGCAGCGCCTTGATTGGTCTCAATAATATAATCTGCCACTTCACGATATAACGGATCACGGACCGCCAGTAAATCACGTAGCTTCTGTTCCGGATTTTCGACCTGAAGGAGTGGGCGGTTTTTATCGCGATAGGTACGTTGTAGCTGAATTTCAACTGGAGTATAAAGATAAACAACGATTCCGCGCTGTTTCAGATAATTTCGATTTGGGGCTTGGGTAATTGCGCCACCACCGGTTGCAAGTACCAGTTGTGGCCTTGAGGTTAACTCATCAATGACCACAGTTTCACGACTTCGAAACCCTTGTTCACCCTCTTTTTCAAAGATCCAAGGAATCGTAGCACCTGTTTTCCGCTCAATTTCATGATCACTATCCAGAAATTCACGTCCTAACAATTCCGCCAGATGTCGTCCTACTGTTGTTTTACCGGCCCCCATCGGCCCTACCAAATAGATATTTGGCAGGGTTTCAAACTCTTTGCTTGGCAAGGAGTCACCTATTCATTTTGTTAAATTCAAAATATATTAATGATTTCTTGAAACACTGTCATTAACAATTCGAGGTGTAACAAAAATCAGCAGCTCGCGCTTGTTGTCCGATTTCAAATCTTTACGGAATAAACGCCCTAAATACGGAATATCTCCCAGGAATGGAACCTTGGTTTGTGCATTACGGGTTTCCTGCTCAAAAATACCGCCCAGTACTACTGTTTCTCCATCACCGACCAATACATTGGTATTGATCTGATTTTTGTTGATCGTTAACTGGCCTGTTGGCGTCGGGTTTCCTGGAGAGTCACTGGTGATATTCAGTTCCATTTGAACCTTACCATCTGGGGTAATACTTGGGGTTACATCCAGACTTAAGGTTGCATCAATAAACTCGGTAGTTGAAACCGCATTCGCACCGCCCCCTTCTGCAGACTGATAAGGAATCTGCGAACCGGACGTAACTATCGCTTTTTGCTTGTCTGCAGTCATGACTTTAGGCGTCGAGATAACTTCGCCATACCCATCCGCCTGCAAGGCAGAAAGCTCAAGGTCAAGCATAAAGTCAGATAAACTGATTAGGCCAAAAGCAATCCGGCTGGCACCAGGGCTGGTGACTCCCAGGTCTACATTCAGGTTATCTGGTCGTTGAATATCATAAGTCCAGCGACCAGTTTCACTATCCAGTTCAGGTTCTCTAAGATCCCATATTGTAGTATCGCTCCCGCCCACCAGCAGGTGATTATTATTACTAATCCCCTGTGACAGAATACCCCACTTCACGCCCATTTCTTTGGTAAAGTCAGTCGTGGCCCGTACGATGCGCGCCTCCACCATCACCTGCTTGACTTGTACATCCAGCAGATCAACCAGGTTACGAATTTTGTCAATAAAAGCCTGAGTATCATTGACAATTAAAGTATTGGTACGGGCATCAATAGAAACAGAACCACGTGAACTTAATAAACTTTCCTTATCATCATTATTGTTGCTCCCAGTTGAGCTGCCTGAATTGGATGACCCTTTATTTTGTGTAATCAGTTTTTCAATTTCTGCTGCTTTAGCATAACTGAGCTGCATATATTCCGTTTGAATCGGTGCCAATTTTACGCTTTGCGCTAAGGCTTTGGCCTCTTCTTCCTCAGCTTTGATCAATTCAGTAACCGGTGCAATCCAGATGACATTGCCATTACGGCGCTTGTCCAGATTTTTGGTTTTCAGTACAATGTCCAGCGCCTGATCCCAAGGCACATCTTTCAAGCGCAAGGTAATATTTCCCTGCACACTATCAGCTGCGACCATATTGATATCGGTAAAATCAGCCAGCAGCTGGAGCACACGACGTACCTCAATATCCTGGAAATCAAGCGAGATTTTCTTGCCCGTATAAGTCATTTCTTTGGGACGTAGCGGACTTTTCGCTTCAGGGCGCTTCAGGCTGATCGTCAGCCGGTTATCTGTCTGATAGGCCATATATTCATAACTTTCACCTGACTGGATAGTAATAACACCACTGCCATTCTGGTTAACAGCATCTACTGTCGACACAGGCGTAGCGAAATCATTCACATTCAAGCGACGCGTTAAATGCGCAGGAATCTTGCTTCCAAGAGTGCGCACAATGACTTTAGTGCCCTGCTGCTGTACATCTACCGGGGTATTACTGCCGGCCAGATCAATCACCACCTGGCCTTCACCTTGGGAACCACGCTGGAAACTGATATTGCTAATGCCTTGAGCCACTTTCTGTTGTTCTATAACCGGCTGTACAGTTGCTAGCGAGCTGGCCGAATTAATTTTAAGAATAAAGGTATTACCTTCAACGCGCGTGGTGAACGCCCCTGCTTTAGCCAGGTTCACTGTCAAGCGCGCACGCTCAGCATCCGAGCTGACATCCACGGAATTAGCTTCAGCTGTAGCGACCGGAATATGGGCCTGTTTAAGATTTTGCTGGGCCTGATCAAAATCCAGAATGAGCCGGGAAGGAGATTCCAACTGATACGCTTGTGGTTGCGGTGGCAAACCATTGAACATGACCCGAATTTCTGTACCTTGTCCAGGAATCTGCATTGCGACCACATTGGTCAAGGCCACCTGTGCGCTTGCTGCCTGCATGACCGCAATCGCTACAGCCCCCATTGAAAACTGACGAAACACATGAGTCATTGTATTAGCATCCCCAAAAATAAATTCTTTCATACTCTTATTCATTTTTATTCCTTAAAACTTATGGCGCTGGTCCGATCAGAACCAGACTTCGTGGTCGTTCCACATACCCCTCACGGCCATCTGGAATAATCTCAATCAAGTCAATCTGGGTGGGTGTAATATTAACCACCCGGCCATGATTCAGCCCCATATAACTGCCCCGCTGTATCCGCTCAATTTCACCATCCGGAGTTTGCATCAGAGCCAGAATCTGTCCTGCCTGATTTCTCATCGTCCCTTTCATGCTCAAGGTTTCCAGCGGATAACTTTCCAATGGCTGTAATTGACGTGATAAATTTGGATAAACCCGCTTACCGGCCATAATTTTTAGTTCAGCTGCCAGTGAGCTTGGTAAAAAAGGGCTTTTCAGTGAATGGGCTGCATAATTAAACGTTTCTACAGGCATAAAGTCTGGCGCAGGCTCAATCGGTAAAGGCGGCTGATTACGAATATTGGCCATTTCCTGATTGACCAGATCAATTCTGGATTCACAGCCTGCCAGTAAAAAACCAAGGGTCAAGGCCGATGTCATTTTAATGATATTCATTATTGAGCCCCCGTGGTACTGGCGTTATTCGTTGGGGATGAGGCATCATCACTACTCCCAACATAACGATAAGTCTTGGCTTTAACGATATAGTCAATCACAGGAATTTCAGATTTCTTTTCCTGGCTTTCAGTACCGCTGATAGTGAAATCATGCAGCGTTACAATCCGGGATAGACCGGCAATGCTGCTGACAAAAGAACCAAATGCGTGATAGTCCCCAGTGGCCTCAATAGCGATGGGCTGTTCAATAAAGAACTCTTGCTTAACTTCAGGCTCCAGACGAATATTTTTGAATTTTAAACCAGAGTTCACTCCACTCAGGTTAATATCTTCGACCAGCCCCGGAATTTCAGTTTCTTTAGGCAACTGTTCTAACTGCTGGTTAAAACGTGCTTCCATTTCCTGTAACTGAATCTGATACTGCTGCAAATTACGCAATTTAGACTCTTTTTCACGGAACTCATTGAGCAGGTTCTGTTCCTGTGCATTGGCCTGCGAAATCGATTCAATGGTGCTGCGAATCACAATAAAATACACCAGCATAAAAATCAGGACGATAATAAAAATCCAGCAGCTAATCTTGACCGATAAAGGCCAGCTACCGTAATTATTCGGGTCCAGGGTATTAAACTGCTGAAAGAACTTTTCAACCGTCATTTTTTTTCTAGGAACAGCCACTGTCTCTTGGCTGAACTCATCAAATTCTTGATTACTCATGATGATGCTCCCGCTGCAGGACTAACTGGCTGTTGTTCTTCGGTCAGAACAGGCTGATTAATCTGATCCAGATCAACCGTTACCGTAAAACTTCCATAGGATTCTTCCACACGTGGAATAACCGAACTAGGCGCTTTTTCTTTTGAGGCTTCTGCCACCAGAAACGCATTCATAAACGCATTCCGGTACCAGGAGGAAGCTTCCAGATTACGTAATAATTCTGCAACCGTATTTGGGCTTTCAGCTTTACCTTCAATGGTAAATTTATCGCCACTACGCTGAAATTTGGTAATGTACATATTGCTTGGAGTGACCCGTACAATCTCATCAATCAGATGCACCGCAATTGGGCGCTGGGTCTGTAAGCCCTGAATCAGCTTCATGCGTTCCACAATGGCATTACGCTGTTCTTGCAAGCCCTCCAGAGCCTTCAGCTGCACATCCAGATTTTGGTTCGTACTGACAATTAGCTGATTGGCCTGCTCCTGATCCTGCAGCTTATGGTCATAGTAAAACCAGGTCGATCCTGCTGCTGCTAACCCCAGAAAAAGTGCCCCCACACAAATTGCCACAAATTCATTATTTCTTTTAACTCTTAGCTCATCACGCCAAGGAAGTAGGTTAATTCTTGCCATTAATCAAAACTCCTCAATGCCAAACCGCATGCAATCATGAGTGAGGACGCATCATTTTCAATTTTTTTAATATCGATTTGAGGAGCAAAGCCCATTTGTAAAAATGGATTTGCGATGGTGACCCGGTAGCCCAGTTTCTGCTGTAACAATTTCGCCAGCCCCGGAATATTGGCATTCCCCCCTGCCAATAAAATATGATCAATTTCATTAAATTGTGAAGATGAAAAGAAGAACTGCAAGGAACGCGCAGCCTGTTGCACCACGGCATCCAGAAACGGCTCCAATACTTCGACATCATAATCATCCGGCAAGGCACGGTTTTTTTTGGCACGCCCGGCTTCCTCAAAAGACAATCCGTAACGATTCTGGATTTCCTGAGTCAGCTGTTTGCCACCGAACACCTGTTCACGGGTATAAATGATTTTATTGTTTTGCATAACAGATAGGGTGGTCATGCTATGTCCGATATCCAGAATACCGACCGTATTGACCCCCATCGGCAAGGTGTCTGAAAATACCTTAAAGGCATTCTCCAGCGCAAAGCTTTCGACATCGGCAATCTTGGGAGTTACTCCAGCGATTTGCAGCACTTCAGAACGTGTTTCAACATTCTCGATTCGGGTCGCAACCAAGAGCACATTGACCCGGTTTGGGTTCGCGAGGCGATCCGGCAGGACTTCAAAATCCAGACTGGCTTCATCCAAAGGGAAGGGAATATATTGTTCAGCGTCTTCACGAATCTGAATTTCCCGTTCCTCATCAGACATATCAGCGTCCATTTCAATAGTTTTGGTAATCACCATTGAAGTTGGAATGGCAAAAGCGGCTTGATTAGATTGGAGATTGGCTAGATTAATCGCACGTGCCAGAGCATCTCCCACCGCTTCTGGATTTAAAATATTTTTTTCAACCACACTGCTTTCTGGTAAAGGAACCAGTGCATAGCTTTCTACCCAATAACGGCCACTTTTTACAGATAACTCTAACAACTTTACAGAAGTCGAACTAATATCAACCCCCATTAACCCCTTATTTGGCTTACGATATAATCTGCGCACCATCATTTTCCTATTATTTTTTTATCCCCAATAAAAATACAGCTTACCAACTGAGTACGCCTATAATTTTATATAGATACAATAACTCATCTAACAATATGCATATCTAAAGGATATACTGATCGCTCATTAGTTTGCCATTAGCTCTTATTAAAACTTACTTGTTATGAAAAAGCTATCTTGTTCAGGCCTTGTTCATCCATTTTTTTTGATCATTATTATTATAGCGATCTCAGTTCCGATGGGTTTCTATGGCATGTATCTCTATATTGCCCCATCTTTGCCTGAAATGTCCACACTGCAAAAGGCCCCCCTATTAAAGCCCCTGCAAGTTTTTAGTGCGGATAATGAGCTAATTGCCGAGTATGGCGGCAAACTTTCGGTTCCCGTGAAATATGAACAAATTCCACCTGAGTTTATTCATGCCTTTCTGGCGGCCGAAGATTCCAGCTTTTTTGAACATAGCGGCATCAGTTTTAAAGGCCTGGGACGGGCACTCAGTGAAAGTGTAACGGGTTCCGATGTACAGACGGGCGGCTCCACCATCACCATGCAGGTTGCAAAGAATTATTATTTAAGCCCCGAACGTACTTTAAAGCGTAAGCTGACTGAAATTTTTCTGGCACGAAAAATTGAACAGAACCTGAAAAAAGAAGAAATTTTGACGTTATATGTCAATAAAATTTTCTTGGGTAAAAATGCTTATGGTATCGCGGCAGCTGCCAAAATTTACTATAACAAAAGTCTGGAAGAGCTTTCGACTGCCCAAATGGCAATGATTGCAGGCTTGCCCAAAGCACCTTCCCGTTATAACCCGGTCGCCAATCCCAAACGTGCTTTAGAGCGCCGCAACTGGATTTTGGGACGTATGCTGCAATTGGGTTATCTCAACCAGACGCAATACCAAGAGGCTATTGCCGAGCCAGTTAACCTGGATATGCCGGATCGCAGTACCCGTAACAAATTTCCCTATGTGGGCGAAATGGTCCGGGCAGAACTGGTCAGAAATCTGGGTGAGCAGGCTGTAGATTCTGGCTATAAAGTCTATACCACTATTCACAGCCAACGGCAGGCCTATGCCGAACAAGCTGTGCAAAATGGTTTGGAGGCGTATGATCGCCGTCATGGCTGGCGTGGGGCAGAAGCCCATGATCAGCCACTGAGCAATTTCCGTGCCTATGCCAATACTTTTCCTGCTCAGGTCACTCAGGTGCATAAGAATAGCTTTGAAGCCCTGATGCAGGATGGTACGACTGTGACTGTTCCTTGGTCAGGCATGTCTTGGGCGCGTCCCTATCGTAACGTCAACAGCGTGGGGGCTGCACCGAACCGAGCATCACAAGTTGTTCAAGTTAAAGATATTGTCCGTTTAAGACCTAATCAGGATAAAAGCTCTTGGTCACTGGTGCAAATTCCGCAAGCACAGGGTCAGCTGATTGCAATCAACCCCAATAATGGCGCGATTGAAGCGGTGGTAGGCGGCTATAATTTTTATCAGTCCAAATTTAACCGGGCCATTCAAGGCTGGCGGCAACCTGGTTCGATCATTAAGCCCTTCGTTTATGCACTGGCTTTAGAACGTGGCATGACCCCCCATACCATGGTGAATGATGCGCCAATCACTATTGGCAAATGGAGTCCACGTAACTCCGATGGCCGTTACCTAGGTATGATCCCATTACGCCGTGCACTTTATCTATCCCGTAATACCGTTTCGGTACGCCTGCTACAGTCAGTCGGTATTGAACGCACCCGGCAGCTGTTTATGGATTTTGGTCTGCAAGATAGCCAGATTCCGCGTAACTATACTATTGCACTCGGTACACCACAGGTTTTACCTATCCAGATGGCCACAGGCTATGCAACTTTTGCCAATGGCGGTTATCGCATTCAGCCGCATTTTATTACCCGTATTGAAGATGCGCATGGCAATACCATTTTTATGGCCAAGCCTGAATATGCCTGCATTTCATGTCTTAATACCAAGGCAGACGCTCCTGCTTCGGCTGAAGTGATCACGCCTGATGATGAAGCTATTGAGCTGAATAATGCAGCACTGGAAAAGAAAACCGTAGCACCACAGATTTCAGCTGAAGCCAGCAACTATCGTCAGGCACAGCGTATTTTAAAATCCAGCTCGGCCTATGACATGGCCAATATTCTGCGTGATGTCATTCAGCATGGTACCGGACGCGCTGCCCTAAGAATTGGGCGTGGTGATATTGGCGGGAAAACTGGAACCACCAATGATGCCAAAGATGCCTGGTTCGCAGGTTTCAATGGCAAACTGGTTACAGTAACCTGGGTGGGCTTTGACCAGCCGACTACTTTAGGTCGTCGTGAATATGGAGGAGTCGCTGCCCTGCCAATCTGGACTGACTTCATGGGCAATGCTTTAAAAGGCGAGCCAGAGGCTTGGGTACGCCTGGACCGAAATGCCAAAGCCCCTCTAAACCGCTCTAAGGAAGTGCCAGAGGCCGAACAACGGGATCCTTCATCTCCGCCACTGGCAACTCCATTGTACCGCCCTGCCCCAATGGTGGTACCGAAGCGTGCAGAGAGTGATTTTGACGATCTGCCGGGAGAGAAAATTACTCTTCCAGCCGAAGAGTCGGCGCCAGCACCTGTGACTCCACCGACATCACAGGAACAGCCCTTACAACCCAAACGTGCTGATGCGCTCGATAACCTGATCCAACAAGTACAGTAAATTTTACAACCCTCATCAAAAAAAGCCCTCCAATGAGGGCTTTTTATTGCGTGACTTTTTAAAGTGATTTCTTTTGAAACAGATAAATCTGATAGTGAGCTTGCAACTCAAACTGCTCCTGCTGCTCCAGTGCCTGACGGCGTTCCGCTTTGGCCTTATAGGCATAGGGGGTCATGGCAATCAGATGTTTAAGATCAGCCTGTGACAGCGTCATAGAGGCTTCTACTAGCTGTTCACTGAGCAGATCAAAGCCATCTTTGAGCTGCTCGACAAACTTTTGTGGTTCATGCGGTTTTACCTCTTCAAATAAGGCTTCACGCAGAGCATATAAGTGCTGTGGTGCTGGGGTCACCACCATCAAATATGACTTCGGTTTCAGAACCCGCAGAATCTCCTGTTGTGGAATCGGGCTGAATAAGCTGGTACACAAATCAATCGACTCATCCAGTACCGGCAAGGTTGCTCCGGTCCCCACCACCCAGGTCACTTCTTTATTTAGCTTGGCGGCCACCTGAATGGCATTCTTGGCAATATCGACACCGACACATTGCATAACTTCGGCCTGCATCGCATCGGTGTAATAGCCTTCACCACAGCCGATATCCAGCAGGTTTTCAATCCGCAACTCACGGATTTTCCTGATGACCGCCTGCTGTAAGGGGGCGTAATGACCTGCACTTAAAAAAGCCCGGCGTGCCTGCACCGATTCCGGTGTATCGCCCGGATTTTTACTGTGTTTATGCTGTACCACATGCAGATTCACATAACCCTGCTTGGCCACATCATAACTATGCTGATTCTCACAGCGCCAGCTACGCGCATTTAAGCTAAGCTGCTCACGACAGACTGGGCACATGAGTAGATTCATCATTTTCTCCAAAACAAAAAAGCCGGCATCCGCCGACTTTTTCCAATGCATTACTTAACGCAATTTTAAGGTCATTAAGCCCAAAACTACCAGCATAATTGTAATAATCCAGAAACGAATTACCACCTGAGTTTCACGCCAGCCTTTTTTCTCATAATGGTGATGTAGCGGTGCCATCAGGAAGACACGTTTATTACGCATTCTTAATGAACCGATTTGCAGAAAAACTGAAATGGCTTCGACGACAAATACACCGGCCATAATGGCAAATACAATTTCCTGACGCACCATTACGGCGATCGTACCCAGCATCGCACCTAAGGATAAAGCACCGACATCACCCATGAATACTTGCGCCGGGTGGGCGTTATACCACAGGAAAGCCAGACCGGCACCAATCATGGCAGCGCAGATGATCACCAGCTCAGATGAATATTTTACGTAGGGAATATGCAAATAGTTGGCAAAACGCACATCTCCCGCCAGATAGGCAAACACCCCCAGACCGGCTGCCACCAGAACCACTGGCATAATCGCCAGACCATCCAGTCCATCGGTGAGGTTAACAGCGTTCGAGGCTCCATTAATCACAAAATAGGTGAAAATAATAAAGCCAATCCCCAATGGAATCAGCGATAAAGGAATACTCAAATCTTTAAAGAAGGGAATCAGCAAATCCAGCATATTCGCAGTATGCACCGGATTGGTCTGCTGCTGCGCGATTACATACAGTGCAATCCCGGCTCCAAGTGAACCGACTGACGTCCAGAAAAATTTCTTGCGGGCAGGCAAACCGGCATTATCTTTATAACGAATTTTAATCCAGTCATCGGCCCAGCCAACTGCACCGAAAATCACCATCACCGCCAGGACAATCCACACATACGGGTTGGAAAGGTCCGCCCAGAGCAAGGTGGAAATCCCGATCGATAACAGGATCAATATCCCGCCCATGGTCGGAGTGCCCATTTTCTTGGCATGGTTTTCCGGTGCGAACGAGCTGACCGCCTGACCATATTTCAGGGCTTGCAGCTTGCGGATCATGATAGGACCCAGAACCAGACCAATCATTAATGCCGTCAGGACACTTAACAAGGCACGTAAAGTTAAATAACGTACCACCTGAAACGAGCTGTCAATGCCCGCCAATTGTTCAAATAGCCATAACAGCATTTAGAGTTTCTCCATCAATGCAGCCATCAGGGTTTCCATATGGGTATAACGTGACCCCTTAAACAGGAAAGACATCGGCTGAGGTTGATGTGTTTCAATCAAATGAATTAAAAATGGCAATGCCTGCTCCTGATTTAAAAAAGCCTGCATTTTTTTACCATATTGCGTACTACGTGCCCCTTCCTGTGCCGCAGGTGCAAACTCACCCACTGCCACAACAAAGTTCAAGCCTTTCACAGACACCAGATCACGGCCCAGTTTATAATGTTCCATTGCTGCCGCTGAACCCAGCTCACCGATATCCCCCGTCACCATGACCCGGATGCCCGGTTGCTGCGCCAGCACTTCTGCAGCGGCGCGCATAGAGGTCGGATTGGCATTATAGGTATCATCAATAAATAAAAAATCTTTGTGCTGAATAAAATTCAGACGACCTTTAGCTCCCACAGCCTGTTCCAGACCTGCCACAATATCCTCCAGGCTGATCCCGATTGCTAGCGCAAAGGCAGCGGCAGCTGTAGCATTTTCGATATTATGCTCACCTGCAAATGGCAGATTAACCGCTTTTGTACCTTGTGGCGTATTCAGGACAAAACGAGCCGACTGGGACTGTAACTCGATTTCGCTGGCATAGACCTCGCCACCCGCACCGAAACTCAAGACCTGCCCGGTACTCACGGCCTGACGAATTGTCTCTGCATAATCATCAGCTGCCGGCACAATCGAAGTTTCAGAAATATGCGCATAAATTTCCGACTTGGCCTGGCAAATGCCATCGCGCCCGCCAAACTCACCCAGGTGAGCCGTACCGATATTGATAATTCCGGCCACATGGGGCTGCACCAGATTGGCGGTGTAATCAATTTCCCCGCGATGACTGGCACCCAGCTCCATCACAGCATACTGGTGCTCGGCACGCAGTTCCAGCAGCATCATCGGTACACCCAAATCATTGTTCAGGTTGCCTCGGGTCACCAAGGTAGGTGCCAGACGTGAAAGAATACTGCCCAGCATTTCCTTGGTGGTGGTTTTCCCACTACTCCCCGTCAAGGCAATCACTTTAAGCTGTGAATGCTGCTGACGGCGGTACGCACCCAGATGTCCAAGTGCCAGGCGGGTATCTTCTACCACCAGTTGACAAATATCGGCATCTACCGGAGAGCTAACGATCGCCAGCTGACAGCCCTGGTCAGCGACCTGTGCCACAAAATCGTGCGCATCAAAACGCTCACCCTTGAGTGCCAAAAACGCATCGCCAGTTTCTGCATGACGTGAATCGGTTAAAATTCGCTCGATCTGATCGTCAGGCTTTTTATCATTCAGCCAATAGCCTTGGGTGGCCTGCTGTAATTGTTCTATACTCCACGGCTCTAGCGCCGCAGTCGTTGTGGTTGAGGTATGCATGTAAAATCCTAATGCGCGGGAAATGCTGAATCTGTCGTATGATGCCGGGCATCAATTGCTGCCTGAACTTCGACCACATCATCAAACCAGTGACGAACTCCATCAATTTCCTGATAGTTTTCATGGCCTTTTCCGGCAATCACCACAATGTCACCTGCTTGTGCATGCTTCACGGTGTATTTGATGGCTTCCCGGCGGTCCTGAATTTCATGATAGGTCTTGCCTGAAAAATCAATGCCTTGTTTCATGTCGGCAAAAATCTGTGCCGGATCTTCGCTACGCGGATTATCCGAGGTCAATACGGCGATATCGGCACCCTCCAGCGCAGCCTGAGTCATCAGCGGACGTTTACCACGGTCGCGGTCTCCCCCACAGCCAAAAGCTGCCCATAACCTTTTCGACGCATGGCGCTTCAGTGTAACCAGCACCTGAGTCAGGGCATCTGGAGTATGTGCATAATCCACGACAAACAGGCGTTCACCATCACGAATCACCTGCATACGTCCTGGTGCACCTTGCAGTTCAGGCACTGTCGCGATTAAGTCGGCCAGTGCAAAACCGGCCTGCTCTGCCATAATCAGGCTGGCCATCAGATTTTCAATATTAAAGTGTCCCAGCAACGGGCTACGAATGCTAAAACTGCCTTGTGCAGTCAGCAGTTTGAATGCAGCTCCGGAAATACTGTAGCGGATATCCTGAACCTGATAGTCTGCTGGCTGAGACAATGAATAAGTTAATATTTTAGGCTGGCTTGGATTATTTTTTGCAGCATTCAGCATCACATCGGCAAAGTCATCATCCAGATTGATAATCGCAACTTTCAGACCGGCAAACTTGAAGAGCGCAGACTTGGCTTCGGCATATGCCTGCAAAGTCCCATGATAGTCCAGATGATCCCGGCTCAAATTGCTATATGCCGCGATTTCAATCTCACAACCATTCAAGCGACCTTGTTCCAGACCATGCGAACTGGCTTCAATCGAAGCAAATTCTGCGCCCTGTTTTGCATAGCCATGCAAGGCATGTTGCAACTGTAAGGCATCCAGCGTGGTATGCGAGGAGGCTTCCAGATTTGGCAGAATCCCGTTTCCGGTTGTACCCATCACTGCACAAGGCTTGCTTTGTAGCATCAGCAGCTCTGCCACCAGACGGGAAATCGTCGTCTTGCCATTGGTTCCGGTTACCGCCAGAATCCGTACTGGTTTAACTGGCTGAGCCGCCTGTAAATACTGCTTTTGCCACTGTCCCATCAGATGGCGTACCTCTGGCACGACCAGTGCAGGTGACAATCCCAGATCAGTTTCTGAAATAACGGCCAGTGCTCCCTGTTCCAAGGCTTGGTGAGCAAATTGTGCCGTTTTTTCTGGCTGGGACAAGCTGGTCAGTGCAATAAAAATTTGTCCCCGTTGAACTTTACGGCTATCCAGCTCAAACCCGTTAAAGGACTGTAACATCCAATCGGCGGCTTCAGGCCCGGTGTAGATATCTTGGAATGTAATAGACATTAATCACCTATTTACTGGACTTTGGGAGATTCTAAAGGTTTGTCCAAAGGGACATTGAGTAAGCGCAAGGATTCCTGCATCACACGCGCAAAAACCGGCGCCGATACTGTACCGCCATAGTAGGTGCCTTGCGGGTTTTCCACCACCACCACCATGGCAATGCGTGGATCACTCACCGGGGCAACACCGGCAAATAAAGCACGGTATTCACTCTGCGAATAGCCTTTACGGTCGGCACGTAGCTTGTGTGCGGTACCCGTTTTACCAGCGACACGATAACCCGGCACCACCGCACGGGTGGCAGTACCGCCTGGTAAAGTGGCTGTTTCCATCATTAATAGAACTTGATCCGCAATCTTTGGATCAAGCAGCTGTTCACCTTGGGGCTGCTCCTCAAGCTTGAACAGGCTCAGTGGCATTTTAACGCCCTTATTGGCCAGCATTGCATAAGCATCGGCTAACTGGAGGACCGTGGCATTCAGGCCATAACCATACGACATGGTGGCCACTTCAGAGACGTTCCATTTGCTTGGCGGCAGAATCAAGCCGGCACTTTCACCCGGGAATTTCACCGCAGAGCGCTGGCCAAAACCCAGACGTTTATAGAAGGTTGGCAGTGTTTCATACGGCAAAGACAAGGCTAGTTTGGCAACCCCAACGTTAGAAGACTTCCGGATAATGCCGCCCAAGGTTAATGGCCCATAGTTATGGGTATCCCGGATAGTATGGTTGCCGACACGCATACTGCCAGGGCTGGTATTGACCACTGAATTGGCGGTGTATTTACCGCTTTCCAAAGCCATCGCCACAGTCAGCGGTTTCATAGTTGAACCAGGCTCAAAAGAGTCAATCGCACCGCGGTTACGCATCGCATCTTTATTCTGCAAACTATTTTTATCATTCGGGTTATACGATGGCCAGGAAGAGAGCGCCAGAATTTCCCCGGTTTTAACATCCACTGCAATCGCAGTCGCCGAACGGGCATTATTGGCCACCCCTGCTGCGGTCAGTTCACGATACATGATGTATTGCAGGCGTGAGTCGATACTCAGGGTAATATTTTCTCCCGGTTCAACTTCCTTGATGACTTCCGGCTCCTTGACACGGTTCCCTTTTTTATCACGAATAATCTGCTGTTCGCCATCCTTACCCGCCAGGCGGGTATTCAGCTGCATTTCCAGACCTTCAATACCGGTACCTTCACTGTTGGTCAAACCGATAATCTGTGAGTTCGGCTGTGGCTGCGGATAATAACGCTTATAGTTTTTCTCAGTATATACACCCTGAAAATTACGCTTCATGATCAGCTCCGCCTGCTGGGGCGGTACTTCTTTTTTTAGCACCAGATAACGCGAACGCTGACGCTCGTCCATTTTCTTGCGCAATTCGGCCCGATCCATCCCGACAGCATCTGCCAGCTCATCCAGATTCAGGTTTTTATCCGGCAGCTGACGTTTCAATTTGCGGCTATTCGGCTCTTTTTCTAAGGCCAGCATGGTCTCTTCATAGAGCTGTTTATTTTCAAAATAGTCCCGCGGGTCAATCACGATTTTCATGATGGGTGTACTGATGGCCAGTGGCACGCCATTGCGGTCATAAATCACGCCACGCATGGCTTTGATGGTATTGGTTCTTAAAATATTGGCATTGGCTTTATTTTGCAGAAAATCTTTATTGATAATTTGCACATAAAAGGCGCGCCCGATCAAAACGATAAAACACAGCAGCACCACTGCCCACATCAGATAGAAACGGTTGATATAAATATTTGAGGTATTTTTATCAGTGACTGACTGCCTTTTACGTACCGGTTGCTTTTTTCTCTTGTCTACCATGTTGAAGCACTAGCCTTATTTTTTCTCATCTGAAGTCTGTGGTAAGGAAATCACAACGCTTTGTGACACCGGTGGCGAGTACATCCTTAACTGGGTAACCGCGCGCGTACCAATCTGCGCAGTCGCTCCAAAAGTTTGCTGTTCAATCAGCAAACGTCCCCATTCTGCATTCAGATCATCACGTTCACGCAGATAGGTACTCAGTTTCCGGTTGTCCTGACGATATTCAAACACTTGAAATACCACAAATACTGCACTGACAAAGATCATCAGTACCAGCACGATATAAGTAACGGCTTTTTTCAGCCACAACTTATCTGTTTTTTTACCAACCACTTCAGTTTTCATGATGTGCCTATTAAGCTAAACGTTCTGCAACCCGCAGCCATGCACTGCGTGACCGAGGATTGGCCTTCACTTCCTCCTCACTTGCCTTTACACGAGCCACTTTTTTTAAACGTCGCGTATCCTTCTGTTGTTGCGGCATGCCCCATCCCGAGTCTTCTGCGAGTGTCGATTCTTTTTGAATAAACTGTTTAATCAACCGGTCTTCGAGCGAATGGAAGCTGATCACCGCCAGACGGCCTTCCGGTTTTAAAATATCGACTGCCTGAGGCAAGAAGATTTCAATATCTTCCAATTCTTTATTAATAGCAATACGAATTGCTTGAAAAGTGCGGGTGGCAGCATGCTTATTTTTTTCCCATTTGGGATGCGCCACCTTAACAATTTCTGCCAGCTCGCCTGTGGTTGCAATATAGCCGGCCTTTTTAATGGCTTTGGCAATACGGCGACTATAACGCTCTTCGCCATACTGGAAAATAATATTAGCCAAAGCCTCTTCTTCAATCTCGATCAGCCATTCTGCCGCAGTAGGTCCCTGTGAATTATCCATTCGCATGTCCAGGGGACCGTCTTTCATAAAACTAAAGCCCCGCTCGGCTTGATCCAGTTGAGGTGAAGACACTCCCAGGTCAGCCATAACCCCATCCACACTGTCTATGCCCTGTTCAGCCAGTGCCTCTTTTAAATCGGCAAAGCTGGCATGAATAATTTTAAAACGCGGATCTTGCTGTTCCAGCTCAGCTGCCACGGCAAGAGCCTGCGGATCTTTATCAAAAGCATAAACACGCGCATGTTCATCTAATTTCGACAATAATAAACGCGTATGTCCACCACGCCCAAAGGTTCCATCCACATAAACTCCTGTATTGCGACCAGCCAGCAAGGCATCAATCGTTTCGTGAAGTAGTACAGAAATATGCGACATAACAACTCAATAATTAAGGCGAAAAATTTAACTGCACATTATCACTCTGTTTGTATAAAGCTCCAAATGACTTTTTGTAGATAAATATTACTTTTCATGCAGAAAACCATTTTTATTTTCTTTCCAGCATGTTTAGCCGGCTAAAATAACAAAAAAGCCTCTTTAAAGAGGCTTTTTTGTGGACAACTTAAATAACCAAACGATGATTAACGTTTGCTATTGTAAATCTGGTCAAAGATCGCCCCATTGGCAAAGTGGGTTTTCTGTGCTGTGCTCCAGCCACCAAACACCTCATCAATAGTAAAGGTGTTGATTTTAGGGAATTGTGCAGAATACTTGGCCAGTACTTTTTTATTATGTGGACGGTAGAAATGCTTGGCTGCCATCTCTTGCCCCAGTGGTGAATACAGATAATTGATATAGCCTGTCGCCAGCCATTTATTACCATTTTTTTCCACTGTACGGTCTACAATCGCGACTGAAGGCTCTGTAAGAATGGTTAAAGATGGATAGATAATGTCAAATTTGTCCTTGCCCAAAGTTTTTTGGGTAACCAAGGCTTCATTTTCCCAGGTCAATAACACATCACCAATGCCACGCTCAGCGAAGGTGGTCATCGATGCACGTGCTGCCGAATCCATCACTTTGACATTTTTATAGAGTTTAGCTACAAAGTCTTGCGCTTTGGCTTTGCTACCGCCTGGCTGTTTTTCAGCATAACCCCAAGCAGACAGATAGACCCAACGTGGCAGACCACCAGTTTTCGGGTTTGGCGTAATGATTTCCACACCCGGTTTAGTCAGGTCGGTCCAGTCCTTAATGCCTTTCGGGTTGCCTTTACGCACCATAAATACAATGGTCGAGGTGTAAGGCGCAGAGTTATGCGGAAATTCTTTTTGCCACCCTGGCTGAATCTGTCCAGAACGCACAATTTCTTCAATATCATTTGCCAGCGCCAGTGTCACAACGTCGCCTTTCAGACCATCGACAACAGAACGTGCCTGCTTGCCAGAACCGCCATGTGACTGTTTAAAGTTGACATCCACACCGGTGCGTTTTTTCCAGTAAGCACCGAAAGACTTATTGAACTCATCATAAAATTCACGTGTCGCATCATAAGACACATTCAGGAACTGACGATCTGCGGCTTGGGTCACAGTTGCAGTCATCGCCAGACCGGTTGCCAGTAATGCTGCACGAAACAACGATTTCAATTCAGTTTTCATAGCCGTATGGAAGTTCATTTATCATGGAGAGAACTATATGGAACAAAGTGATTTATCGCAATTCAGCATCTCCCTGAAAAACTTGATGGAATAAAAACAATATAAGTACAATGTATTGTTTTTATTCAATAAAAAATTGAAGATACCCGACTTCCGCTAATATATAGTATTTTATTCTTTCTATATGAGAAAAATGGATAATCAACCTTCCAATTTGAGCTTCGAGCAGGCTCAGACCGTAGATCAGGGTGGCTTTAAGTACAGCTAGTCAATAAGGCACCATTAAACAGATTAATTTCTGGAGGAGCTTATAAAAAGTATTTAAAAATTCTGGTTGAGATTTTGACCCTTTACAATTATCCATTTTTTACAAAAGTTGAGAGCTAAGAGCTTTACTTTAAATAAAGAAGTAGCGGTTACGCTCAAGTATTCTGTAAAAAATAATTTTATTTAAAACCAAACACTTATAATAACATCAATCAAATAAAAAGGGTTTTAAAAGGTTTTTCAGGTCTTAAACACAGATACAAATTCGGTTAAAAGTGAATCTCTTGCTACAATAAAAGACAGTTCTTCACGTTCTCTTCATAGTTATTTGCTAAAAATACGCCCTCAAGAGGGGGAAATGCCGTTTTTGGTAAAGTTTTATACCATTATTTAGACTTTTTTGTAAAAAATGTGATACAGTTTTAATTCTCTATATTAAATTGTAGACTTAGTATTAAAAAAACATTTTAAGCAAAATAAGTCCAATCATAGCCAAGGGGAGGTTTGTAAATGAAAACCAGTCTATTGACAACCAGCATCCTGAGCCTAATCATGCTGTTGACTACACAGTTCGGTCATGCGGTGGTCATAAAAAACACTGCACCTAAAACTTTGATTAACCAACTCGAAGTCAAAAACTCTCCGATTGAAAAAGCGCTACAACAGCACAAGACAGATAAGACCCTGTATACGGAAGATAATCTGAAAGTGCAGACGGCCCTAAAAATCACCCCATCACAAAATTTCTTTGCCGCACAAAACCAGCGTTTTACCCGTTTTGTACAAAGCATTTTTTCCCCCAACCATTCTTAAATGCCTGTAGGCCAGTCTTAATCTGACCATTCCCTGCGATTTTTCAGCCATCTCATGCAATGTTTGAATAAAGCATTCAGTAGATGGCTTTTTCGTTATAATAGAGGCAAATTCATATTCCAGACCTTATTCGACTATGACTGTTCGTACGCGTATTGCCCCTTCTCCTACTGGTTTTCCTCATGTAGGTACTGCTTATATCGCCCTGTTTAACCTGTGCTTTGCCAAGCAACATGGCGGTGAGTTTATTTTACGGATTGAAGATACAGACCAGCTGCGCTCAACCCCTGAATCTGAAAAGATGATTCTGGATTCCTTGCGCTGGTTAGGCCTGAACTGGTCAGAAGGTCCAGATGTAGGTGGTCCGCATGCACCTTATCGTCAGTCTGAACGCATGGACATCTATAAGCAATATGCGCTGGAACTGGTCGAAAAAGGCCGTGCTTTCTATTGTTTCGCCACCAGTGAAGAACTTGACCAGATGCGTGCTGAGCAGCAAGCACGCGGTGAGACCCCACGTTATGATGGCCGCGGCCTGCTGCTTTCGCCAGTAGAAGTGGAGCGCCGTCTGGCGGCGGGTGAGCCGCATGTTATCCGCATGAAAGTACCGACTGAAGGTATCTGCACCTTTAATGACATGCTGCGCGGTGAAGTGGAAATTCCATGGGCGCAAGTCGACATGCAAATCCTGCTAAAAACTGACGGCCTGCCAACTTACCATCTGGCGAACGTAGTCGATGATCATTTGATGCAAATCACCCACGTGATCCGTGGTGAAGAATGGATTCCATCGGCACCCAAACACCAGCTGCTATACCAGTACTTTGGCTGGGAGATGCCTATCCTGTGCCATATGCCGTTGTTACGTAATCCGGACAAGTCCAAACTGTCCAAGCGTAAAAATCCAACCTCAATTAATTATTACAAGGATATTGGGGTCTTGCCGGAAGCCTTGTTGAACTATCTGGGCCGGATGGGTTGGTCGATGCCGGATGAGCGTGAAAAGTTCACTTTGGCTGAAATGATCGAACATTTTGACATTCAACGGGTCTCTCTGGGTGGCCCAATCTTTGATGTTGAGAAACTAAACTGGCTCAATGGTCAGTGGATTAAAGCCCTGTCTCCTGCTGAACTCTTAGATACCTTACTGGCCTGGAAAGCAGACCGTGCCAAACTGGAAGAAATCGCTGCTGCGATTCAGCCACGCATTAATTTAATGTCTGAAGCTGTCAACTGGTCAGCGCATTATTTCAACCATTTCCCGACACTCAGTAAAGCGCAGTTTGAAAGCAAGAAGCTGTCCGAAGAACAGGTTCGCCAAAGCCTGCAATTTGCAATCTGGCGTCTGGAAAGCCTATTTACCTGGAATAATGATACGGTAAGCCAAACCTTGATGGACTTGGCTACTCAAATGGAAATCAAGCTGCGTGATTTCATGCCGGCCTTCTTTATTGCAATTGCCGGTTCTACTGCCTCTACCCCAGTGATGCAAACCATGGTCACCATTGGCCCTGACCTGACCTTCGCCCGCTTACGTCATGCGCTGGAAATTGTCGGTGGCCCAAGCAAAAAAGAGCTAAAAACTTGGGAAAAACTGAATGAAAGCCTAAAGTTGCCGAAAAATGAAGCAGTCAATCAAGCTTAATTCATTTTTTTGTTGACGGCTGAGCGTTATATCCCTAATATAGCGCTCACACAGACTGGGGTCATAGCTCAGTTGGTAGAGCGCTACAATGGCATTGTAGAGGTCAGGAGTTCGATCCTCCTTGACTCCACCAAACCAAGTCTTGCTTTGCCTGTGTATTTGCCTCATTTGTCCCTATCGTCTAGAGGCCTAGGACATCGCCCTTTCACGGCGGCAACCGGGGTTCGAATCCCCGTAGGGACGCCATATTCAAGATGGCAACATCTTTATAAAAAACCCAAGCATTATGACTTGGGTTTTTTATTGTCTGTATGTTTTATTTTGGCCAGTCTTCGGTTTCTGCCTATCTTCCGATAAAATAATCAGTAATTTAGAATTTTGGAGTTGTAATGCAATATCGCTGCCCTAAATGTCAGAGTCCGAAAATCATGCCACTGGCCCAACCTGGCCAAGTGACAGCACGCCCTGTCGTACCCAAAAGCCTGGTTTTCCTGGTACCTGCCCTCTTTGTATTATTACTGCTGGTTATTATCAGTATTGCCATGTGGATTTTTGGTGATGGTGCGGGTTCAACCCTACAGATGGCGACTGTAATCGTGTTTATTGTCTGCCTGATCGCAGGCTTCCTGTTCTATAAAGATCTGCCAGATTTTAAAATTTCCATGCAGGCCTTCATGCAAAACCAGAAAAAATGGAAATGCCGCGAATGTGATCATCAATGGGAAATTTGAATCCTCGATCATTCAACAAGCTGATGGTCATTTGATCCTCAGCTTGTATTCCCATAGAAAATCTTTAAAACCAAGCGCAATTACCAGCTTCACAACGACCAATTTCTCAAGTCAGAAAAACCGCTCTGCTGTTTTTATGGATGATAAAATATAATGCTCGCATTCAGAATGAACGACAGAAAGCTATTTTAAAAATATATGAGCTTCAAAATTAGGTAGCCTATCATCACTGGCCAATCCTGCGCTTTAAACAGCTTACTTGCGAACACACTGTAGCGGGAGTTTCACTGTTCGGCAGCCAATGGCAAGTATTTTCAAAACCATAACACTCAACTGCTCTAGTTTAAAATTTCCAGCTCTGTTTTCAAATCACCCACACACGAAAGAAATACTTTTATAGCAGCGTCATTGACCAAAGGATGCCAATAAACAAGCCTGTAAACAGGAAATCATGAAAGAGCAATCAATAAAAAAACCAGTCCGGAGACTGGTTTCTTTTATGTGCGGGAATTAAGCCCCAATTTTGCGATATTTCTGACGTTTGGCAGTCAGATCATCACCATATTGCTTACGACGGTATTCTTCAAACTCAGCATAGTTACCTGTGAAGAATTCCGGTGTTTCATCTTCAAATGACAGGATATGAGTAGCAATACGGTCCAGGAACCAACGGTCATGCGACACCACCATGACAGTACCCGGGAAGACCAGAATCGCGTCTTCCAGTGCACGTAAAGTTTCGATATCCAGGTCGTTTGACGGTTCATCGAGCAGGATAACGTTTGCCCCCATTTGCAAGATTTTCGCCAGCTGTAAACGGTTACGCTCACCACCTGACAAACCACCTACACGTTTTTGCTGATCTTGGCCCTTGAAGTTAAAACGACCAATATAAGCACGTGAAGCGATTTCATAATCACCGATTTTCAGGATATCCAGACCACCAGACACTTCTTCCCAAACGGTTTTATTGTCATCCAGCGTGTCGCGGATCTGGCCCACATACGCCACTTTAACCGAATCACCCAGCGTTACAGTGCCAGTATCCGGTTGCTGTTCGCCAGTCATCATGCGGAATAGCGTTGTTTTACCTGCACCGTTTGGACCCACGATTCCGACAATTGCCGCTGGTGGTACAGTGAAAGATAAATCCTTGTACAGCAGCTTATCGCCAAAGGATTTGCTGATGTTTTCAACTTCAACCACCTTGTTGCCCAGACGTGGACCAGGTGGAATATAAATTTCAGAAGTTTCGTTACGCTGCTGGAATTCACGCGAGTTCAGCTCTTCAAAACGCTCCATACGCGCCTTGTTTTTCTTCTGCTGACCCTTAGCATTGGTACGAACCCACTCAAGCTCTTTTTTCAACGCCTTGGCAAAAGATTCTTCCTGCTTGTTCTCTTGCTCTAAGCGGGCATTTTTCTGCTCCAGCCATGAAGAGTAGTTACCTTGATAAGGAATACCATGTCCACGGTCAAGCTCCAGAATCCACTCGGCAACGTTATCCAGGAAGTAACGGTCGTGCGTAATCGCCACGATTGTGCCCGGGAAATCTTTCAGGAAACGTTCCAGCCAAGATACAGATTCTGCATCCAGATGGTTCGTCGGTTCATCCAGCAACAGCATATCCGGTTTAGACAGCAGCAAACGGCAGAGGGCCACACGACGGCGTTCACCACCCGACAGCTGGCTGACATCTGCATCCCATGCGGGCAGGTTTAATGCTGCCGCAGCCTGTTCCAGCTGGTTGTTCAGGTTATGTGCATCCCAAGTCTGGATAATCGCTTCCAGCTTTTCCTGCTCTTTGGCCAGCGCATCAAAGTCAGCATCCGGCTCGGCATATTCAGCAAACACCTGATCTAGACGTTCCAGCGCATCTAGCGCTTCACGCACACCATCTTCAACGTTACCGCGAACGTCTTTGCTTGGATCTAGCGGTGGTTCCTGCTCTAGGTAGCCAATTTTGATACCTGGTTGTGCACGTGCTTCACCAGAGAAATCTTTGTCTACGCCCGCCATAATACGGAGCAAAGTGGACTTACCGGCACCGTTTAAACCAAGCACACCAATTTTTGCACCCGGAAAAAATGATAAAGAGATGTCTTTCAGGATTTCGCGTTTCGGCGGTACCATCTTCGACACTCGGTTCATCGTATAAATATATTGGGCCACGTAGGACTCCTCAACTGAAAAACCAAATGGGGGCAAAACTTATCCCCCTGCTCTCAAAAAGAGCGAAAAAATTATCCGCTATTATACGCAGAATGCCTCGAAAACATAAGCCATTCCTCTGGACTTCAATGCATTGTTACAAGTTTTATCTGAGCGGATTTTCAAACCGCGCTTTTTAGTAAAAAACTTGCATTCCTGCAAGGATTCTATATAAATAATTAAGCTATTCAATTGAGTAAATATGCATTTTTGTGTATATCCAGAATGCTAGACTCACCCCATACCCAAAACATCAAGAAGATCGAATCTTATGACTTACAAAGCAGAAACTCTTGCCATTCATGCAGGTTATAGCCCCGAACCCACTACTAAGGCAGTCGCCGTTCCGATTTATCAAACCACTTCCTATGCGTTTGACAACACCCAGCACGGTGCAGATCTGTTTGACTTGAAAGTCCCGGGAAATATCTATACCCGTATCATGAACCCGACTACGGCTGTGCTGGAACAGCGGGTTGCTGCCCTGGAAGGCGGAATTGGCGCACTTGCCCTGGCTTCGGGTATGGCTGCAATTACTTATGCCGTTCAGACCATTGCGGAAGCAGGTGACAATATTGCATCCGTTTCAACTTTATATGGCGGTACTTACAACCTGTTTGCCCACACCTTGCCAAAGCAAGGGATCGAAGTACGTTTCTTTGATTATGCAAATCCGGAAGCACTACGTGAACTGATTGATGACAAGACTAAACTGGTATTTGTTGAATCGATTGGTAATCCGCTGGGGAATATTATTGACTTGGAAGCCATTTCCAAAATTGCCCATGAATATGGGGTTCCCGTAATCGTGGACAATACAGTTGCGACTCCAGTCCTGCAAAAATCTTTTGATTTTGGTGCGGATATTGTGGTGCACTCCCTGACCAAATATATCGGCGGTCACGGCAATTCAATTGGCGGCATCATTGTGGATAGTGGCAAGTTCCCATGGGGTAAATACCCTGAGCGCTTTAAAACACTAAATACCCCAGACCCAAGCTATCATGGCGTGAATTATGTCGAAGTGCTGGGCGAAGCGGCTTATATTGCACGTGCGCGTGTCGTACCGCTACGCAATACAGGCGCCGCAATTAGCCCGCAGAACGTTTTCCTGATTCTGCAAGGTTTAGAAACCTTAAGCCTGCGTATGGAGCGTCATACCGAAAATGCCCAGAAAGTAGCCGAATACCTGCAACAACATGCCAAGGTAAAATGGGTCAATTATGCCGGCTTAAAAGACCATCCACAGCATGCTTTGGCACAAAAATATGTGAAAGGGAAACCATCAGCCATTCTGACTTTCGGAGTTGAAGATGGGCGCGAAGGGGGGGCACGCTTTATTGATGCACTCCAACTGTTTACCCGTCTGGTCAACATCGGTGATGCCAAAAGTCTGGCCTGTCACCCGGCTACCACTACTCACCGCCAGCTCAACCCTGAAGAGCTGAAATCTGCGGGAGTTAGTGAAGATATGGTACGTTTATCCATCGGGATTGAACATATTGATGATCTGATTGCCGATCTTGAGCAGGCGTTGGCCGCTGTCTAAAACATATTACTCCTTCAACAAACTCCATCTTTCGAGATGGAGTTTTTTATTTATTTTTAAAACAGAGACTTGCTCTGCTTTTACTTTTCGTGTTAAAAATCAAATGAAACAATGAGTACAAATAGAGCAATTACTCTAATTTTTATTGTATTTTCAATAGCTTAATGTCTAGATTTTCCTGAAGAATTGATTATCATATTGTGACTCATCTTCGCTCTCATTTCCTGTTAGAGCCTTCACTGATTTTTAATAAAAAACAATTTGAATGCTATTTTCAAATTAGGGATAACAAACGTGAAAACTAAACTACAGAAACAATTGGAAAAACGTGTCGCAGGTAAAACGGTTCTGATTACCGGAGCCTCTAGCGGGATCGGCTTGACCACAGCTCATCAGCTGGCTGAGGCTGGCGCACATGTATTATTGGTGGCACGTACCCAGGAAACCTTGGAGCAGGTTCAACAAGAGATTGAAGCCAAAGGTGGTAAAGCCTCGATTTTTCCATGCGATCTGAATAATATGGAAGCGATTGACGAAGTCTCCAAACAGATCATTGCCTCTGTCGATCATATCGATATTCTGATCAATAATGCTGGCCGCTCGATTCGTCGTGCTGTCCATGAGTCAGTCGACCGCTTTCATGATTTTGAGCGCACCATGCAGCTGAATTATTTTGGTGCAGTACGTCTGATTATGAATATCCTGCCACAAATGATGAGCCGCCGTGCTGGCCATATCATCAATATCAGCTCGATTGGCGTACTGGCCAATGCGACCCGCTTCTCGGCCTATGTGGCATCGAAGGCAGCACTGGATGCGTTTAGCCGTTGTCTGTCAGCTGAGGTCCATTCACATAAGGTGGCAATTACTTCGGTTTATATGCCGCTGGTACGTACCCCAATGATTGCACCCACCAAGATCTATAAATATGTGCCTACCCTGTCGCCAGAGCAGGCAGCTGCACTAGTTGCCTATGCAATTGTCAAACGTCCGAAGAAAGTGGCGACCCATCTGGGACGTCTGGCTTCAATTACTTATGCTGTTGCCCCGGACATCAACAATGTATTGATGTCGATTGGTTATAACCTGTTCCCAAGCTCTTCGGCTTCGGTTGGTCAGCCACAGAAACTGAACTGGGTACAAAAGGCCTATGCACGGATTTTCCCGGGCGAACACTGGTAAGAACCCCAAGACTCAAGCCGCCTGAACAGGCGGTTTTTGTTTTTTTAAACCTGTGTGTTTTTAGCATAGAAAAATATAATCTCAATGTACCACGACACCTGCTGTCTTTTCAGCTACAGATTTTTGCCGCAAATGCGACGAGATCACGTACACTATGGACGGATATTTTTAATCCATATTTTTATATTCAGATTCAAGTAATGGAACCCCTTATGAATAACATGCAATGGCTCGATGAAGTAAAATTTAACGAACAAGGTCTGATCCCTGCCATTGCCCAGCATCACCAGAGCGGGCGTGTCCTGATGGTGGCTTGGATGAACCGTGAAGCGCTGGCTTTGACTGCCGAGAAGAATCAGGCTGTATATTTTTCCCGTTCACGCAACAAGTTATGGCATAAGGGGGAAGAGTCCGGACATTTTCAGACTATCCATGAAATCCGCCTCGACTGCGATGCAGATGTGATCATTCTGCAAATTGAGCAGCATGGCGGCATTGCCTGCCATACTGGCCGTGAGTCTTGTTTTTATCGCAAACTGACTCAAAATGGTTGGGAAACCGTGGACGCCCAGTTAAAAGATCCAAATACAATTTATGGGCAAAAAACCACCAACCCGCATACCCTCGCCATGAGTGCGTCCACCGCTCAGTCTGAACAGGTAGAAGTCCTCTCTTACCTCGGTGCAATGATGGCAGAGCGTAAAAAAGCCGATCCGGATTCCTCCTATGTGGCCAAGCTATACCATAAAGGGCTGAACAAGATTCTGGAAAAAGTGGGTGAAGAAAGCGTTGAAACTGTTCTTGCGGCCAAGGATTTTAAAGCTGAAGCCAATGAAGACCATAAAAATGACCTGATTTATGAAGTGGCTGACCTGTGGTTCCATACGATTGTCATGCTCGGTTATTTCGACCTTGAGCCGCAACTGGTTCTGAATGAACTGGCGCGCCGTCAGGGATTATCTGGTCTGGTTGAAAAAGCCAATCGTCTACATTAAATCGTGAATGAAGAGTACGGTGTCTGATCTGCAAAAACCCAAACCCACCTATGAGCAGGCCACTGCCATTGATAATGCACGTCTGGGTAAATCCTTCAAGGTAATTGCCTATGCCGGCACAGGTAAAACCACCACCCTGCAAATGATCAGTGATGCCATGCTGGGGCGGCGTGGCATGTACCTGGCCTTTAACAAGGCGATTGCCTCTGAAGCGCAAAATAAGTTTCATCGCGGTGTGGACTGCCGTACCTTCCACTCGCTGGCTTTTCGCAGTGTTCCACGTGGAGTCACAGATAAGCTGCGTCTGCCACGTTTAAGCCCGAGCTTTATTGCCAAGGAATATCGTTTAGAACCGATGACCTTGCGTCGCATGATGGGCGGACGTTATGAAAAATATGTGCTGATGCCTTCGCGTCTGGCCAGTCTGGTGGCCAATGCTGTCGGACATTTCTGCTCTACCAGTTCACAATACCCTGCTCCACGACATATTCAGGCACCCAGCTGGCTGCATCCAGATGACATCGAAATGCTACAGCAGAAACTTTATCCGGCAGTCGAACGGCGCTGGCTGGAGTCCATTGATCCGAACCATCAGGCCGGAATCGGGCATGATATTTATCTCAAGCTCTGGGCACTGTCTGAACCGAATATTCCAGCAGACTATGTACTTTTTGATGAAGCACAGGATGCCGACCCCCTGATGCTGGGTATTTTACTAAAACAGCGTAATACCCAGGTGATTTATGTCGGTGATGCGCATCAGCAGATTTATGCCTGGCGCGGTGCGGTCAATGCCATGCAGCAACTGCCGCTGCCGGAGTCGCGCCTGACCACCTCTTTCCGTTTTGGCCCCGAAATTGCGCTGAATGCCAATGCTCTTCTGGGCGCACTGAATGAAACTGTCCCCCTCTTGGGTAATTCCTTATTGAATTCCAAAGTGGTCAATAAACCGCACACCAAAATGCGGGATGCAATTCTCTGCCGTACCAATGCCCGGGCGATGGAGCTGCTATTGGCCGGTCTGGTTCGGGGGGATAAAGTCAGTCTGCAAGCGGATCATGTCAAGCTGAACCGCTTTGTCGATGCTGCCAGCATGCTCAAACAAGGGAAACGCGTCATTGATGTACCGGAACTGGCCTGGTTTAATTCCTGGCATGATGTGCATGAGTATTGCGAAACCAATGAAGGCAGTGACATCAAGCCGCTGGTCAAACTGGTCGATGAACACGGCACAGATTCACTCAAAACAGCGCTGGCCAAAATTACCCCGATTGCCCAGGCTGATTATATTATTTCTACGGCGCACAAGGCCAAAGGCCTAGAATGGGATCGGGTACATATCGAAGATGACTATCAGTTCAAGCTGAATGAAAAAGATCATAAAATTAGCGATGAGGAATTACGTTTACTGTATGTGGCCTGTACACGCGCTAAAGTAAGCTTAAATATTCATCATATTTATGACCTGATTCAACAATTAAAGCTCAGAATGCCACAATCACTGCGCCAAGCCATTGGCTAGTCACCTCCTAAAGGGTCAAGCTTCAGAGACAGGTGATCTATGCATTCTATATATATTGAATCCATTCGACCGAAACATACGCTGTAATTTTCTGATCTTCGCCCGGATTTTAATCCTCAGCGCCCGGTTACGCTGCTTTTAGCTGCTTAGGACACTGGCAAAAGCACTTTTTCTACTGCGTTGCTGTGATCAGGCACTGCCCTGGTTTGCTGCACGTGACCACGATGGCCGGACTGCGGGGGCTAAACCTGTTAGATCAGGACATTTTACAATACCGGCTCCGCTCCCAGATTGATTTTCAGGTCCGTTTTCTGGAAGAGATTGAGTGATTGGCGGAGTCCCGCCAGATAGACCTGATAGCCTCTTCCTTCCTATTTCTGGCAACTTTATAAAGCCCTGAACAATAAAGATCTAGTACTCAGTAAAGCGGGGTAAGCCAACCGCTTGATGCCCTGATGTTCAGCTCTTAAGTGAAAATAATCCGGCGATTTGTTACAGCGCATACTTACGATATTACTGTGATTGCATTGACCTTGTTTACTCGTTTTTGCGAGTATTTTCATGAAATCAGCGATATTGAAAATGCACAACGTGCAAAAAGTATTGATCAGCTGTTAAAACTCAGCCTGCAAGCTTCATAGCTACAATTTGAGCCGCTTTATACTGACTTGGGATTACAGCGCAGTCAGTGTGCGGCTACCTGTGCAAGCTTTCCGCTAAAACATCCATCTAGCCCATTCAGTCATCTGGAAATATTTCAGCTGATGCCGGCGCAGCTTCGCGCTGAACCGCAGCAGTTACTCGTACAAGTTCTCATTCAATAAAAAATCCGCCGCCCCGGCCAGAATTACCTTAATCTGATTTAAACACATTCGCGATAAATTTTAAGTTAAAGCATTATATGGATTGCTCTGCCGATGATTAACGCTCTAGCATTTTCTGGGTTCAAATGGCGACTTTATCCATTTTTATCAATCAAGATGCCTGATCTGATCTTTATTTTCGGTCAATTTAATCCGAGCGATTTCAGCATCCACCCCATTGAAAAATCAGCTCACGTATAATTGAAATGTTCTGAATAAAAACGTTGATGTTGTGGTTATCCTGTAATATGATCGGTTTTATCTGCAAATTTCACTGTGAAATCGGAATTTGCTATCGTTTATAGGTTGTGCAATACAACTGTTTTTATTCTTTTGAATACCATTTTGGCTTTCAAGATCGAGAAGTTTTGGATCATTCTTTGTGCTCCTGTAATCCTTGAAAGATAAAATTTCACCCTAGGTTTATTACAACCTAAACACGACAATGGATACGAGTGTGCTGCCGATTATTATATTGTTACCCTTAGTATTAGGCACAACCCTTGTCTCGTGGCTGAAGCAATTTTCCCGCGGGGTAACGGCTTTAGGCGCAATTGGCGTCAGCCTGAGCAGTTTTCTACTCTTAGTGAGCCAGGCACCTGCAGTATTTAAGGGTGCCGTCATTACTCAAAGTTGGTCCTGGTTACCGCAACTCGGGATCGATTTCAGTTTCCGTCTGGACTCACTGGGCCTGCTCTTTTCCCTGTTGATTAGCGGTATTGGTACGCTGATCTACATTTATGCCTACTACTATCTCAGCCCCAAAAATTCGCTCAGTAAACTGTACATCCTGCTCATGCTGTTTATGGCAGCCATGCTTGGTATTTCATTATCTAATAATCTGCTGATTCTGCTGGTGTTCTGGGAAATGACCAGTATTTCCTCCTTCCTGCTGGTGGGTTACTGGAGCAATTACGAGGCGGCACAGCGCGGTTCACGTATGGCGCTGACCATTACCGGTATGGGGGGTCTGGCCATGCTCGGTGGCTTTATCCTACTGGGTCAGATGACGGGAACTTATCAGATCGACCAGATTCTGACCATGACTGAGCAGATTCAGGCCCATCATTTATTCGTTCCCACCTTGTTGCTGATTCTGCTCGGCGCTTTTACCAAAAGTGCCCAGTTTCCATTTCATTTCTGGTTACCGAATGCTATGGCCGCGCCTACACCGGTGTCTGCCTATCTGCATTCAGCGACGATGGTCAAAGCCGGGCTCTTTTTAATAGCACGTTTGTTGCCAATTTTTGCCGGAGCCGCGTTATTTCATAATATCGTGACCTTCGTTGGCCTGTTCACTTTGTTGATAGCGGCCTTCTTTGCCATTTTTAAAGAGGACCTGAAAGGTCTGCTTGCCTATTCGACCATCAGTCATTTGGGCCTGATCATGTGTCTGCTCGGTATTGGCTCACCGCTGGCAGTGGCCGCCGCGATTTTCCATATTATCAACCATGCCACCTTTAAAGCAGCGCTGTTCATGATTGCCGGTATTATTGACCATGAGTCAGGCACGCGTGATTTGCGTAAACTATCCGGTTTATGGCAGCTGCTTCCCTTTAGCGCCACCCTGACAATGATCACGGCCGCTTCGATGGCAGGTATGCCTTTGACCAATGGTTTCCTGTCCAAGGAAATGTTCTTTACCGAACTGGTTTCGACCTTAAGTGGTCCGGTAATGGTGGTGTCAGCCATTGCTGCAACTCTGGCTGGTATTTTTGCAGTTGCTTATTCTATTCGTCTGGTACATGGCGTGTTCTTTGATGGGCCGCTCGGCCAGCAAGTACCGAATAAAACAGCGCATGAGCCACCTTTCGGTATGCGTGCACCAGCCACCTTACTGGCCATCTTATGTATTCTGGTCGGGTTGCTGCCTGCTTTACTGGTTGAAAACATCGTCAATAGTACAGCGCGGGCTGCCACCCAGAACTTTGCATTTGAAGGAACCCATCTGGCCTTATGGCATGGTATTAACCTGCCGCTGTTCATGAGTCTAGTTGCCCTGATTGGTGGGGTAATCTTTTATTTTGCGCTGGCCAAAGGCGGTACCATTCGTGAAATTGATCTGGACCCGAAACTCGGCAGATTACAGGGCCGCATTCTCTTTGACCTGTTTCTGAAAAGCCTGTTATTAAATTCGCGCCGTTTCCGTCGCGCCACTGAAAATGGCAAGCTGCAAAGCTATCTCTTATGGATTATGCTGTTTACCACAACTCTGGTTGCCCTGCCCCTGATCGGCAATGGCATCACTGCCGGTACGCGTGAACTGACGCATGCGCCTACCCTGGCGATTGTGTTGTGGCTATTACTCTTCTCGGCCTGCTGGATGATGCTGTGGTTTCATCATGAGCGGATCAAGGCGGTACTGATTAGTGGTGCGGTGGGTCTGGTTGTCACGATGGTCTTTATCGGCTTTTCGGCACCAGATTTAGCGCTCACCCAGATCACGGTCGATGTGGTCACTACGGTACTGCTACTCATGAGCCTGTCTTTATTACCTCAATTAACGCCGTATGAGTCCAGCATGTCTCGCCGCTGGCGCGATGCCATTATCGCCATTACAGGCGGTGTCGGCATTGCTGTCATTGCCTGGCTGATCTTAACCCGCGATCATAATTCATTGTCCTGGTTCTTCCTGCAACAATCCATTCCTCTGGGCGGCGGTACTAATGTGGTCAATGTGATTCTGGTCGATTTCCGTGGGTTTGATACTTTCGGCGAAATTACCGTACTGGGTATTGCCGCCATTGGAGTGCTCAGCTTGATGGATGGCATGCGCGCGCATGGCGCTACCATGACCCAAGGCCTGACCTATCGCTTTAATCCGTCGCCTCTCATGCTACGGATCACTGCATCCTGGATTTTACCGGTCGCACTGGTGATCAGCCTGTATATCTTCCTCAGAGGCCATAACCTGCCAGGGGGGGGATTTATTGCCGGTCTGGTAACCTCATTGGCCTTGATTATTCAGTATATTGCAATCGGTCAGGATCAGGCTGAAAAACTGCTGGGGGCTAAATCTGGACGTCTCTATGAAATCTGGATTGGTGTAGGCTTAACCATCGCCGGCCTCACCGGTGTGGCGGCCTGGTTCTGGTCACGCCCCTTCCTGACCAGTGCACATATTTATGTCTCGCCACCCATCTTGGGAGAAATGCATCTGGCTTCGGCGGCCCTGTTTGATGCCGGCGTATATATTACGGTGGTAGGTGCCACCATGCTGATGATCTCAGTTCTGGGCGACTCCCGCCACTCCAGCATGACCGGTCCGGTACCAAGAGGATAATAAAATGATTAGCTTAGAACTTTTATTAGCTTCTGCGATCGGTCTGCTCACCGCTACCGGTATTTACTTAATTCTGCGGGCACGTACTTTTCCGGTGGTACTGGGACTGGCCATGATCGGCTATGCCGTGAATATGTTCCTGTTTGCGATGGGACGGATCCAAATGAATTCTCCCGCCGTCCTAACCACTGCCACGGAAGTGACCGACCCTCTGCCTCAGGCACTGGTATTAACGGCCATTGTCATCGGTTTTGCCACGACCGCCTTTATTGTTCAGCTCGCCCTGCGTAGCCGCTACGAATCAGGAACAGACCACGTTGATTCAAAAGAAGAAAGCTTGCAAGTTGATCCACGTGAGGATGAGCCATAATGACTGAATTCCTCAATTTCTGGACTCAACATACCCCGATTTTCAGTATCCTTCTGCCGGCATTTACGGCATTTACTCTACTGCTTTTGGGCAACCCCGGTGCTGGTGCTCTGGCCACCGACTGGCGCCAGCCTTGGCGTCGCGGCATCAGCCATGTTTCCAGCCTGCTCGGCCTGGGGATTGCGATCAGCTATCTGATCAGTAGCAGTCAGGGGGAAATCAGTGTTTATGCCTTAAGTGAATGGTCCGCACCTTTCGGTATTGTTCTTGTGCTGGATCAACTGTCTGCATTGATGCTGGTCATGACCTATGCCCTGGCCGTACCCATAGTCTGGTATGCCAGTCGCGGCTGGGATGCACGCGGACGCTATTTCCATGCCATGGTGCACTTTTTGTTAATGGGCCTGAGTGGTGCATTTCTGACAGGTGACCTGTTTAACCTGTTTGTATTCTTTGAAATTCTGCTTATGGCCTCTTATGTCCTGTTGTTACATGGACAAGGTAAGGCACGTTTCCAGCTGGGCGTACATTATGTCGTCATTAACTTGCTGGCTTCGGCCATGTTCCTGATTGGACTGGGCATGATTTATGGCAGTGTGGGCAGCCTGAATATGGCAGATGTTGCCCGCCTGATTCCCACCTTGGCAGAGGATGAGCATCAACTGGCTGTTGCCGGAGGATTGATGCTGTTCGTGGTCTTCGGCATCAAGGCAGCCATGCTTCCACTTGGCTTCTGGCTGCCCAAAACCTATGCGGTTGCCACCACGCCTGTGGCCGCTTTATTCACCATCATGACCAAAGTCGGGATTTATGCGATTTTGCGTATTAATGGCACCGTTTTTGATGATGAATATAGCCATCAGATTTTAATGAACTGCCTGCTGGTGATCGGTCTGATTACCTCAGTCTATGGGGTGATCTGCGCGATTGGCACAGAACGCTTACGCCGCTTTGTCGGCTTTATGGTGCTCTCTTCAATCGGCACGATTCTGGTGGCAATTGCCATCAACACCACCGATGCCTGGGCAGGTGCGCTGTATTATACAGTGCACAGCACCTTGATCGGCGCAGCCTTTTATCTGTTGAGTGGCTGGATTACCTCGCAACGGGGCGAATTTAAAGATCATTTTAACATTGCCCCCAAGATGAAACAGCACAAGACTGTCTCTTTGACGTATTTCATTATTGCTCTGATGATGGCAGGCTTACCGCCTTTTAGCGGCTTCTTTGGCAAAGTGTTTATCTTGCAGGCCTCTGCGGATTCACCTTATCAGATGATTATCCTCTTTACTATTTTACTGGTGAGCTTGCTGAGCATTCTGGCCTTTACCCGCGTAGGCTTTATTTTGTTCTGGCGTTCCATCCGCCCGGAAGATGATCCGGATTCGCTGGATTTCAGTAAGTATGAGGCCCTGCCAAGCAAGGCACCACCACGTAATGATACAGTTATTTATCTGCTTCTGGCTGGCCTGATGGCTTATGTGGTTTTTGCTGCTCCCGTCTATCAATACAACTATCAGACTGCCGTACAGATCAAAAACAATCCTCTGTATGAGACAGCGCTACTGAAACGTGATGCTGAAGGCCAGTTTATCAGTGTACAGCCATACCGTTCAGATAATCTGCCAGAAACCAAATATGGGGGAGAAACCGCAGATCCGAATGCGCATTTGATTCCGTATGTGATTTCAGAAGCGACTCTCGAAGGCGAACATATTTCCAAATTCAAGCAACAGCAGATTAATCAGCAGTATATTGAACAGTACAGCCATGATGATAATCAACTCAAACCGGCGGAGGGACCCTAGTGGCTAAATCATTTTCGCAACGCTGGTTCCCCCACCCACTGGTTTCAGTGATTGTCGGGGTCAGCTGGATATTACTGGCACATAATTTCGAAGCAGCAACCCTGCTGAGCGCACTGGTTCTGGGGATCTTTATTCCACGCCTGATTGAACCTTTTATTGACCGTACCCCGAATATTCAGTGGATGCCGGCCATACGCCTGTTTTGGGTGGTAGTCTGGGACATTATTGTGGCCAATATTACTGTCGCCAAACTGGTGCTTGGCCCCACCAAAAACCTGCATCCCAAATGGTTTCGTGTACCTTTGGATACTGAACATGAAGAAGTCAATGCCCTGCTGGCCATGATTATTACCACAACGCCAGGTACGGTAACGGCCGGGATTGATCAGGATCGTGGTGATATTCTGGTACATGCACTCAGTACCCAAGATGAGGCGGCCGAAATTGAAACAATCAAGCAGCGTTATGAACAGCCGCTGATTCAAATTTTTAGTGCGCGCACAGGAGATAAAGCATGACCATTTTGCCCTATGCACTTGCGATCTGCCTCGGTGCAATCACCATTTCGATGTTACTCTGCCTGTTCCGACTGATTATCGGACCTTCTATTGTCGATCGCCTGTTAGCACTGGATACGCTGTTCCTGAACGCGACCTGTCTGGTGGTGATCCTGGGCATTTATTGGAGCAGCACCTTCCTGTTTGAAGGTGCCCTGCTGGTTGCCATGTTGGGCTTTGTTTCCACCGCCGCTCTGGCCAGCTATTTCACCACAGGCCATGTGATCGACTAGGAGTTTGGTTATGAATCTGTTTCTCGAAATTCTGCTGTCAATTTTCTTGCTGATTGGTGCCTTCTTTATGCTGGTTGGCGGCATTGGTCTGGTCCGGCTGCCCGATTTGTTTATGCGCTTACATGCACCCACCAAATCCAGCACCTTGGGACTTGGCAGCTTTCTGATCGGCGCAATTATTTTTTCTGCCATTCATAGCCGTTTTGGTTTTGCAGAAGTTCTGATCACCCTGTTTGCGTTTATCACTGCGCCAGTGTCAGCCAACCTGATGGCTCAGGCCGCATTGCATTTACGTTTACGCTCTATGAGTGGTGAGGTTCCTGAAACACTGGAACGTCCCCTGCCTTGGCAGCGTAGCCGTCGGCGTAGCTTTTATCACAAGAATCAAAATAAGCAGGATGAGTTTTAAGCTGTGCTCTTCCTTCCACCATCATCATAATTTTGCAATAAAAAAGCCACCCGAAGGTGGCTTTTTTGATCTGCTCAATTGAGCTTATTCATCATCTTTCTTGTCTTCGGCTGGAGGAAGATCCTTCACAGCTTCAGCAATCAGACCAAACATATAGTTGCCATAAGCATTGGTTTTGTCATAGTGAAAACGCAAACGTGGCGTTATACGGGTCTTGATACGACGGCTCAGTTCATGACGCAGGAAACCTGATGCCTTGTTCAGCACATCCAGAGTTTCCTTATTTGCAGCTTCACTTTGCTCATCGCCTAGTTCACGACCCATCACGGTGACATAAACTTCAGCATATCCTAAGTCTGGGCTCACTTTCACAGCCGAGATGGTCACCAGACCACCTAGGCGTGGATCTTTCAGCTCCTGACGAATTAGCTCAGACAACTCGCGCTGTACTGTATCCGCCATACGCTTCAGACGTTGACTACCCGCCATTAAAGACTCCGTTTAATTAACTGGACATCATACACTTCGATCTTGTCGAGTGGTTTGATGTCTTTATAGCCTTTCACCGCAAGACCACATTCCATACCGGCACGAACTTCTTCAACCACCTCTTTATAACGGCGCAGAGATTCAAGCTCGCCCTGGAAGACCACCACGTCATCACGAAGAACACGAATTGGCTTATTACGGTGCAAGACACCCTCAAGCACCATACAACCTGCGGCTGCACCGAATTTGCTTGAGTGGAATACTTCACGTACTTCAGCCACACCCAGAATCGTTTCACGATGTTCAGGCGCAAGCTTACCGCTCATTGCAGCTTTGACATCATCAATCAACTGGTAGATCACGGAGTAGTAACGAATATCGATACTGTCTGCATCGGCCTTTTGGCGCGCACTTGCATCGGCACGCACATTAAAGCCGAGTAATACAGCTTCTGAAGACTCTGCCAGTGTAACGTCAGACTCAGTAATCGCACCCACACCCGAACCGATGATACGGACTTTCACTTCATCTGTTGCAAGTTCAGCCAGAGCCACATGCAACGCTTCTAAAGTACCGCGTACATCTGTTTTCAATACCACATTGACGATCGGCACATCTTTCTTGCCCATAGACGCCATGATATTTTCAAGACGCATAGCAGACTGACGCTCAAGACGTTTCTGACGTTCACGGTCCATACGCGCATCGGCCACTTCACGTGCTTTCTTCTCATCATTCACGACCAGAACTTCGTCACCTGCCATTGGCGCTTCAGGAAGACCCAGAATTTCGACTGGAATCGACGGACCTGCCGATTTAACACGCTGTCCGTTTTCATCAACCATGGCACGAACGCGACCATAAGATGAGCCTGCCAGAACCAGATCACCAACTTTTAAGGTACCGTTTTGAACCAGAATAGACGTTACTGCACCACGGCCCTTGTCTACACGTGCTTCAATTACTACCCCTTGCGCTGCACCTTCTTCAGATGCTTTCAACTCCAGGATTTCTGCCTGGATTGAAATCAGGTCAAGTAATTCATCGATTCCTGCACCGGTGTGCGCTGAAACCATCGCCACTGGTACGTCACCGCCCCACTGTTCAGGTACGATTTCTTTGGTGGTTAATTCGTTCAGTACGCGGTCCGGATCAGCCGAGTCTTTGTCCATCTTGTTGATGGCAACAATGATTGGCGTACCGGCAGCACGTGCATGATCAATCGCTTCTGCAGTTTGTGGCATAACACCATCATCTGCTGCAACGACCAAGACCACAATATCCGTTGCCTTGGCACCACGTGAACGCATTGCAGTAAATGCTGCGTGTCCAGGAGTATCCAGGAAGGTAATAATGCCTTTATCTGTGGTGACATGGTATGCACCGATATGCTGGGTAATCCCGCCAGCTTCACCCGAAGCTACTTTGGCACGACGAATACGGTCAAGCAGTGAAGTCTTACCATGGTCAACATGACCCATGATGGTAACCACTGGTGGACGCGTAGTTTGTGCACCACGTGCTTCTTCAGCTGCTTCAAGCAGATTATCTTCTGCTTGCGTATCAGATACCAGAACTGGGTGATGCCCCATTTCTTCCACAATCAGCGCGGCAATTTCTTGCTCAATGGCTTGGTTTTGAGTTACCAGCTCACCCATTTTCATGAGTGATTTAATCACTTCGCGTACTTTAACTGCCATTTTTGCAGCCAAGTCAGCAACCACAATCGTTTCGCCAATTTCAACATCATAAATCTGTTTTTTAACTGGTTTTTCAAAGCCATGCTTGTTGGCCTGACTGGTTTTTAAACCACGTTTATGCTGGTTATGGCTGAAAGACTGCTCTTCCTGACCACGACGACCACCTTTTTTCGGCGCACGTGTATTCGTCGTGTTACTACCACGTTTAATTTCACGGTCTTCTTTGGCAAAAGAATCCTCATAGGCCTGACCGACTAAACCGGCAGCAAGCGGAGTGTCATCAATCACCCGAATTGTGGCTGTCGTATCTTCAGCAGAATACTTAGAAGCCATTTGACGCATTTGTTCAAGCGTACGCTGTTGTGCTTCTTCAGCTGCTTTACGACGTGCTGCTTCTTCAGTTGCTTTTAGCTGTGCAGCTTGCGCTTCACGAGCTTTTTTCTGCTCTGCTGTTTCAGACGGTTTAACCACTGCCTTCACAATCGGCTTATTGGTCGATTTGCGTTTGACAACGACAGCTGCTTTAGGTGTTTCCTGTTTCTGATTTTCCTGTTTCTGAGCTGCACGCATTGCTTCCAATGCTTTGCTGGCATTGTTCACACCAGATTTTGCTGCTTCAACAGGTTTCTTCACTTGTGCTGTTTTCTGTTCAGCTTGCGCTTTGGCTTGCTGCTCAGCTTGAGCTTTGGCTAAAGCTTCTGCCTTGATTTGTTCCGGATCCGGCTTGACGAATGTATGCTTCTTGCGAACTTCTACATTAATGGTCTTCGCCTTACCTGAAGTACTTGCTACTTTAGCCGTACTGGTTGTTTTACGTTTCAACGTGATTTGTCCTGCATGGCCCTCTGAACCTTGTGTCTTTTTCACATGATTCATCAGGCTATCTTGTTGTTCGGCGGTAATAATATCGTCAGCTTTACGTTGTGGTAAACCTGCCTCACGAACCTGCTCTAGGAGCTTCTCAACTGGACGACCCACGCTGAGCGCTAACTCTTTAATCGACTTGTTCGTCATATACTACACCTCCTAGTTAAACCATGATTCGCGCGCTTTCATAATAAGTTGACCTGCTTTTTCGGCATCCAGACCGTCGATATCCGCGATATCATCGGTTGCCTGATCTGCAAGATCATCCACGGTTACCACACCACGAGCTGCGAGAGCCTGCGCGATCTCTGCTGTCATGCCTTCCATTGCAACAAGTTCTTCACTTGGCGCTTGTACGTTTTCTTGCTGTTGTAATGCATCAGCAAGTGCAAGTTCTTTCGCACGGCTTTGCAATAACTCAACCAGCTCAGCATCCAGTTCGATTTCATCAAACGTTTCAGCAGGCACGTAAGCAATTTCTTCAAGCGAGGTGAAGCCCATTTCTACCAGCGCCATCGCCAAATCTTCAGCAATATCCAGACGGGTAACAAACATGTCCAGGTATTTTTGTGCTTCGCTTTGTTGACGGGCGTAGTATTCTTCTTCCAGCATCATATCCAGCTTATAGCCAGTCAGTTCCGATGCCAGACGTACGTTTTGACCTTGTGAACCAATCGCACGGGCCAACTGGTCACTGGTTGCAAAAATAATATCGGCAGTATGGGCATCTTCATCGATGACAATACTCGATACATCTGCTGGTTCCAATGCACTTGCGATATATTGCGCAGGATCATCCGACCAAACGACCACATCAATACGCTCGCCATTGAGCTCTTGCTGTACCGCCTGGATACGTGTACCACGCATACCAATACAAGCTCCCACCGGATCAATACGATGGTCATTGGTTTTCACTGCAATTTTAGCACGGACACCCGGCTGGCGGGCTGCGGCCTTAATTTCAATAATTTCTTCCGTGATTTCCGGAATTTCTTTTTTCATCAGTGCGATCAGCATTTCTGGCTTAGCACGTGACAATAAAAGCTGTGCACCACGGCCTTCACGGTTCACATTATAAAGAATCGCATTTACGCGCTGCTTCGGACGCAGAATCTCCTTCGGAATCATTTCTTCACGCGCCAGATAAGCTTCTGCATTGTCACCGAGGTCAATGATAAAGCCATCTTTGGTTTGTTTTTTCACTTCACCATAGATAAGTTCACCGACTTTGGATTCATAGGCATCCGCCACCAATGCGCGTTCTGCTTCACGAATCTTCTGCACAATCACCTGCTTGGCAATCTGCGCGGCAATACGACCGAAATCAATCGATTCAACTTCCAGTTCACGGATGTCACCAATCGACCATTTTGCAGGATCGACATCAGAAATCGCATCCTGGCAAGCCGGCATTTCATGATCTTCATCTGCAACGACTTCCCATTGACGGAAAGTACGATAGTCACCGGTTTTACGGTCAATTTCCACACGAAGACGAGCTTCTTCCGAGTGAGTTCCCTCGTAGAATTTCTTCTTAGTCGCTGCAACCAAAGCTTGTTCTAGCGCTTCAAAAATTGCTTCACGACTTACACCTTTTTCGTTACTAACCGTTTCAACGACGGTAAGAATTTCACGTGCCATAAGTCACCTATTTGTTCAGATTCTTATTGATTTGATTAATCTTGATAAACCAAATTTGCTTTATCGATATTGTGACTGTCGATATCCAAAATCTGCTGTTTTTCTACTTCAACTTGAATCATTTCATTTTCAAGATTGACTGCAACCAGTTTGGCCTGGAATTTACGACGGTTATCGACTGCACTAATCAGACGAAGCGCTACCGTCTGACCGATATAGCTTGACATCTGCTGCAACTCGAAGAAGGGACGATCCCAGCCAGGTGAAGAAACTTCAAGTGAATATTCGCCCGAAATTGGATCATGTACATCCAGTATGGCTCCAACCTGCTGTGTCACACGTACACAATCCTGAACCCCAATACCGCGCCCCTGTTCAACTTCACCATCTTCATTGATCACAGGTTCAGCATTATCCTCAACCGGACGGTCAATATAGATGCGTAATAATGAACGTTTGCCCTGTGGCAGGAACTCAATCCCCCACAGATTTACCTCACAGGCTTCAACTGCGGGTGCAATCAAGTCCTGAAGTGCTTGAGTTTTATTTGATAGCTTCATTTACTCTCGTCATCTGGTGCGAATTTATGATCTATTTGACCACTACAAACCAATACAAACTATAGTAGTAGTGAAACATGGAGATTTGACCAAATAATGTCGACACTACACGATAGCCAATAAAAAAGGGCGTAAATCGCCCCAATTAATGCACAATCCAGATCTTTTTCAAATCCCACTGTGCAAAAAGGCCCACCTTGTTGTGAGCCTCTTTTAAGAAACTTGGTAGCGGGAGCTGGATTTGAACCAACGACCTTCGGGTTATGAGCCCGACGAGCTACCAGACTGCTCCATCCCGCATCAACGTGCAAAAATTATATACAAAAGATGAGAGCTTTTCAATCATAACTGCATCATTCTGCATATTTGTGATCTGTCGCTGAAAAATTGGTAGCGGGAGCTGGATTTGAACCAACGACCTTCGGGTTATGAGCCCGACGAGCTACCAGACTGCTCCATCCCGCATCAGCGTACAAATAACATTCAGCCTAATATAGACTGCTCTTAAAGTTTGCATCTTTAAAAGATTGGTAGCGGGAGCTGGATTTGAACCAACGACCTTCGGGTTATGAGCCCGACGAGCTACCAGACTGCTCCATCCCGCAACAACATGCAAATTATTTTCTCAACTTAAATCAGATTTAAGCTGCCTTTTAAAAGTTTGCCTCTTTCAAAAGGATTGATTGGTAGCGGGAGCTGGATTTGAACCAACGACCTTCGGGTTATGAGCCCGACGAGCTACCAGACTGCTCCATCCCGCATCAACAGAAGTTTTGCTGCACATCACCAACTTATATTCTGGATTCATAAGTTGGTGCGGAGGGGGGGACTTGAACCCCCACGCCCGAAAGCACTACCACCTCAAGGTAGCGTGTCTACCAATTCCACCACCACCGCAGCTGTGACGCATTCTAGTCGCATCACCGGAAAAAAGAAAGGTTTAATTCAGATTATTCGGTTTCTTGGGGTGCAGTTGGTGAAGTTTCAACCGGTTGTGCCGGAGCAGCTGAAACCGATTGCACCGAGGACAAACTGTAAGCATCGGTAGTTTGTTTCTTGGCGAAAATCGCCAAGGTGATGCTGGTAACAAAGAATAGCGCTGTAAAAACAGCAGTTAAACGAGTCAGAAAATTACCAGAACCTGAGGCACCGAAGATCGTCGCTGCACCACCGCCGCCAAACGAGGCACCAGCATCCGCACCTTTACCATGCTGAACCAAAATCAAGACAATCATCAAAATCGCTAAGATAATATGTACTACCAGCACAAAAGTTTGCATGCTGAACTCCTCATTATTGTGTATTTGCAAATGCTTGAGCAATTTGAAGGAATGACTCAGCATTGAGTGATGCACCACCCACCAATGCCCCGTTGATATCCGGGCAGGTTGCTAACTCTACTGCATTTTCCGGTTTTACACTACCACCATATAAGATCGCAATTGTTTCGCCATAACCAGTAATCTGGCTTAAGCCCTGACGGATTTGCGCATGCATGGCCTGCGCATCCTGTGGAGAAGCAGTTTTCCCGGTGCCAATCGCCCAGATCGGCTCATAGGCAATAACGATGCGTTTCCACTGCTCGGCTTCGACCACCGCTGCAATATCACAAATCTGCTGCAATACCACTGCTTCGGCCTGCCCTGCCTCACGCTGTTCCAGACTTTCACCGACACAGTAAATCACGGTAAGTCCAGCATTCAGGGCATTTTTTATTTTGGCCTTTAAAATCTCAACGGTATCTGCAAACAGCTCACGACGCTCAGAATGACCCACCAGTACATACCCGATGTTGCTGTCTGCCAGCAATTCGGCACTGACTTCACCGGTATAAGCCCCAGTACCTGGAATGCGTGATACATCTTGGGCAACTGTATACACTGCACGATTGGCTGTAGACAGTTGTGCCTGAATTTGAGTCAGCGCAATCGAAATCGGTGCTACTCCGAGATGACATTGCGCTTCAGCAATCGGCGCAATTTCCAGTAATTCCGTCATACTACGAACTAGAGCACATGCATCTGCCTGAACCGGGTTCATTTTCCAGTTCCCCACCACCCACGGGATAATCGCCGAAACCGACATAAACAACCTATTTTACTGACATATCTTGAGTTGGGCCCATTCTACACGGAATTGGAAAATTTAAAGAATAGTTTTATTGAGCAGATTTTTCACTTTTGGCGCTTCCAAATGGTTATTTTTTGTTATCAGGTAAAAAAACGCCGGCTTCTTCCGACCAGTTCAAAGTTTTAGTGAATAGTAAGAAGATGACAGCACTCTCAGCTATGGTATTTTTATACAACAAACGTATAATTTCAAAGATAGCAAATTAAAAAAATTGAACTAATAGGCATATTGAAGCATGACAGTATTACAGGGGACCCCGAGATTTACGGGGTTTATTCGTCGCTTAGTCGATGAAGGTGCATTATCGGCTGAAGAGATGCGGACTGCTTTGGACAAGGCCAAGCAGGAAAAAACGGATATCGTGGCATATTTGATCGGCCACTATAATCTTTCTCCAATGACAATTGCCGAAACAATTTCAGTTGAATTTGCCGAGCCTTTATTTGATCTGGGGGCGTATGATTCTGGACAAATCTTACGTGAAGAAATAGATGAAAAATTAATTACCAAACACCGGGTTCTGCCAATTTTTAAGAGTGCCAATATCCTTTATATTGCCACCAGTAACCCGACCAATATTGAAGCCATTGATGCAATCCGCTTTGCCACCAAACTGAATATTGAAAGTATTATTGTTGAATACAATAAACTGGAAAAATTGATCGAACAGAATTTCACCGAAGAAAGCACGTTTGATTTTGATGACAGTTTTGATCTCGATCTTGATGTCGAAGGCAGTGAAATCTCAGACAAAGAAGACGAGGAAGACCAGGAAAAAGGCGAAGAAGCTCCTATTGTTAAATATATTAACAAATTGCTGATTGATGCGATCCGGATGGGTGCATCGGATCTGCATTTTGAGCCTTATGAAAAGATATACCGGGTTCGTTATCGAGTCGATGGGGTGCTGCGTCAAATTGCCACGCCACCTTTGCAATTAGCTAACCGTTTAGCTTCCCGCTTAAAAGTCATGTCACAAATGGATATTTCTGAAAAGCGTATTCCCCAAGATGGCCGTATCAAATTAAAACTCTCCAAAAATAAAGCAATCGACTTCCGTGTGAACTCATTGCCTACCCTGTTTGGGGAAAAACTGGTACTGCGTATTCTGGATCCGTCCAGTGCAATGCTGGGAATTGATGCCTTGGGTTATGAGCCGGAACAGAAAGCCCTGTTTATGGCAGCCTTGGAGAAACCTCAAGGCATGCTATTGATTACCGGTCCTACCGGTTCGGGTAAAACCGTTTCCCTGTATACCGGCCTGAATATCTTAAACCGTGAAGATACCAATATTTCAACGGCCGAAGATCCGGTCGAGATTAACCTGCAAGGGATTAACCAGGTCAACGTCAACAACAAGGTCGGCCTGACCTTTTCCGCTGCACTTAAATCCTTCCTGCGTCAGGACCCGGATATTGTCATGGTCGGTGAGATTCGTGATCTGGAAACGGCCGAAATTGCCATCAAGGCGGCACAAACCGGACATATGGTCATGTCCACACTGCACACCAACAGTGCACCGGAAACCCTGACTCGTTTACGCAATATGGGAGTTCCTTCTTTTAATATTGCAACTTCAGTCAACCTAGTCATTGCCCAGCGTCTGGCCCGCCGTCTATGCGCACAATGTAAAAAACCAGCCGATATTCCCAAGCAGAGCCTCTTGGAGATGGGCTTTACCGAAGAAGATCTCCAACACCCGGAATTTCAGATTTATGAACCGGTTGGCTGCAATGAATGTCGAGAAGGTTATAAAGGTCGTGTCGGCATTTATGAAGTTATGAAAGTAACACCAGAAATTTCAAGAATTATTATGGAAGATGGCAATGCAATTGAAATTGCTCAGGCTTCTGCACATGCAGGTTTTAACAACTTACGTCGGTCAGGTTTAATGAAGGTTATGCAGGGGGTGACGTCCTTACAGGAAGTCAATCGTGTAACCAGCGAATGATCAGATGCAAATATAAAATAAGGATAAACATATGGCGGCAGTAAAAAAAGGCCAGATGATGCCCGTCTTCAGTTATGAAGGCATTGATCGCAAAGGGGTGAAGATCAAGGGGGAATTACCGGCACGCAATATGGCGCTGGCAAAAGTCAACTTGAGAAAACAAGGCATCAGCATCAAGACTATTCGACAGAAGAGAAAAAATATTCTTGAAGGCTTGATGAAAAAACGGGTCAGCACCCTGGATATCACGATTTTTACCCGGCAGCTGGCGACCATGATGAAAGCGGGTGTACCGTTGGTTCAAGGCTTTGAAATCGTGGCAGAGGGACTAGAAAACCCCGCTATGCGTGAAGTCGTGCTTGGTATTAAAGGAGAGGTCGAAGGCGGTAATACCTTTGCAGGTGCCTTACGTAAATATCCACAGTATTTTGACAATCTGTTCTGTTCGCTGGTGGAATCCGGTGAGCAGTCGGGTGCTCTGGAAACCATGCTCGACCGTGTCGCCATCTATAAAGAAAAGAGCGAGCTGCTAAAGCAGAAGATTAAAAAGGCCATGAAATATCCCATTGCAGTCATCGTCGTTGCTGTAATCGTGACCATTATTCTGATGGTTAAGGTCGTACCGGTCTTCCAGGAGTTATTCTCATCTTTTGGTGCCGACTTGCCTGCCTTTACCCAGATGGTGGTGAATATGTCAGAGTGGATGCAGAAGTATTGGTTCCTGATGATTATTGCCATTGCAGTTGCTATTACCGCATTTCTGGAAGCCAAGAAACGCAGTAAAAAATTCCGGGACTTTCTGGATAAAGCTGCACTTAAGGCACCGATTTTTGGTGACCTGGTTTATAAAGCGATTATTGCCCGTTATAGCCGTACCTTGTCGACGACTTTTGCTGCCGGTGTTCCATTGATTGATGCATTAGAATCGACAGCCGGAGCGACTAATAATGTGGTCTACGAAGACGCAGTCATGAAAATTCGCGAAGATGTCGCAACCGGGCAGCAGCTGCAATTTGCCATGCGTGTGACTGACAAGTTTCCTTCTATGGCCGTACAAATGGTTGCAATTGGTGAAGAATCAGGCGCCCTGGATGCCATGCTGGATAAAGTGGCAACTCACTATGAAAATGAAGTCGATAATGCTGTCGATGGTCTTACTTCCATGATGGAGCCTCTGATTATGGCCATTCTGGGTGTGCTGGTCGGTGGTCTGGTGATTGCCATGTATCTTCCAATCTTCCAAATGGGCTCTGTGGTTTAATGCAAGACCTTATTTTTTATTTTTCCCACAATCCGACTGCGCTTTATCTCGCAGTTGGGCTTTTTAGTCTCTGTATCGGCAGTTTTTTAAATGTGGTGATCTATCGCACGCCAAAAATGATGGAACAGGAGTGGCGTACTGACTGTCAGCTGTTCTTGCATCCTGATCAGCCCATCATGGATGAAAGTAAAATCACCCTCAGCAAACCCGCCTCAACCTGTCCAAAATGTCAGACGCCAATTCGCTGGTATCAAAATATTCCAGTGATAAGCTGGATATTATTGCGTGGTAAATGTGGTAACTGCAAACATCCAATCAGTATTCGCTATCCTTTCATAGAATTGTTAACTGCGATTTGTGCACTGATCGTTGTGGCAGTATTTGGTCCTACCCTACAGATGCTCTTTGGCCTGGTATTAACCTATGTGCTGATTACCCTGACTTTTATTGATTTTGATACCCAACTCTTACCCGACCGTTACACCCTGCCCCTGGCAGCGCTGGGCCTCGGGATTAATAGTTATGCCATCTATACCTCCGCAAGCTCGGCCATCTGGGGGTATATTCTGGGCTTTTTATGTTTGTGGGTGGTGTATTACCTGTTTAAAGTGGTGACGGGCAAGGAAGGCATGGGCTATGGAGACTTTAAGCTACTGGCAGCTTTAGGTGCCTGGATGGGGCCCCTGCTTTTACCGCTGATTGTGTTATTGTCTTCTTTGGTCGGGGCAATTATCGGGATTATTCTGCTCAAGATCCGTAAAGAAAATCAGCCCTTTGCTTTTGGTCCTTATCTTGCCATCGCAGGCTGGATCGCCTTTTTATGGGGCGAACAGATCATGCACATTTATTTAGGTCAGTAAATTGAAATTTGTACTCGGTTTAACCGGCGGTATAGGCAGCGGAAAATCTGCTGCCAGCCAGTGGTTTGATGCGCAAGGTATTGTTATTGTAGATGCCGACATTGTGGCCCGTGAAGTTGTCGACATTGGCCAACCGGCACTGTTGCAGATTCAGCAGGCCTTTGGAGATTGGGTCCTGTTTGGAGATGGCTCACTCAATCGCCGTGCTTTACGCGAACACATTTTTCAATCGCCTGGAGCACGAAAAATGCTGGAAAACATTACGCACCCTGCAATTCGCAGCTCGATTATTCAACAGTTACAGGCAGCACAGAGCCCTTATGTGATTCTGGTCTCACCCCTGCTGTTTGAAACCAATCAGCATGAACTGACCCAGCGCAACTTATTGATTGATGCTTCAATTGAGCTGCAAATCGAGCGGGCATCGCAACGTGATGGACAGAATGTAGAACAAATTCAACAGATTATTGCAGCACAAATGTCTCGTGAACAGAAACGTGCCATGGCTGACGATATTGTATTGAATGATGGTGAGCTTGAACATCTGTATGCCCACCTGACGCCATTACATGAAAAATATCTAAGCATGGCAGCTGAAAACCAGGAGCGCGATCTTTAGATCATAAACAGGCATACAACAACAGCCTTCCCTGCAGCACACTACTACGCTCAGGAACTTAGACCTAAGCTGCTGAATTCTATAACATTATCATCTTCTTTTTCTTTATTTATGAAGGATTTAGCCGATATAGCTTAGCCATGGACTCAACCCTAGATTTTAAGTCCAGCTTTAATCTCTTCCATAGTGGAAAGCAGCTTAAAATAAAAACAGATCTCGTTAGGCCTGCTTTTTCTGTTCTGCCAGTTTTTGACTGAGGCTATCTTTGTGGGTAAACCAGCGCCAGGGCTGTAATGCACCTATCGCCATCCCGATCAAGCCACACACCATGGCCAGGCTGAGTGGTTCATTTAATAAGGGTACAGCCAAAATTGCAGCAATAAATGGCGCCAGATTGGTAATACTTCCTGCCTTAAATGCCCCAAGACGCTTAATGGCTTCTACATAGCTTAAGGTGGCAATCATCACCACAAATATCCCATGAAAAATGGTCTGGAACAGCAAATGCTGGGGTTCTGGCACACTTAAATGTTTAGGTAAAAAGAGCAGGTAAACCGGTACATACACCACCGCTGACCAGATCGCGACACCACTCATTGCCTGCCAGGCGGTAAGCTGATATTTACGCAATAACACGGTAAAAATCGCCCAGAGGATGGCACTGATAAAAAACAGAAAATCCCCTAGCCCGAATGCCACTCCGGTCTCCTGATACATCAAGGTGCTCATCACACACAGCACAATAACCATAATGATCAGACTGGCCCAGGTATGCTTATCAAAAGCTTGCCCCATCAGGAAAAAGGCCATGATTGCCGTACAAATCGGAATACAGCCATTCAGAAAAATTGCCGCATGCGCAGTGGGCGCATAATGAAAGGCACTATAGGCAAACAGGCAGTAAATAACCCCACCGATCATTGCCAGTATAAAAGGCTCTTTTTTTAATAAAAAGCCCGCCTCTTTGCGGTACAACAAGATCGGCATCAGGATCAGAAAAGCCAGAGAAAAGCGCAGTGCAACTATATCCCAGGCACTGATCTGCCAAACTGCATTCAGACGGGCGGTCAAGGTAAAACCACCCCAGATACACATGGTTGTAATTAAAAAGAAATAACCTTGTGTGCGAGTCGATAGAGCCATGAGTAATTAAGTATTACGCTGACGGCAGGCTTCATAGAGCGCCATCCCAGTTGCCACACTGACATTCAGACTTTGTAAATTGCCAGCCATCGGGATATACACCGTCTGATCACATTGGCTTTGGGTAATAGGACGCAGACCGGTATCCTCCGCCCCCATGACGATACATACTGCGGTTCCGGTGAAATCAAAATTCTGGATTGGTAACGCTTTTTCATCCAGCATGGTGCCAACTACACGCACATTAAACTCATCTTTGATTTGACCCAAACTGCGCGCCAGATTGGTGACCTGAATAAATTTCACCTTTTCCGCCCCACCTGCAGCGACTTTACGTGCAGTTGGCGTCAGACTGGCTGAATGGTCACGTGGCACAATCACAGCCGCTACGCCCATTGCAGCCGCAGTACGGATACAGGCACCCAGATTGTGCGGATCTGTTACCTGATCGAGGGCCAGCAGCAAGGCTTGGTTATTTTCCTTAAGTAACTGCTCCAGATCTTTTTCATTCAAGGTCGGATGTGGACGTACCGCTGCCACCACCCCCTGGTGAAAAGGCAGACCTGCCAGTTTTTCCAGCTTGTCACGACTAGCCTGCTGGATACTTACTCCAAACGGCTCAGCCAGCTCCAGCACCCGCTTCAAGCGCTGGTCATCACGACCTTTCAGCGTAAAAAGCGTCAAGACACGTTCAGGCTCCAGCTCCAGCAATGACTCTACTGAATGTACGCCATAATAATACTCAGGTTTAGCCATGAACGACCTCGAAATCAGTGAAGAAAAAGACAAAAAAAGAAAAATCCTGCAAAGCCAACTTCACAGGATTTCCATATCACGCCTAGTTTAACTGATTCAAATGAAAATTTCTTGATCGGTTACAGCTCATCTTGCGGTGTATTTAGCCTTCAAAATGGCAAACGTAGTCCAGCACATCATCGGTTTCAATCTTGAAGCGGCTGTTGCCGGCTACATAGAAAGACTGACCCGCGCGAAATAGCTCTTTTTCTTCACTGTCGCCGATCTGCACGCGGCATTCACCTGAAATGATTTCCATACGCTCAGGGACATGCGTTTCAAATGTTAATGCATTTTCTGAAGGTAAAATTACCCCTAACGTTTTTTTGGTGCCATCTTCAAACTGCACCACATGGCTGATGCATAGTCCGCCAAAATACACATTTGATTTTTTAAGTACAGATACATGATCAAACTGCGCTGACATGCGATTTCTCCAGATAAAGCATTTTGTAATATTTTGATTGTTGTAGTTTAAATGTGCCCCTACAACTAATCAATCAAAGTTTGTCGGACTTGAATGAAATTCTTCAGCCCTCGGAGGCTGCCTGTGCCATTGACAATTTTATTGCAGTAAATTCCCGCTCAACCGGTGATCTTTCCTATCATTAAACAGCCTCCGCATTCACTTCAGGCCCTAAACTAAGTTTTCTTCATGTCAAATATATGAAAAAAATTAATAAGTTTCTGCAGCCAAATCTGGATACGCAGAACAACACGATCAAATAAGCGTGTATTAATCACTAAAATTTAAGATAGAATGAAAGCGATCTATCCTGATTTATAATAACAGCCGTGTTGCTATAGTAGAGCAACCTACTTGCTATTTCATTCAAACTTTTCGCAGCCCGGATGCGTTTATGCTGACACATTTAACTCTGATCAATTTTGCTTTGGCCGAGCATCTTGCTATTGATATTAAACAAGGTTTTAACGTTCTTACTGGCGAGACCGGCGCAGGAAAATCCTTATTACTGGATGCCTTGTCGGCCTGCCTGGGTGAGCGAACCGACACCAATTATGTGCGGTATGGCGCAGAAAAAGCAGATGTAACCGCCACCTTTAGCTATCAGGAAAACAGCCCTGAGGCAATCTGGTTAAAAGAGCATGAACTAGATGATGAGTCAGGCGAAATCCATTTACGCCGGGTGATTTTTGCCACCGGTCGCAGTAAGGCCTGGATTAATGGCCGTCCCAGCAGCCTGTCTGAGCTCAAAGAAATTGGCCGTTTGCTGGTACAACTTTACAGCCAGCATAGCCAGCAGCAATTACTGGAACCGCCTTATCCTAAACACTGGCTAGACCGTTACAGCAATTTCTATGCGCCTGCTCAGGAGGTACGAGATGCCTACAGCAGCTGGCAAAAAAATATCCGGCAACATCAGGCGGCTCTAGATGCCCAGGCAACGCGTAAGCAGCGCATGGAAACGCTGGAGTTACAACTCGAAGAGCTCGAAGAAGTCATTCAGACGGATTATCAGGAAATTGAACAGGAGTTTGACCGTCTCTCACACCATGAAGCTATTATGCAGGATTGTGTCTACAGCCTGACTGGCCTGGATGAAGGCGAACAGAATATTTCTCAGGAACTGGCCTCAATTTTACGGCGGATGGAAAGCCATGCGGGCCGCAGTGAACAGCTCTCTGACATTTATACCTCTTTACTCAATGCGCAAAGTGAACTCGAAGATGCGACGGCGAATTTACGCCAGTTTATGGATCGGCAAAGTTTTGATCCAGCGCGGATGGAAGAATTAAACCTCCAGCTGGAAGTGTTTCACCGTTTAGCACGCAAATACCGCACCCAGCCTGAGCAGCTCAAAGAAGAGTATGAAATCTGGCAGGCCGAGCTGGAACAGTTGCATCAGCTGGAAGATCCGGAAATTCTGGCGGAGCAGGTCGAAGTCTCTTATCAGGAGTTCCTGAACAAAGCCCAGCATCTGGATCAGATTCGCCGTGAGGCGGCTGAACCTCTGGCAAAAAAACTGACCGAGCAGGTCAAGCTGCTGGCTTTGCCGGAGGCACATTTTGAATTTAAGTTTGAGCCTTTAGAGCACCCTTCCAGCGAAGGCCTGAGCTTTATCCAGCTCTTGTTTACTGCCAACAAAGGCATTCCGGCCCAACCTTTGGCACGGGTCGCTTCAGGTGGTGAACTGTCGCGTATTGCCTTGGTCATGCAGGTGATGAATGCTGAAAAAACTGAAGCCGACGTACTGGTCTTTGATGAAATTGATGTCGGCATTAGTGGTGGAACCGCAGAAGTGGTGGGACGTTTACTGGCGGATCTGGCACAACATGTACAAATTCTGTGTATTACCCATCAGGCACAGGTAGCAGCACAATCTGACCAGCATCTGCTGGTGAAAAAGCGTCAGACCAATCCGGCCAGCAGTACAATTATCGACCTAAAAGAAGATGATATTATTCAAGAACTTGCCAGAATGACTGGCGGTGTGGAAATTAATGAAACCACCTTGCAGCATGCACGGCAGTTACGGCAGTTAAAGTTTCAGCAGGTTTAAGAAATGACGGTCATCACAAAAAACAGTTGGTGAATTGACAAAGCTCTAGTAACGTAATAATGAATATCATAGGATTTCTCTGCAAAGAAATTGATTTCAAGGAGAATTGCTCAGGTGACTAAACAATATCTGGCTCATCGTTGTCTGATTGCTCCCCCCCATGCAAATGACGATTTTTTTGCCCATACCGTAATTTATCTGGCCCGCCACGATGAAGATGGCGCACAGGGGATTATTATTAATCGACCGACGGGTATTCAGATTAAAGAATTGCTGAATGATCTGGATATAGAAGCAGATAACGTCAACCCGCATGAAGTACTGCAAGGTGGACCTTTACGCCCTGAAGCCGGTTTTGTTCTGCATACCGGCCAGCCAACCTGGCACTCTTCAATTGCTGTGGGAGAAAATGTCTGCATTACCACCTCCAAAGATATTCTAGATGCGATTGCGCATAATGAAGGTGTAGGCCGTTACCAGATTGCACTCGGTTATGCGAGCTGGGGCAAGCATCAGCTGGAAGAAGAAATTGCGCGTGGTGACTGGCTAATCTGCGATTCCGATATGGATCTGATTTTTGATCTGCCCTATGACGACCGTTGGGATGCAGCTTATAAAAAGATCGGTGTAGATCGCAGCTGGTTTTCTTCCGAGATTGGCCATGCCTGATTTAGCATCTCAAACCATTATGGCCTTTGATTTTGGTACCCAAAAAATGGGCATGGCTGCAGGTCAGTCCCTGATTGAAAGTGCCTATCCCCTGCCTTTATTTCCGATGAAAGACGGCATTCCGGACTGGGCAGCCTTATTAAACATTGTAAAAACCCATCAACCGCATCTTTTTCTGGTGGGTCTACCTTTAAATATGGATGACAGCGAGTCCGAGCTGTCGACACGCGCACGCAAATTTGCCCGCCGTTTACGTCATCAGACCAATATTCAGACCTTGATGGTCGATGAGCGCCTCACCACTCGCGAAGCACGGGATGAACTGGATCATTACCAGGCGCAGGGTCGCGGCAAGAAACTGTCGGCGGACAGCATTGCAGCTGCCTTGCTGATTGAAAGCTGGTATCGTCATCCGGCTGGAATTCAGCCTTAAGTCCTCATCATGGTGTCCGGTGATAGCTTCATACCGGGCACAGTGCCCAATTATCTGCAATAAAATCCTGATCATTTTTAAAGGATTAATCACGTATAAAAATAACGAAACGTCAGGTTAATTCTCGGCTCTAGCACTTTGGTAGTTTTGCGGATGCAGTGCTTCCAGTAACGCTGGGTCATCCCGCGCATCACGATTAATTGACCACTTTGCATTAACAGATCGACTTTGGCCTCACGGGTTTTATGCTTGAAACTCATTTTTCGGGTGGCACCCAAACTCAAAGAAGCAATCACATTTTCCTGCTGATGGGTGCTGTATAAAGCAGCTTCATCATCACTATGCCAGCCCAGCCCCTGAGAACCATCTGCATAGAGATTCGCCAGACAGGAATTAAAGGCATGGCCAGCCAACTCCTCAATGTTTTGTTTTAGCTCCAACAACTGGGGCACCCATGCATGTGCCCGTCTGGAAGTACCAGAATAGTGATATTGATAATGTTGATCACCATACCAGGCCACTTTCCGCCCGGTGATATAATGCTGGCCAAATATAGTAACCTCATCCGCCTGCCAGGCCAGATGCGCTAAAAATTCCTGCAGATACTGCTGGCTCTGGCGCTCATCCAGAATCTGGCCATAGTCCTCCACCACACCATCAAAAGGCAATACATTTGCTTGGGACGCTGCAGAAAATAAATCCTTTGTCATTTCGATGCACCTCTGTCATTGCTTAAAATCTTGATACTGCAACGAAAAATTTACAATCTAATGTCACAAATCACTACAACATGGCCCCTTGTGAGCCTGCAAAATCCTGCCTAGACTAAACCCACTTCCACAATAAAAATAATTGCTTATGAATTTGTGGCAACTATTTCTCAAATTGCGGCCTTTTGTCCGGCCTTATCGTGTGCTGGTGATTGCCACCCTGATCCTGACCCTGATTGGTTCCTTTACGGCACAGGTCAATGCGATTACCTTGCAATATGCAGTCGATAGTATCAACCGCCTTCTGGAAACCGGCCAGGGACTGGATGAAGGCTGGCACATTCTTATCACTATTTCCATCCTTTTGCTTGGCAAGGAGATCATCAATGCCTTTGTTCAGTTTGGCCAGAAATTTTATGGAGAAAAGTTAAGGATTTTTGTCTCACAGGACTTGGCTCAGGGCATTATTGAAAAATTTCTCACCTATCGTCTGGCTTTTTTTAATCAGGACAATAATCAGGCCGGAAAATTACAGACCCGGATTGATCGCGGTATCGGCTCCCTGACCCGTTTGGTACAGATTTTTTTTATTGATATTTTGCCTTTATTTACCAGTGCAATTGTGGCTTTGGGACTGATGTACTATGCCAATTTTTATGTCGGGCTGGTGGCGACTGCGATCGTACCGGTGTATTTCTGGCTGACTTATCAACAGGCACAAAAGCTCGGTGGCTGGCGCCGCAACCTGCGGGATGGCCGGGAGAAAAAGAGCCAGGGGATTCTGAGCATTATCAATTCAATTACGGTCATTAAATCTTTTAACCGCGAAGCGATTGAATCAGACAAGCAGTTAAAATTGCAACGTGAACTGACTGACAATCAAATGAAAACCCGTCAGACCAGCTTTCTGTTTGATGGCTTAAAAACTTTTATCGAACAGATTGGCATTGTGCTGATTATTATTCTGACCTCCTATTTTGTTCTGGATGGGCAGATGAGTATCGGCATGATCATGTTTCATGTGCTGCTCTTTAATAATGTCTCGGCCCCCATTCGTTCCCTGCACCGGATTTATGATGAGGTCAACGATGCCATGATTTATTCAGAAAGTTTTTTTAATATTCTGGAAGCCGATCATGAAATTGAACAGAGTGGCCAGCAAAAACCGCCTATTCAGGGTCATTTTAAACTGCGCGGTGTAAATTTTTATTATCCGAATGGGCACCATGCCCTCAAAGAAATTGAAATGGAAATCCGGCCCAATACCATTACCGCCCTGGTCGGTTTGTCGGGCGCAGGAAAATCGACCTTGATCAGCCTGCTGGACAAATTCTATGAGCAGCAGCAAGGCCAGATCCTACTCGATGGAATTGATTTAAAAGACTATGACACCCAGTATCTGCGTGATCATATTGGGCTGGTTCTGCAAAAAAACCATATTTTTCAAGGCACGATTTTTGACAATATCCGGTATGGAAAAACCGATGCTCGAATGGAAGATGTCATTCAGGCGGCCCAGAAAGCTTCCATTCATGAGCAGATCCTACAATTACCACAAGCCTATGAATCAGATGCTTTACAGCTTTCTGGCGGACAGCAGCAGCGTATTGCACTGGCACGCATGTTCCTGAAAAACCCACCCATTATTTTTCTGGATGAACCCACGGCAAGTCTGGATGCAATTGCAACCGAACAGATCAAACACAGTCTGGATCAGATTAAACAGGGTCGGACGGTGATTATCATTTCACATAGCCTGTCGCAAATCATCGATGCGGATTATACCTATGTCATGAAAGAGGGGATGATTGCAGAACATGGCGAACATGATCAGCTCTATCATCAAAATGGGGTCTATAAAGAGATTTTTGATGCGATGGCAAAAAGCCTGAATATTGAAAAAATTGCCAGAACCTTTGAAGAGGATGCAGAAGAAGAGACGCATAGTTAAGCTGGGGAGCAGCCAGTCTTTAACCCACTTGCTTCAAGCTATACCAATGCACGGAGTGATCCCTTTCATTCCTGCCCTGCATTCAATTGGTTGAAGAAACAGAGTTCTATAGTGAACTTAAACTGTTAGCCTTCATTTCCTATCCAGTCAGGCAGCGGTTAAAACCGCATAATCCGCTCCCCGGATATAGAGTGATATTGATAATCCAGCCCATAAAAGTGATAACCAACTTCAGCTTGGCTGAAAAATAAATTTCAGGGTGATCGCTTGTATTTTTATCCCCCCTATAAAATACCCCCCTACAAATATAGTCTTATTTTTAAACCTGATATGTCCGACCATCTTCAATAAAGCTCATATTTATTGAAACAGGGTGTGATTTTTTATTCTGTATAGATCTAAAACATTCCCCCATATGCTCACAACAGCTTCCGCCTATTCTGAAATAGCCTTATTATTAAGGCCATCTATCTTTTTGTTTTTCTTTAGGCTCACCCTGTCAAGTTTTAATCTGACATCTAGGTTTGAAATCTTTAAAATTTAAAAACTCTGAAACACTAAGAAGCTGTTCTTTTTTTTTTAATCTAAGATCAAAAAAGCCTGCTTCAAGCAGGCTTTTTACATCTAGCTGACGGAGTAGGCTTAACGCACACGTTGCTCAACTTCTTCGACACTGGCATGACGTACGTCAAAGCCTTTGACCATATAAATGACCTGCTCTGAAATATTGCGCGCATGATCGCCAATTCGTTCCAGTGAGCGCAATACCCACAAGACGTTAATTACCCGACTAATATGTCGAGGATCTTCAATCATATAGGTCATCAGGGTACGCGTTGCGGACTGATATTCACGGTCAATATCCCCATCCGCCAGCATCACTCGCAGGGCCTGATCGACATCCAGCCGTGCAAACGCATCTAGTGCATCATGAATCATGACACGCACCTGATTACCAATGTGCCGGGTTTCCATATAACCACGTGGTGAGCCGCCTTCTTCACATAAACTTTGGGCAATACGGGCAATCTTTGCAGCCTCATCTCCAATACGCTCAAGGTCGGTATTGGCCTTGGACATGGCAATCACCATACGCAGGTCAATTGCCGCAGGATGACGGCGTGCCAGAATCAGGGTCAGCGCTTCATCAATTTCACTTTCCAGACGATTGACCACATTGTCCTGAAACTGGACATCAATAGCCATCGCGGCATCTGTATCCAGCAAAGCATGAATCGCATTGGCCACCTGTTGCTCTACCATTCCGCCCATGGTCATGAATTTGGTATTCACATCCTGCAAATCCTCATTAAATTGCGAAGAAATGTGATGACTTAAAACAGGATTATTTGGACTCAAGGATATTTACTCCTGAACAGCACACAGCAGTGATCGTTAATGGATCAATATTAAAGCATATCTTTGATGAAAGTTTGATGACAAATCAAAAAGCCATGTATTTATGCCCTATCAACAGAGCCTAAGGATACTCCACGAGCCAGGCATTGATTTCTGCCAGCTGTTTTTCTGTCAGTTGCCCGACCGATGCCTGTAATTGCAGGACATGCAGCACATAGTCATATTTGGCATTCAGATAATCGGTTTTGGCCGAGAAAGCATTACGCTGGGCCAATAAGATATCAACCATGGCTTTTAAGCCTTCCTCATATTGGGCACGGGATGCGCGTGAGACCATTTCCGAGGACTCCATCGCAGCCTGACGGGCCTTGAGTTTGGCCTGATCGGTTTCTACCTGTAAATAAGACTGCTTCACCTCGGTATGGGCCTTACGCATGGCAGCCTCCAGCTGGGAGGCACTTTTCTGTACATTGACACTGGCCTGGCGGATGCTTTTCTGGGTGCGGCCACCGCTAAACAGATTCCAGTTTACTTCGAGGCCGATCTGGTCAAAATCGCCATTGCTCGACAGCACAGTTTCAGGGGTTTGTTTTAAATAGCCATAAGTTCCTACCGCCTCGACTTGTGGATAAAGGGCTGCCTGTTCTACCCGCTTGGCATCTTCAGAATAACGTTTTTGCAGACGCGCTTGCAGAATTCCCAGGTTCTGGTGCTGAGCCAGATCAATCCAGGCATCAATGCTCTCCGGAATGGGCTTCTGGAACTGGAAATCTTCCCGCAACACAGCCAGATTCTCGCGATAAGGCCCAATCAGTTGAGCCAGCTGTTCCTGAGCCAGCACCAGCTGTACCTGGGTTGAAATCCGGTTGGCCTGAGCACTCTGATATTGGGCATTGGCTTCACTGACATCACTGCGGGCCACCAGCCCCTCTTTGAGCTTGGCCGTCATGATGCCCAACTGTTCTAACAGAGCCTGTTCTTCCTGCAAATAGGCCATGGTCAGGGATTGTTGGCGCAGGACATTAAAATAGGCTTCAGCGACCTGTAAAATATGCTGCTGTTTTTGCAGGCGTAAATTGACTTCACTCAGCTCTACCGAGGTTTTGACCTGCTTATAGCCCTGCCATGCATCCCAGCGAAATAAAGCCTGCCGTGCAGTAACTGCAATCTGGCGGCTGGTGGTACTAGCCCCCTGTAACTCGCCAAAATCGGCAGGAAGCCCCTCAATCTGCGAGTGATTAACAGACTGGTTTTTACGGCTGAGATTGCCTGAAAGTGTAACAGTCGGCAGTAAATTCCCGCTGGCAATTCCGAGATTCAGCTGATCGGCCTGATACTGCAAGACATTGGCCTGCCAGTTGGGATCATTTTGTTGGGCGCGCTGATAGGCATCAAGTAAATCCAGTGCCCAAAGCTCAAAACTTGCACAGCATAAACAGGCACTCACAATGAGTTTTAATTTCATTTTATTCGTCTTTACCCCTAACCGCCCTTAAAACTATCCAATTCCAGGCCTTTCTGCTCCCCAGAATACTAAAGATTTCTTTTGAATGATTACGTATAACTTTTATTAAGTTTTTAATATAGAACGACGATTTTATTCAAGATTCCTTCAACTTTCAGAATCCTTCACATCCGCTTAACAAAGCCGTTCACAATACTAAACATAGTATTTTAATTTGATCTATACAATAGAATTCCCGCTAAAGCAGTCATTTCTGATTTTCACCGCAAAGAGTACGTAAACATAGTGTTAACGCGATTCCAGTCAATATTCAAATATGGTTTAGTTTTAAGCAGTTTGCTGTTCGTAGGAGCATGTCAGCAGCCTTCAGAACCGCAGCTTGAAATTGAACAGGCGGAGCTTAAAGCCACGCTGAGTCCGGAACATGATTTTACGCTCATGTGCCAGAATATTGAAAAAAATATGGCCCAGATTAATGATCAGCGCACCACCTTTGCGCTGGAGCAGATTAATCAGGACCTGAAAGTGTGTCTGCCACTGATGGAACTGGCCGAGCAGAAACACCTGATGCAACATTCAACCGAGATGTATCAGCGCTTTTTAAATGTTGAACGTAGCGAATTCCAGCAACGCGCCTTTGAGCAATATTCTCTGGAAATGGCCCAGCATCCGACCATTCAGCAGAGTCATTTTGAACAGCTGACCTCGCGTGACCAGTACCTGTTAAAACATAAAGGGCAAGCCTATGTAGAATTGCTGGATCTTGGAGATGGTCAGCTGCATTATCGCCGCAGTCCGGAATATCTGGCGCGTATTTTTGCCCCTTATTTACCCGCGCCTGAAAAAACCTTTATTGAGAATCTGGCAGAACAGAATGCCGAACCGGTCCTGATCAACAACCGGCTCCAGATTGAGGCAGCAGATATTGCCGCACGTGGCCTGTTCTGGGAAGACTATCTCCAGACCTACCCGCAGAGCAGCTATACACAGGACGCGAAATACCTCCTTAAACAATATACCTACTTCTTGTTCCGCGGCACTGAAGCCTCTCCAGTGTCTGCAGATTATCGGGACCGTTATAGCGTGGATACCAGTCATCTGGAAACCATTATCGGTTTGTCACGTGGTCAGAAATCGACGCTGTCTGCGCAGGCACGATTATTTCTGGAGTTTTTAGACATGAGTGCTGAACAGCGTCAGCAGGCGCTGCCGGAAAACTATCGTAACCGTTCCGAGGCCGAACAGATTTTATATTATGCCCAGATCAGCCCGCCCTCGCAGAATTATGAAAAAAACTGCTTTCGAGATGCCATTTGTCTTTAGGGTCGGTTACATAAAAATAGCTTCTGTTGTTCAAAGTTGCAGCCATTGATTTAAAGCTACTTTTTAGACACCAACTGCGCTAAGATTAAGCTTCGCTTGACGGAGCGCGAGTAGTCCCTCGCTGAGATCATGTAATGCCAATCCTCGACTGGCAGTGAACATGAGTACCGTTGAACCTGATCAGGTTAAAACCTGCGTAGGAATCAAGCCATCTAAAAACCCCAGCCTTTTTTATCCTGCACAGGATAATACCGCCCACGTTTTTGGTCGTGCTTGATTCGTTGATGTCATTCATAAGGATCATGACAATGAACCAGTTAACGAATCTTTCTTCTGAAACTCCCCTAAGCCAGCATGAACAGGAAGCTCGCGACCTGACCCGTATTCTGCCAGCATCACGTAAAGTCTATTTACAAGGCTCACGTCCCGATATTCAAGTTCCCATGCGGGAAATCTCTTTAAGTGAAACCCCAACCCGTACTGGCAATGAAAGCAATCCCCCTTTGATGGTGTATGACACCTCGGGTGTGTATACAGATCCCAATGTGGCGATTGATCTGAATAAAGGCTTGCCGAATGTACGTGAGCCATGGATCAAGCAGCGTAATGATACAGAAGTGCTAGATCAGCTGAGTTCTGAATTTGGCCGCCAGCGTTTACGTGACATCCGCACAGCCGAAATCCGTTTTGCCCATATTCAAAAACCGCGCCGTGCCAAAGCTGGCCAGAACGTGACCCAGATGCATTATGCCAAACAGGGCATCATTACGCCGGAAATGGAATATATCGCGATTCGGGAAAATCTGCGTCAGCTTGAAGACGTGGATATGCGCCAGCATCCGGGACAAAACTTTGGAGCAAAAAATCTCACCGAAATTACTCCGGAGTTTGTCCGTCAAGAAGTGGCGGAAGGCCGTGCAATCATTCCGGCCAATATTAATCATCCGGAACTCGAGCCGATGATTATCGGACGTAATTTTTTGGTGAAAATCAATGCCAATATCGGCAACTCTGCACTCGGTTCGAGTATTGAAGAAGAAGTCTCGAAAATGACCTGGGCGACACGCTGGGGGGCAGATACGATTATGGACCTGTCCACCGGACAGAATATCCATGAAACCCGTGAATGGATTATCCGTAACTCTCCAGTGCCGATCGGAACCGTACCAATCTATCAGGCACTGGAAAAAGTCAACGGCGTGGCTGAAGACCTGACTTGGGAGATCTTTAAAGATACCCTGATTGAACAGGCCGAACAGGGTGTGGACTATTTCACCATTCATGCTGGCGTGCTTTTGAGATATGTACCGCTGACGGCAAATCGCTTAACCGGTATCGTATCTCGCGGTGGTTCAATCATGGCGCAGTGGTGTCTGGCCCATCATCAGGAAAACTTCCTCTATACCCATTTCGATGAGATCTGTGAAATCATGAAGGCCTATGATGTCTCCTTTAGTCTGGGAGATGGCCTGCGCCCTGGTTGTATTCAAGATGCCAATGACGAAGCTCAATTTGCCGAGCTGAGAACCTTGGGAGAGCTGACTCACCGTGCCTGGAAACATGATGTACAGGTCATGATTGAAGGCCCGGGCCATGTTCCTATGCATATGATCAAGGAGAATATGGACCTGCAGCTCGAAGTCTGTAAAGAAGCGCCTTTTTATACCTTAGGGCCTTTAACCACCGATATTGCACCAGGCTATGACCATATTACCTCAGCAATTGGCGCGGCCATGATTGGCTGGTACGGTACGGCGATGCTATGCTATGTGACCCCCAAAGAGCATTTGGGCCTGCCGAACAAGAAAGATGTCAAAGATGGCATTATTACCTACAAAATTGCAGCGCATGCAGCCGATCTGGCCAAAGGTCATCCAGGTGCTCAAGCCCGCGATAATGCCTTGTCCAAGGCACGTTTTGAATTCCGTTGGGAAGATCAGTTTAACCTGAGTCTGGATCCGGATACCGCGCGCAGTATGCATGATGAAACCATGCCCAAACAGGCGCATAAATCAGCGCATTTCTGCTCAATGTGTGGTCCAAAGTTCTGTTCAATGAAAATCACCCAGAATGTTCGTGACTATGCCAGTCAGCAAGCAGCTGGCCAAGCAGAGATTGAGTCTGGACTGACCCAGATGAAAAATGAGTTCCATAGCACTGGTCAAAAACTATACCACAAGCTATAAACTTCAAAAAAAACAGTTGTCTTCATAAAAATCTCAGATAGGATGAAAACGTAAGTATTTCATCTTTTCTGAGCTTATGAATATTATTAAACAGGCTTCTTACAATAAAAACGACTTTAGTATAGAAGCGCGGGAATTTTTATATCGGGGATTTATTCAGGTTGAAAAAGTCAGCCTGCGCCATCGCCTTTTTCATCAAGCAGCCCAGACACCAGTTTTGCAGCGTGAGTTGATTCATCGCCCAGAAGCCGCCGGCGTCCTGATTTATAACGACCAGCAGCAAAAATTTGCCCTGATCGAACAGTTTCGTATTGGTGGGCTGGATGATGCCGATTCGCCCTGGCAACTGGAAATCATTGCCGGCGTACTCGATGGTGATGAAGCGCCGGAACAGTGTATTCACCGTGAAGCACTGGAAGAATCAGGCTGTAGTATTGAGCATTTACAACATATTTTTAGCTTCTATCCTTCTGCCGGAGCCTGTTCTGAGCTGTTTCATTTGTATGTAGCTGAAAGTGTACTGCCTGAAAAGGGCGGTATTTTCGGTATGCCGGATGAAGGAGAAAATATCCAGCTGCATATTCTGGACTATACAGATCTTGCCGAATTACTCAGCAATGGCCGCTTAAAAAATGCCCCAGTCATTATGGCCTTACAATGGCTGCAAATGCATATCCATACTGCCCAGATATATTTAAGGGGGCAGACATGACAAATCTAGCCCAATTTGAGAGTGAAAGCGTACAAGACTGGACCCTGATCCAGATTACCGACACCCATTTAATGGACCAGCCAGACCTGAGCTTTGCCCAGATTAATCCGGAGTACAGCTTCCAGCAGGTCATGCAACATATCCAAACCCATTTTCCACAAATGGATGCCTTGATTCATACCGGTGACTTGGCTCAGGTGCCGGTCGCAGACACCTATGCCCGCTATCTTCAGTCGATTCAGGCCCTGAATGTGCCGTATTACCAGATTCCAGGCAATCATGATGATGCCCGCTATTTTCCGTTTTACCGTAATACAGATGAGGCCCATGCCATCCGTCTGGGAACATGGTCCCTGATCCTATTAAACAGTGCCGTGGCAGATCAGGTGGATGGCTGGATTGAGCAGGCCCAGCTGGATCAGCTGGATCAACTTCTAACCGAGCATCGGACGCAACATATTGTAATTGCCTGTCATCATCATCCTTTTGCCATGCAATCGCGCTGGATAGACCAGCACCGTCTGAAAAATGCAGATAGTCTGAAACAGGTGATTGCCCGCCATCAAAATGTCAAACTGGTACTGTTTGGCCATGTGCATCAGGACTCCTGTCATGCGTGGCAAGGCGTAGCTTTTTTATCGGCGCCCTCCACCAGTGTGCAGTTCAAACCCAGAAGTGAAAATTTTGCGCTAGATCAGGCCGCACCGGGCTATCGGGTAGTACATTTGTACCAGAATGGCGGGTTTGAGACCCATGTGCAGCGGATTGCCTTCAGTGAGCAAAATATTAATACTGAAATTTCAGGTTATTAACTTTCCAATTTAATTTTTTTGCTTTACCTTAATGCAACCGAAGGAAGTGTGATAGTTATAATCCATACATCAAAGACTATTAAAGCGTATAAAAAGTCTATATGATGACGACCCCCATAGAAGGATAATCCTTCTTCAGGGTGGATAAAAAATTGCATATCACCATATTTTTTGCGTACGTATATACGCATATGATGAGGAATGCCCTAAATGGCGAATGACAACCAAAATCAAGTCTTAGACCAACAAACCGATCTTGTAGAAGGGAAAGCTACCAAGCGAGTACGTAAATCTAAGCCGAAAACGACTGAGGGTGGTTCTACTGCTAGCTTATTTGGTATTGAACCTTATCAACCTAAAAAAAATGAAGAATATATGTCTGAAGGCCAGCTTGGACACTTCCGTCAAATTTTGATGGCATGGAAAGCTGAGCTGATGTCAGAAGTTGACCGTACTTTAAATACCATGCAGGATGAAAATACGGCCCTTCCTGATGTGAATGACCGCGCAACGCAAGAAGAAGAGTTTGCAATCGAGCTGCGTACCCGTGACCGCGAGCGTAAGCTGATCCGCAAAATCGAACAGTCGATTGAAGCGATCCAGAACGATGACTACGGTTTCTGCGAAACTTGCGGTATCGAAATCGGTTTACGCCGTCTGGAAGCCCGTCCAACTGCAACTTTATGTATTGACTGCAAAACTCTGGCAGAAATCAAAGAGAAGCAAAACAACGGTTAATGATGTTCTCCAATAATCCTCCCCTAACCCCTCCCTTAATCAGGGAGGGGGATAACAGGATGGCTTATGTGGGCCGGTTCGCGCCATCGCCAACCGGCCCTTTGCATTTTGGCTCCCTTATTACAGGGGTGGCCAGCTATTGTGATGCCAAAGCCCATCAGGGCCGCTGGCTGGTGCGGATTGAAGATACCGACATTCCGCGTATTTATCCGGGCAGTGAAGCGCATATCCTGCGCGCGCTGGACGCTTTTGAATTTGAGCCAGATAGCGCCATCATTTTTCAGAAAGATCGTCTTGAGCTTTATGAAAAAGTCATTCAGCAACTCCGTCAGCAAGGACAGGTTTATGCCTGCCAATGCACCCGTAAAATGCTCGGCTCCAACCATATCTATCAGGATACCTGCCGTGACTTGGGTCTGGCGTTTGAGCATCAGGCAATCCGCCTCAAGGTTGAAGATGTCACCATCTGCTTTGACGACCGTCTACAAGGCCGGCACTGTTCAGAACTAAAAAAGGACCTCGGGGATTTTGTCCTGAAACGCCGTGACGGGATTATCAACTATCAACTGGCTGTGGTGGTGGACGATTATTTGCAAGGCATGACCCATGTGGTGCGTGGTGCTGATCTGTTAGACAATACTGAACGCCAGATTTATCTGGGGCAGTTACTGGGCTATCCGCGCTTGAGCTATCTGCATCTGCCTTTAGCCATGAATGATCAGGGGCAGAAACTGTCCAAGCAAAATCTGGCACAAGCACTGAATCTCCAGCAGGCTCCCCTGCTCTTGAAACAGGCACTTCAGGCCTTGGGTCAGCTGCCGGTTGACATGGACCGCCCTGCACGTATGCTGGAGCAGGCCGTGGCCCAGTGGGATATTGCACGAATTCCTCATACAACACAGCTACAAGGTCACTATGTATAAAAATCAGGTTTGACTTAAGCTAACAACAAGAACAAAGCTCAAAAAGGAAGATCAGGATGTTTTTTATTTTTGGGATAGGACCGAAAACCAAGGTAATTGAGAAAAGCCAGTTTCTCTGCCCGGTCTGCCGAACGCGCTCAACCTATGAACTAAAGCAGCAGCGCAATTATTTTTCTCTGTTTTTTATTCCCCTAATTCCGCTGTCCAAGGCGAAAAGTGCTTTTGTACGCTGTTTGAATTGCGGTACGGTCATGCCGAGCACAGTACTTGACCATGCCCAGCCTGATCCACAGCGTCAGTCCAGTCTAGAAGCTTGATTCTTCGCGGCTTGGATTGACTTGCTGGGTAGTAGCGTCAATTTTCAAAATCAAGCTGATCATCACTGCACAGATAATCAAAGATGAACCGCCATAACTGATAAATGGCAGGGTCAAGCCTTTGGTCGGTAACAGCCCCATATTCATGCCGGCATTGACCAGAATTTGCAGCAGGAAAATAATACTGATGCCATAGGCGAGATAGCCGGCACGCAAATACTGATGCTGCAAGGCACGATGCCCAATCCGGATGCAGCAGACCAGCATGGTAAAGGATAAAAGCAGAATGGTGGCAATGCCCAGAAAACCAAATTCCTCACCCAGAATTGCCAGCATAAAGTCGGTATGTGCCTCAGGCAGATACGACATTTTCTGGATACTATGACCCAGGCCAACGCCTGACCATTCGCCGCGACCAAATGCCATCAGGGCATTCGACAGCTGATAACCAGTACCGAGTGGATCTTCCCAAGGGTTGGAGAAAGACAGTAAACGCTGTAAACGATACGGCTCCCATGCAATTGCAACGGCAAATACCCCCAACAAGGTCATCAATGCTACCCCAAACTGAATCCAGGGCGCACCCGCCAGAAAGAAGACACCTAGCATAGTCAGGGTAATCACCACCGTTGCCCCAAGATCAGGCTCCAGAATAATTAGACCAACCGTGGCCCCCATGATGGCACTCAAGCGAATCAGCCCTTTAATATTATTCCGAACTTCTTCTGCACGACGTACCACATAGTCGGCTGTAAAAATGGCCATCATGACCTTGGCAACTTCAGAGGCCTGCAAGGTAAAGCCGGCCAGCCTGATCCAGCGTTTGGAACCATTGACTTCAGTCCCGATAAAAAGTACCGCGACCAGCAGCACAATGGTGACTATCCACAAGAAGAAGGTATTGTTAAACCACATCTTTAGCGGGACTTTATAAGCCAGATAGGCAGCCACAAGCGCAGCAACAATCGAAATCCCGTGCCGGATCACATAATGAAAGGCATTTTCATGAATACGCTCGGCATACGGCATCGAGGCGGAAGCCACCATGATCGAGCCAATACACAGCAAGGCCAGCACCGAGAAAATCAGCACATTCCGTGCATTGACATCTACCGGCAGTTTTGGCACCCACTGATCATATAAGCGGTTTAATTTATTGATCGTAGTCTGAGCAAACTCAGCCATAGCACCAATCCTTATTATTCTTCATTGAGTTCATTCACATAGGTTACAAATTTGCGACCACGCTCCGGATAGCCCGAGAACATGTCAAAGCTTGCACATGCAGGAGACAATAACACGACATCATGAGCCTGAGTGTGCTTTTGACAGATTTCAACCGCCTGCTGCAAATTATCAGCATGTAGCAACTCAGTGGTGCCGGCAATCGCCTCTTCAATCAGAGGACGATCTTCTCCAATCAGCACCGCAACCTTGGCATATTGGGATAAGGAATCTCGCAGGGCTTTAAAGTCCTGTCCTTTGCCTTGCCCCCCTAAAATGATGGCTACTTTACCGCCCTGAACTTCAATCGCCGCCCCCAGTCCGTCTAGGGCAGCCTGCGTGGCGCCAATATTGGTGCCCTTAGAGTCATTATAATAACGTACCCCATGCACCTCTTTGACGAACTCACAGCGATGCTCTAAGCCTTTAAAGGTTTGAAGCGTTTCAAGCATGCTCTCCAGCGGCAGACCGATCGCCTCTCCCAAAACCAGACACGCCAAGGCATTGGCAATGTTATGTGTCCCCTGCAGATACATCTGGGAGCTTTTCAGCAAACGTTCACGGCCACGCGCCAGCCAGATGGTGCCATCTGTCTCTTTGAGAATACCGTACTGATTCATATCGGGTGCATTCAGGCCAAAACTTTGCATGGGGGTGGTATCCGGAACCAGCGGACGCGTCAGAGCATCATCGCGGTTAAACACCACTTTTTTTGCCCCCTGAAAAATACGGTGCTTGGCAGCGTGATAGCCCATCATGTCACCATGACGGTCCAGATGATCTTCACTCATATTTAAAACCACCGCCACTTCAGCATTTAAATTGGAGGTAGTTTCAAGCTGGAAGCTGGACAATTCAAGGATATACAGCTCAGGATCATCTTGGATCAGGTCCAATGCCGGACGGCCAAGATTGCCTCCTACAGCCACCTTTTTACCGGCATCAACTGCCATGAGGCCAATCAGCGTGGTAACGGTACTTTTTGCATTGGAGCCGGTAATTGCTACTATAGGCTTGTTAGTTGCACGGCGTAAAATCTGGATTTCACTCACCACCGGAATACCCTGTGCAATTGCAGCCTGGATTTCCGCAAGTTTTGGATCAAGTCCCGGACTGATAATGATTTCTTCAGCCGACAGTAAAAGTTCCTGGTCAAAATGACCAAAGCTGGTCTGTACCTCAGCCGGAATCTGGTCATGCCCAGGCGGAGTCGTTCTCGAATCTGTTACTGCAACGCGGTAGCCTTGGCCATGTAAGAAGTTGACGGCTGCAACACCTGAAATTCCGAGTCCTGCAACGACTTTAAGTCCACCACGTTGTATTAACATTTTTACCCCATTTTCTGGTCTATTTTAAAACTGACGAAATGGTAGCACTTTGCTGTTTTGAATGCTTTTTCTGTTTTGACTTTCTACGGTATTTTTTGTGTCAGTGCGTAAAAAAACCGTCATGCGCATGACGGTTTTTTGAAATCTACAACAATAGCGGCTTTATTTCCATTTGACCGCCTGGGCATCAGGCTTGTTGTGCTTAGCTTGTTCAGATACCGGGCAGGCACAGTTGCCACAACCACTGGCCATTGCAGGTTGCAGCCACTTGGCCAGACGTTCCCAGCCTTTGGTTGCACAGGCATCCGACAGTTTCTGAAAAAACGAGCGCGACGTATTCGGAAATACTTTCTTAAACACCACCAGCGTGCTCCAGAGCACCAGTACCGCTACAATTAAAATCTCAATCATTTCAGTCTCCCCTTCGCATCATAAGCTCAAGCATTTCGAGCATATGCCCGATCCGATTTAGCCAAAATAATGTGAAGCGATTTGGTAGGTCAGGAATGACATGAAATATGCCAGACCAAACAGGTAAATAGTCATGATACTGACCGTTTTCCAGGAACCGGTTTCACGTTTAACCGTCGCCAGGGTAGCCAGACAGTGTGGTGCATAGATAAACCAGACCAGTAAGGATAAACCGGTTGCCAATGACCAGCCCAAGTCTCCACCGCTACTGATCAGCGAGACCAGTCCCTCAGACATCGCATCTTCATCCACTGCCGACAAGGCATAGACTGTCCCCAAGGCGGCAACGACAACTTCACGCGCTGCCATGGCCGGAATCAGGGCAATACAGATCTGCCAGTTAAAGCCCAGTGGCGCAAAAATCGGTTGCAGCACATGACCCAGCATTCCGGCAAAGGAATAATCAATCGCAGGTAGGGTTGCATCTGCTGGTGGTTGCGGGAAAGTACACAGGAACCAGAGCACCACGGACAGCGCAAAGATGATACCGCCCACGCGTTTCAAGAAGATTTTGCCGCGGTCTACTAAACCGATCCAGACGTTTTTCAGGTCAGGAAAACGGTAGCTGGGCAGCTCCATCAACAGCATGTGCTGAGATTTATCTTTATAGAAAAATTTCAGTACAAAGGATACCGCCAGTGCGCTCAGAATCCCCGCCATATACAGGGCAAATAGCACCAGCCCTTGCAGGTTCATAAAGCCCCCTACCGTTTGTTCAGGAATAAACGCCGCAATCAGCAGTGCATATACCGGCAAACGTGCCGAACAGGTCATCAATGGTGCAACAAAGATGGTGGTGAGACGGTCACGCGGATCACTAATGGTGCGTGAAGCCATAATCCCCGGGACGGCGCAGGCAAAGCTAGATAACAAGGGAATAAAAGCACGGCCGGAAAGACCGGCCTTAAACATGAGTTTATCCAGCAGAAAAGCTGCGCGTGGCAGATACCCGGATTCTTCTAGCACCAAAATAAAGAAAAACAGAATCAGAATCTGTGGCAGGAACACGATGACCCCGCCGGCACCCGCAATAATCCCATCCACCACCAGGCTATTCAGTAGCGGATGAGCAATATAGGCGCCCAGAAATTCGCCCAGCCAGCCGAAGAATGCTTCAATTCCATCCATGAAAGGTGCAGCCCAGGCAAAAACCGCCTGAAACACTACAAACATCATGAGGGCCAGGCTGAGCAGGCCCAGAACTGGATGCAGGAAAATCTTGTCCAGAAAGTCGGTGCGCTTATCTTCCTGATCCACATAGTTGACCACATCTTTCAAAATGGTCGCAACCTGTTGATGGCTCTCACCACTTAAACCACTTAGTTCTGTCTGGGGTGCGGAAAACTTACCCTGCTCCAGCGCATTTTTCAGGTTTTCAATTCCTGAATTACGTACGGCAACCGTTTCAACCACCGGCACCCCCAGACGTTCAGACAATTTCTGGGTATTGATCTGCATCCCACGACGGCGTGCTTCGTCCATCATGTTCAGCACGACCAACATTGGCCGGCCAAGCGCGATCATTTCCAGAACCAGTCCCAGATGCAGTTTCAGGTTAGTTGCATCTACCACACATAAAAAGGCAGCCTGATGCGCTTCTTCAGCAATTTTCCCCTGTACCACGTTACGGGTAATTTCTTCATCCGGACTGGTGGCATCCAGACTATAGGTACCAGGTAAATCTAAGACACGTACCGCCTGACCTGAAGCTAGCTGAAAATTTCCAACCTTACGCTCAACTGTTACCCCGGCATAGTTGCCGACTTTTTGACGTGACCCAGTTAAGTGATTGAATAATGAAGTTTTACCGCAGTTCGGATTTCCAACAAGCGCAACACGCAAAGTATCACTCATGCTGAAACTCCCTGCTCAATTTCAATTTTAGCTGCTTCCGATTTACGTAAAGCAAAACGTGTAAAGCCGACCTGAATCAGGATCGGGTCTCCTCCGAAAATACCTTTGGTAATCACTTGAACCTGTGTGCCCGGTATAAAGCCTAAAGTCTCCAAGCGGTTTGCAACCACATCATGAGAGGCTTGCTGACTGTCCATCGTTCGATTGACTTTTCGAATGATGGCGGTCTGTTTTGCTTTTAAGTCTGACAAACGCACCGTGAAAATTCCTAAACCCTTTCGCACAGTATACAAACAAATGAGAATAATTAACAAATAAGATTCATTACTTTTCGATTTATTATGCGATGACATCGACACACCAGTAAAATTAAACTACAGTGCAGCATAAGCGTCAGAATTATCAAAGTTTAAACTACGACCCTCGCCATCATGCTGAATAAAAAACCCCGTATTCCTGCGCCTGTGCAGATTCCTGATCAATATAGCTTTTTACAAAGTTTCCGGGATTATCTGATTGCGCAGACCGTCAGTCCACATACGCGTAATGCCTATCTGTCCGATCTGCTACAGTGTGCCGACTGTCTCGCCAAACCTTTACCAGAATGGACACATGACGATATTTCCGAGGTTTTGGTGGCACTCACCAAACAGCAAAAAAGTCCGCGTTCGATTGCGCGCTGCTTATCTGCCTTGCGTTCTTTTTATAAATTTCTACGTGAACAGAAACTCAGAAATGATAATCCGGTTGCTGGCCATAAAACCCCTAAATTAGGTCGAGCCTTGCCCCAAGATCTATCCGAAGCCGATGTTGAAGCCTTAATTCATGCACCCGATACCAATACTGCTTTAGGTCTGCGCGATCGGGCCATGTTTGAGGTTTTGTATGCTTGCGGTTTACGGGTCACCGAACTGATTAACCTGCGTCTCGAGCTGATTAACCTGAAACAGGGCTATTTACGTATTGTCGGCAAAGGCAATAAAGAGCGTCTAGTGCCGATGGGACAAGTGGCCTGTGAATGGGTCGAAACCTATCTGCAAGATGCCCGTCCACAACTCTATAAGACGGCTACCGATTACCTGTTTCTGACCCAGCATGGCGGGATCATGAGCAGGCAAAACTTCTGGTATGCAATTAAGCGCTATGCTTTGCAGGCCGGAATTCAGGCTGAGCTATCGCCGCATACGTTGCGCCATGCCTTTGCCACCCATTTACTCAATCATGGTGCAGACTTGCGGGTGGTGCAAATGCTGCTGGGGCATAGCGACTTGTCGACCACCCAGATTTATACCCATGTCGCGCAGATCCGTATGCAGCAATTACATGCCACTCACCATCCACGGGCCTAGACACAGCTGTAAACAGAAAAACCAAGAAGTTTGACGTGTTCTGGTCTTTTTTTGTTATGCTACTGCTCTGTTTTTAGACCAAGAAAAAAAAGGGTTATTTATGACATTTGCCCATACCAAACTTTTTATCGCATGTGTACTTGCTAGCGGTTTAGGACTCAGTGCATGTTCCAATTCCGACAATGAACAAAAAAAGCAGGACAATCTGACCGCAAGTGCACCAGCGACGGGCGAAGCCTCTACCCTGAGTGAGCGTAATGCACAGCAGCGTCTGCTTTCAACGCTTGAAAAGCATTTTAAAACCGCAGGTATCAGTGCCAAGATCACAGATATTAAAGCCACTGAAGTTCCTAATCTGTCCTGGGTCAGTTTAGAAGGGATGGCGCCAGTATATGTAACAAATGACGGCAAATACCTGATTCAGGGCGATGTCATCCGTCTTGGAAGCAAGCAGCTCTACAATGTCAGTGAAAACCTGCAAGCCGGCGTCAATCAAAAAATCCTGGCCGAACTGGAAACCAAAGATCTGCTGGTCTATCCTGCCAAGACCAAAACCAAGCACGTGATTTATGTATTTACCGATGTCAGCTGCCCGTATTGTCATAAATTCCATGAGCAGATGGATGAAATGAACAGCAAAGGCATTGAGGTGCGTTATATTGCCTGGCCACGTGGAGAGCAGCATATGCCAGCCATGGAAGCCATCTGGTGTAGCAAAGACCGTCATGCCGCTTTTGATCAAGCCATTGCAGGCGGACAGATTCCATCGGCATCCTGTCAGAACCCTGTGAAAGACCAATATCAGATGGGTCTGAATATGGGCGTCAATGGTACACCGGGCGTATACAGTGCTGAAGGGGTTTATCTCGGGGGCTATATGAGTACATCCGAGTTATTAAAGCGGCTTAAATAACTAATTATCATGAGTTATTTTACTTTATTTTATAGATAAATATATTCTGGAATGACCCTAGAGTCAGGCGTTTTTTTTAGCTATGATCTAGAGTCGTAAAAACTGTTTATATTTGGAGTGTGACGTGAAACCAGTTCGTCTGGCAATCCTCGGTCTTGGTACTGTGGGTGGTGGTGCCCTTAAACTATTAAAAGAAAATGCTGCTGAGATTAAACGTCGCACCGGTCGTGAAATTCAAATTACCCATGTCGGTACGCGTCGCCCACGTACTGACCTGGACTTGCCTGAATCAGTCAAGCAGAGTGCTGATTTGCTGGACATTGTCCGTCAACCTGATGTCGATGTGGTGGTGGAAGTCATGGGCGGTATCCACCCTGCCTATGAGGTCATCATGGAGGCCATGAAACATGGCAAGCATATTGTCACAGCCAACAAAGCCCTCTTGGCTGAACATGGGAATGAACTCTTTAAAGCAGCTGAAGACAATGCCGTACAAATTGCCTATGAAGCTGCGGTTGCTGGTGGCATTCCGATTATCAAAGTGATTCGTGAAGGTCTGGCTGCCAATAAAATTGACTGGTTAGCAGGTATTATTAACGGGACAGGCAACTTCATTTTAAGTGAAATGCGGGAAAAAGGTCGTGCCTTTGCCGACGTACTTAAAGAGGCGCAAGAACTCGGTTATGCTGAAGCTGATCCGACCTTTGACGTAGAAGGGATTGATGCCGCACATAAACTGACAATTCTTGCTTCATGTGCATTTGGTATTCCGCTCCAGTTTGACAAGGTTTTTACTGAAGGAATCAGCAAAATCACGGCGCAAGACGTCAAGTATGCTGAAGACCTGGGCTTTCGTATCAAACACCTCGGGATTGCACGTCGTACAGAAGCCGGGGTTGAGCTGCGTGTGCATCCAACCCTGATTCCAAAAGAAGAACTGCTGGCCAATGTCAATGGCGTGAAGAATGCGGTACTGGTACATGCCAATGCAGTAGGCCCAACGCTCTATTATGGTGCTGGTGCGGGCGCAGGCCCAACTGCATCTGCGGTGATCGCAGACGTTGTTGATATTGTACGGGATATTTCCTATACCGAAGATGGTGCGGGTACCATTCCGCAACTGGCTTTTGAAAATCTGACCGATCTGCCGATTTTAAGCCGTGAAGAAATGACTACTGGCTATTACATCCGGATCAATGCCGAAGACCAGATGGGTGTACTGGCTGATGTCACCACGATTTTAAGTCGTGCTGGAATCAGTATTGATGCCATCTTGCAACAGTCACGCTTAAAAGACCTGATTCCAATCGTGATCCTGACTGATCCAGTCAAGGAAGCAAAAATGGATGACGCCTTAAAACAAATTCAAGCGCTTCCTGCTATTCATGGCGAAATCGTACGAATTCGTTTAGAATCGTTGGATAACTAATCGGGTTGGGAGGAGCCTCTCCTCTCGCCAAGCTCTACACACAATTGGAACATCATCATGTCGAATGCCAATCGTTATACTGGTTTAGTTGACCGCTATCGCGACCGCTTACCAGTGTCTGCAACTACTAAAGCCATTTCTTTGGGTGAAGGTAATACGCCACTGATTAAGCTTGAGAATATTCCACGCATTATTGGCAAAAATGTTGAAATTTATGTGAAGTACGAGGGCTTAAACCCGACTGGTTCATTTAAAGACCGTGGTATGACCATGGCAGTCACAAAAGCTGCTGAAGAAGGTTCAAAAGCCATTATTTGTGCTTCTACAGGGAATACCTCTGCTGCCGCTGCTGCTTATGCAGCCCGTGCTGGCATGAAAGCCTTTGTATTAATCCCGGAAGGCAAAATTGCCATGGGTAAAATGGCGCAAGCCATGATGTATGGTGCGATTACCATGCAAATCCGCGGTAACTTCGATGACGGTATGCGTCTGGTCAAAGAAATTGCCGATAAAGCCCCAGTAACCATCGTTAACTCGATTAACCCGTACCGTTTACAGGGCCAGAAAACGATTGCTTATGAAATTGTCGATGAACTGGGCCGTGCACCTGACTACCACTGCCTGCCAGTCGGTAATGCGGGTAATATTACCGCGCACTGGATGGGCTATACCGAAGCCGTTGCCAACCAGCCTGCAGATCAGTTTGAGCAAGTGATTTATGATGCTGAAACGGATCAGTTCACAGGTCCAAAACCGGCAGGCTTGCCGACTATGGTAGGCTACCAGGCTTCTGGGGCAGCTCCATTCCTGCGTGGTGCACCTGTTGCTGATCCTGAAACGGTTGCAACAGCAATCCGTATCGGTAATCCACAAAGCTGGAACCATGCCAAAGCAGTCGTACGTGATTCTCAGGGCTGGTTCGACGAACTGGAAGATGCAGAAATTCTTGAAGCACAGCGTTTACTTTCTATGTATGAAGGCGTATTTGTAGAGCCTGCTTCTGCTGCGTCTATTGGTGGTGCAATCCGTGACATCAAGGCAGGTAAAATTGCTGAAGGTTCTGTGATTGTCTGCACAGTGACTGGTAATGGCCTGAAAGACCCAGATACCGCAATCAAGCAGTGTGCTGATGCGGTGATGCTGTCGATTGATGCTACATTAGACCAGGTTCGTGATTCGATTCTGTCTAATATGTAATTAAATAAAATAAATAAAAAAACCCTGCACAGGCAGGGTTTTTTATTGCTGGACCGTTTAATCTGAGGTTTAACTTATCACAGGTTCGAGCTTCAGAAATAGCCAAGCTTTAGATCCGTTTTGGTAAACTGCTTACCCAGGTCATCAGACGGGTAGCATCATTGGTACGTGCCTGGGAGCTGTTTGCACCCAACAGGACCACTGCAACCGGACGGTTGTTCAAAGTGGTATGCATTACCACACAGCGTCCTGCTTCATTAATGAAGCCGGTTTTAGAAATATTGATATTCCAGCCACCATTACGCACCAGCGCATTGGTATTGTTTGACTTCAAAACGCGATAACCCAGATTGAAATCATAGCTTGGTGTAGTCGAGAACTGACGGATCAGTCCATATTGTGAAGCGGTATTCACCAGAATGCCGAGGTCACGCGCAGAGGCAATATTTCCAGGATGCAAGCCGGTGGATTCTAAAAAGCGGGTTGAGTACATGCCCAGCTCTTTGGCCTTGCTGTTCATTGCCGCAACAAATGCACTACGACCACCCGGATAGGTACGTGCCAAGGCTGCCGCAGCCGGATTCTCTGACTTCATCAAGGCAAATAGCAAAGCTTCGGCGCGGTTCATGCTGTCCCCCGCTCTTAAAGACGAGCTGGAGCTTTTACAGCCTGAACAGGAAAAGTCAGCTTGCTGCAAGGTAATTTGTTCAGACATATTCAAACGCGCATCTGAAATGACCACAGCAGTCATCAGCTTGGTAATCGAAGCAATTGGAAGAGCCGTATTGGTGTTTTTACTATAAAGCACCTCCCCGGTTTGAGCATCCATGACCAAGGCCGCACGCGCATTCACGCTAGGCTGGCTAATATTATGATTGGTATCCAGAATCCGAGGACTTTTTACAGCCGGCTGAACACTCCCACCCTGACGCAAGGTAGTGGTGATGGTCGCTGAGCCTGCCGGGCTAGGCTCTTCTGCAGCCACACTAAAGTCGTCATTCAGCAGCTGGTTTACTTCATCTGAAGACCAGCTGATACTACTGGCTCCGCCCTCTGCCGTACCGGAACGCATAATGATTTCAGCAAAGCTTATCGAACTTATGCTGAGCAACGTAGAAAGTCCCAATACCTGCATCAAAGACTTGTTTATTTTCTTCACTATTTCTTCACTCAACTAACCAGAGGTAAGATTGATTTGCGTATTACCTCTAATATGCCTTACATTTGAACACAATGCAGAACATTTTTTGTTCTGGACACTATGTGATAAGTTTCAGATTTAATCTTGCAAATAGGATTGCTAATTTTGTAGTTTCATTGCAAGCTTATTTTGCTTTATGTAACAAAAAAATGAGTTTTTTAACAGAGGGAGAGACTAGGTGATCACAGTGTTGGTTGTGGACGATCATGAATTAGTACGTACTGGGATTTGCAGAATGCTGGAAGACCATGCGGATGTCCAGGTCATTGGACAAGCTGAATCAGGTGAAGAAGCAATTACGCTGGTCCGTCAACATCATCCTAATGTCGTTCTGCTGGATGTGAATATGCCCGGGATTGGTGGGGTAGAAACCACACGTCGTTTGCTGCAAACTGCACCTGACACCAAAGTACTGGCAGTCAGTGGTCTGGCAGAAGAACCTTATCCTTCCCTGTTACTTAAAGCTGGGGCCAAAGGCTACATCACCAAAGGTGCTCCTGTACTGGAAATGGTTCGTGCCATCAACAAGGTAATGCAGGGCGGTAAATATTTTAGTGCCGATATTGCCGAGCAGCTGGCCAGCTCATATCTGTCAGATACTCAGCAATCGCCTTTTGATGCGCTCTCTGAACGGGAAATGCAGGTGGCGATGATGGTGGTCAATTGTATTAGCGCGCAGGAAATTGCCGATAAACTCTTTGTCAGCGTTAAAACTGTCAATACTTACCGTTACCGTATTTTTGAAAAGCTCAATATTGACAGTGATGTTAAACTGACCCACTTAGCCATGCGCTATGGCCTGATCAAGCCCTAGTTTTAAAAGTCGGTCCATATGGAACCTTCTCACTATTCACAGCTCAATCAATATCATCTGGGGATCTGGTATGGTGCTTATCGTCTGATTATCAGTACCGGTCTGCTGCTGATTTTTCTGCTGACCTATCCGAACCTGACAGCCGACTATCAGTATCCACAGCTCTATTATTATGCGCTGGGGATTTGGGTGGCGGTGAACGCGGTTCAGCTGTTCACGCTCAAATTTGTCCGGCGCTGGATTCAAGCCCAGTTTATTCTGATCTTTTTTACTGATGTTAGTGTACTCAGCCTGTTAACCCTGGCCACCAATGGTCCGAATCTGCATATCGGGCTATTGTTTGTCATTGCCATCTTTTCAGCTTCACTGCTACTGGATGCCCATAAGGCCTTATTTATCACACTTATTGCTGTAATTAGTGTGATTTATCAGCATTTTATTGGCAGCATTTTTGCCTTTTCTTCCTTAACCAATATCGGGAATAGTGCATTACTCGCTTTCCTGTTTTTTGTGGTCTATGGCAGTGGCCAGATTGCGGTCCGTCGCTTTCAAATTCTGGAGAATCTGAGCTTTTCCCAATCTCTTGAATTGTACCAGTTACAGAATATTAACCGCTATATTCTCGAGCAGATTGAAACCGGTTATCTAGTTCTGGATGAAAATTATCATGTGGTGCTGAGCAATCCAGCTGCCTGTCATCTGCTCGGCATAGAGCCTACCTATAGCCAAGAACGATTTTCACTCTATCATTCACAATATGACCTGTTTGAGTTGGTTCACTTTGAGAATCTGGAAAATGGGGAACAGTTCCAGTTCGAGTCCCAGCAAAGTCGCTATAACATTCATGTACAGGTACAAAAACTGATCGTTCCGCATCAGACCTTGATCCTGCTGGTTTTACAGGATGCGCAAAAGTTAAATCAAAAGGTGCAGCAATTAAAGCTTGCTGCGCTGGGGCAACTCTCGGCCAGCATCGCGCATGAAATCCGGAACCCTCTGGCTGCCATTGTACAGGCCAATGACCTCTATCAGGATTCAGAAAAAGAACAGCAGCATCTCCTGAACCAGATGATCAGCCGGCAGGCCAATCGGATTGACCGGATTATTCAGGACACCTTGAGCATGGTGAAAAACAGGGAAACGCATCCTGTCATGATTCATCTGAATGAATTCATTCCACTGTTTATTCAGGAAGATTTAGCCGATGTGGCTGATCAGATTCAGTTGAATAGCGATACGTCTCTTTATATTCAGTTTGATGAAGCCCAATTCCGTCAGATTCTGATTAACCTGATCCGTAATGCCATCCGGCACAATGCTGCCGATGCCGACCATATTCAATTGAATATTCATCCTTATCAGCATAAAGTATGGATTGATATCCGGGACTTTGGCACCGGTGTCGATGTACCGGATCAGGCGAAGTTATTCAAGCCTTTTTATAGCACCGCAATTAACGGTACCGGACTGGGACTGTATTTATCACATAGTTTTTGTGAAGCAAATCAGGCACAATTAAATTATATACAACAAGAACAAGGCGCATGCTTTCGCATTAGCTGCCAACGAATGATACCGTGAATATATTGAAAGGGGAAAATTGTGGAACAACAACCACTGGTCTTATTGGTGGATGACGAAGAGGATCTCTGTACCCTCATGCAGATGTCCTTGATGCGCATGGGAATACGTACACATATTGCTCACCGGCTGGAGGATGCTAAACAGCGCCTTACTGATCACCAGTATGATGCCTGTCTGACTGATCTGAATCTACCGGATGGCAATGGCCTGGAATTATTGCACTGGATTCATCAGCGCTGCCCTGATCTGCCTGTGGCTGTACTGACCGCCTATGGCAATATGGAAATCGCCATTGCGGCCCTCAAAGCAGGTGCATTTGACTTTGTCAGCAAGCCGATTAACCAGAAACATCTGGAACAGTTACTACAAAAAGCACTTAATAAACCAGTGGATTATGATCAACATAATGCCAATGATTCACTAGAATATAAGCTACTGATTGGCCAGTCTCTGCCCATTCAGCAGCTACGTGTCACTTTAAAGAAAATTGCTCGTTCTCAGGCGCCGGTTTTTATTACAGGAGAATCCGGTACCGGCAAGGAAGTAATTGCAAATCTGGTGCATCGCCTCAGTAATCGCAGTGAAGGGCCTTTTATCGCCATTAACTGTGGTGCGATTCCAACTGAACTGATGGAAAGTGAGCTGTTCGGACACAAAAAAGGCAGCTTTACCGGTGCCACCCAGGACAAGCAAGGACTGATCCAGTCTGCGCATGGTGGCAGTCTGTTTCTGGATGAAATTGCTGAATTACCTTTGAGCATGCAGGTCAAACTGCTACGCGCCGTTCAGGAAAAACGTATTCGCCCCTTAGGTTCAGATACTGAAATTGATGTCGATTTTCGGGTAATCAGCGCCAGCCATCAGGATCTGGATGCTCTGGTACAACAAGGCAAATTCCGTCAGGACCTGTATTTCCGGATTCATGTCATGGATCTGGTCCTGCCGCCGCTACGTGAACGCGGTCAGGATATTCTGATTTTGGCTGAGCACTTTATCCAGAAAATTTGCCAGGAATGGGATATTCCGGTGAAACCACTTTCTGGGCGCAGCAAAGAGTTTTTACTGGGCCAGTATTATCCAGGGAATGTGCGTGAATTACGCAATATTATCGAACGGGCCATTACCTTAAGTGATGAGGACAGGATTGATCTGCAACACCTGCAAAGCGCTCCTCTGCGCCATACAGCGCCTGTCCTGCAAGAGTCGACAAGCCATGCTGAACTTGCTTCTTCAGATCAGATTATTATTCCCAGAAAGCTGCCTGAAGAAGGTCTGGAATTATATTTAGAAAAAATCGAAAAAGAAGTTCTGCTGAATGCACTGAATATGACCCACTGGAACCGCACCTTGGCTGCGAAAAAACTGGGCATGTCCTTCCGCTCTCTGCGTTACCGCCTGAAAAAATTCGGACTGGATATCGAGGAAGAGGAATAATTATTTTTGCAGGAGCAGCAGGTCTGCGACATGATCCAGATAGCTCTCCTCACGTACTTCTGGGCCAAGCGGATAAGTCAGATGCGGCTGGATACCCAGCCCTTCAATCATCCGGCCGCTCGGGCTGAAGTATTGGGAGACGGTCATTTGCAAGGCTGCGCCATTACTGAGTGGAAATAGCTTTTGTACCACCCCTTTGCCATAGCTTTTCTCACCCACCACCCAGGCACGGCCGTGTTCTTTTAGGGCTGCGGTAAAAACTTCTGCAGCAGAAGCAGAGCGGTTATTAATCAGAATACCAACTTTCAGATTCTGAAATTCAAAGCTTGGTAAGGCCTGAAACTGCTGATTTCCTTCCGAACGGCTTTTGGTCGAGACAATAATGCCTTGATTAAGAAACAGGTCTGCTGATTCTACTGCGGCTGAAAGCAGGCCACCTGGATTATTGCGCAGATCAAACAGGACGGCTTTTAGACGGCTTGCCGGATAGCTTTCAATAATCCGCTGGATTTCATTCGCGGTATCCTGCTGGAATACCTTCACTTGCAAGACCAGCACCTGATTATGATGCAGACTGGATTTGATTTCTGTATCTACCTTGATATTCCGGACCAGCCTGATGACCGGACTTTGTGCCGATAGCTGGATGCTCAAGGTAGATCCAATTGCACCACTCAGCAATTGCCGTACCTGTTCACGATTCAGGCTGCTTAAGGCCTGATCATCAATCTTGTAAACGGTGACACCATTACGCAGGCCCTGTTTGGCAGAATCTGCATCTGGCCTAAGACCGTGTACTACCCATTGCTTGAGCTGGGAATTAAATTCCAGATCAAAATCGATACTGGCTAAATCACCTTCGGTGTACTGGCGCAACTGTTGATAATCTTCGGGAGATAAATAACGTGAATAGCGGTCCAGACCACTGACCAGACCCTGAATAGCTTGCTGAAACAGGGCATCATCATTTTTGTCTTCAATATAATTATCTTTGACAATGCCATAGATTTGTACAAATTCTTGAATGGAGGCTACCGGAGTTTCCGCATAAGTCTGATGGCCCATTTCCATATCGTCAAATGCCGGCGGCTCTTGCGGGCCGGCACTCCAGACGGAATGACTCCAACACATTAAGAAGCATGCGAGAATTACAGACTTGCCCTGTGTTTTAATCATTCTTATCCCTGTATATAGACTAAAAATTATGCATGCAGCTCAATCAGGTTACGCCCCTGCATTTCAGCCGGAACCGGAAGCTGCATCAGGTTGAGTAAGGTCGGCGCCACATCTGCCAGTACGCCGCCTTCAATAATCGTTGCAGAGCTTGGACCGACATAGATAAACGGAACCAGCTCAGTGGTATGCTGGGTATGTACCTGACCACTGTGATAATCCTGCATTTGCTCTACATTACCATGGTCTGCCGTGATGATCATATGGCCATTTTTCGCCATAACAGCGGCATACACACGCCCCAGACAAGTATCTACGGCTTCAACCGCTTTAACGGCTGCATCAAATACACCCGTATGGCCTACCATGTCACCATTTGCATAGTTCACCACCAGTAAATCATATTCACCGGAGTGAATGGCTGCGACCAGTTCATCAGTCACTTCATAAGCGCTCATTTCTGGTTTTAGGTCATAAGTCGCTACGTTGGGTGATGGAATCAGGATACGTTTTTCACCTGGATATTCATCTTCACGGCCACCGCTAAAGAAGAACGTCACATGGGCATATTTTTCAGTTTCAGCAATACGCAACTGGGTTTTTCCCAGATTTGATAAATACTCACCGATTGAGTTCACCAGCGCTTCCGGCATATAGGCAACCGGTGCATCAATGGTGGCCTGATAACGGGTCAGCATCACGAATTTTGACAGGCTTGGCAGCACTTGACGCTCAAAACCGGCAAAATCTTTTTCGACAAAGGCACGCGTTAATTCACGGGCACGGTCCGCACGGAAGTTCATAAACACCACGCTGTCACCATCCTGAATTTTCACGATGTCACCAATACGTGTAGCCTTGACGAACTCATCCGATTCCTCTGCGGCATAGGCAAGTTCTAGACCCTCAACGGCAGTCGTAGCAGTACGCACCGCTTCACCTTCGGTCAGCAAACGATAAGCCTGCTCGACTCGATCCCAGCGGTTGTCACGATCCATGGCAAAATAACGACCGATCAGGCTGACGATACGGCCCTGGCCCGGATATTGAGCAAACAGTGTATCGAGTTTTTGCAAAGAAGGCTGTGCGCTCTTTGGTGGCGTATCACGGCCATCCAGAAAGGCATGCAAATAGACTTGGGCACCACGTTTCAGTGCCAGCTCAGCCATCGCGACGATATGATCTTCGTGAGAATGTACCCCGCCTTCAGACAACAGGCCGAGAATATGCACCGCACCCTGGCTTGCTTTGGCCTTTTCCACGGCATCGACCAGTACTTCATGCTCAAAGAAAGCGCCTGTCCGGATATCTTTGGTAATACGGGTAAAGTCCTGATACAGCACCCGGCCAGCACCCAGATTCATATGACCGACTTCAGAGTTCCCCATCTGGCCATCCGGCAGACCTACATCTTCACCAGAACCAGAGATCAAACCATGCGGATGCTTGTCCTGTATAGCAGTTAGATTTGGTCGTTTAGCTGCTAAAAACGCATTGTCTTCGACCGCTTCGCGATGACCCACACCATCCATAATCACCAAAACGTGAGGGATTTTGCCAGCAGTTGCATCCGCCATAATGAAATACTCTTTTAGCCTACGAATTAATCGCCCTAGTTTACAGAATTTTGTAAAAAGAGGCCATGACTGGAGATGGTTCAAGCCGCTTGTTACAATTGATTCGCTCTATTTTCCTGCGTCTTAGCGTGCCCGATGCAGGAGATAGCCGCCGATTCCAAACATGATCAGAATGGGAATAAAAACAAACCATGCCGGAGATGGTGCATAGACCAGACTGGCATAACCCAGAAAGTCCTGTAGATAGAAAAAGCCGAGACCGGCAAACAAGGCAATCACCAGACGAAAACCCATGGATTGCTGGCGTAGCGGCCCGAAGATAAAGGAACAGGCAATCACCACCAAGGCAATCAGGGCAAACGGTGAACCCAGTTTTTGCCAGAATGCCAGCTGATACGTCTTGGGCACCTGACTATATTCATGCATATAACTCATAAAGCTTACCAGCTGGCTGGGTGCCAGATCTTCAGGGTCAATTGTCACCATATGCACATATTTCGGCTGTAATGCCAAGGCCAATGACTGTTCAGCATTGTTAACCAGTGTCGCATTGCCATTCGCGAGAATGTCCATCTGCTCGGTATTTTTCAGCTCCCAGGCGCCATCTTGTATAAAACGGCCGGTGCTGGCATGCAGGGTTCCGCGTAAACGATAGTTTTCATCGAAATCCAGCATCTGCACATTGCTGAGCTGGCCTTGCGAGTTGGCATAATTAATATAGATAAAACGCTGGCCTTCGCGGGTCCAGTAGCCGCGGACTTCTCCCAGCTGTGCTGCTTTCTGGGAATTTTTGACCATTTTGGCCTGTTCGTTGGTATACGGAATCACCCACTCACTTAAAGCAAAAGACAGAATCACCAGCAAAAGTGCTGAACGCATGACCCAGCCCACGATTCGCCACAGGCTGACGCCGGCGGCGCGCATCACAATCAGTTCACTATTGGATGCTAATGTCCCCAGGCCCAGTACCGCTCCAATCAGGGCTGAAATTGGCAGAATTTCATAAAGATAATTCGGTGCACCCCATAAGACATAATACAGAGCCTCCTTGGCTCCATACCCTTCTTTTAAGGAACCCAGCTCACCCAGATAGGTAAACAGAACCTGTAGACCGGAAAGTACTGCGGTGGCTCCTAGCATGGCCATAGCGGTGGTATAGGTCACATGTTTGGCCACTATACGACGTGCGAACATTGTTAAGACCTCACTCGCTGAATCTGTTTCTTAATTTTGGGAGCCAGCTTCTGCTTACGCGAGAACAGTGCCCCACCCACAGCATAGGCCAGTAGAATCAGAGGATAAGCCGCGATGCCCATTTCATTTTTACTGATCCGGGTTTTGACCGCCATCAGGGCCACAATCAAACTGGCAAAAATCATCAGTGCCGGAAAGAGTTTGAGATAACGCCCCTGACGCGGACTGACCTCAGACAGGCCTACTGCCAGAATCAATGCAATCACCATCGCAAATGGAACAAAAATCCGCCAGCCGAGTTCGCTGACCACGACCGGATCATCACGCTTCTGCCACAACTGCGATGTTGGTAAAGCCTCGACTTCATCACTGGCCAGCTCTGCCTCTTTATCATTTTCAATCCGCAGACGATAGCTGGCAAATTCCGCATGTGTATATTGCGGAGTCCCCGGGTAGATTTCATAACGGCGCCCCTGCACCAGATCGACCACATTCGCAGAATCATTGGGGATTTCTATTCGGGTTGCTTCCTGGGCCAGAATCATGACATCCGGCTTGCCTTCTTTTTCCGCACGCTGATAGAAGAAAATATCCTTTAAGTGTTTCCGGTCTTCCGATAAATCCCCAGCATAGATGGTATAAGGCCCAGAAGAGATAAACTCTTTGGGTCGCACCAGATCAAAGCCGGTACGTACCGCCTGACTGGTGGTTAAGGCCTCAAACTGGCGAATTCCCCAAGGCGAAGCCCATAACATTAAAAAGCCCTGTGCCATCAGATAGACCAGTGTGAGCGGAATCAGTAAACGCGCCAACTGATGCCGGCTGATACCACTGCCATTCAATACTGCCATTTCATGATCGACGTAAAGACGCCCAAAGACCAGAATTAGGCCGATAAAGAACCCCAAGGGAAGAATCAGGGTTAAGAATTCTGGTAAGCGATAGCCAATGATGCTAAACAGGATGCCTGCATCCAGACGGCCCTGAGCAGCTACACCAAAATACTTGATCAGTCGTCCCCCCATCATGATGAGGGTCAATAAGGCAATTACCACCAAAGAGGTCGATACTACTTGCTTGACCAGATAACGCCGAATAATCAAATTAATTCTTCCAAATTGAAGTCCATAAAATGGGTGCTAGTTTACCCGAATAGCAAAAATATAAAACCTGAGCTGTCATTCCCATTGAAAATCTGTTGAGATAAATGGTTCAATGATTGAATGATTCGCAAACCTACGCAGGCGTGAAAGCAGGATATGAAACTTACAATTAATACGTCATTCCCAGAGAATGGATCAAGTCAGTCTTTGTTGATTTTAGTCGACGCAGAACAAGTTCAGGAAATAACGTCACATTACCCGATCAGTCAATTCGACACATTAATTGAAGCCGCTCAATTCAAGGCAGGCCTTGCCGAGAGTCTGAGCCTGATCAATCAGCTCAGCCAGTGTCACTCTGCTGCGCTGATTGGACTGGGCAAAACTGCTGAATTACAGCCTGCTAAACTGGCGAAGCTTGCACAAACCATTATTCAATCCACACAGAAAAAATTCAAACAGATTTCTGTTGATTTGACACAACTTCCACAAGAATTGCACTATCTTTTTGCACTGGCCCTGACTCAGGCCAACTATGGCTATGACGAATACAAATCGAAGAAAAATGAGTTTATTCTGGAACAGATTGACCTGATCACCGCACAAAGCGCCTTAGATTCAGCACAGCTGCAGCTGATTCAGGCGGTACAGAGCGGCCAGAATCTGGCACGTGATCTGGGCAACCGCCCAGGAAATATCTGCTTCCCGGAATATCTGGCAGAACAGGCACAGGCCCTGGCAGCGGAATATCCAGACTTGTTGAAAGTCACCGTACTGGATGAGCAGCAAATGGCGGATCTCGGGATGGGTGCCTTTTTGGCAGTCAGTAAAGGTTCGGAGCGTCCGGGCCGTATTATCAGTATGGAATATCAGGCCGAACGTAGCGAAGCGCCTGTTGTGCTGGTCGGCAAAGGCATTACCTTTGATACTGGCGGCATTTCACTTAAACCGGGCGCAGGCATGGACGAGATGAAATACGACATGTGCGGTGCTGCTTCGGTACTGGGAACCATGCGTGCCCTGTGTGAAGCCCGTTTACCGATTCATGTGGTCGGCACAATTGCTGCGGCTGAAAATATGCCATCCGGCAAAGCGACCCGTCCAGGCGACATTGTCACCACCATGAGCGGCCAAACCGTTGAAATTTTAAATACCGATGCAGAAGGCCGTCTGGTTCTGTGCGACACCCTGACCTATGTCAAACAGTTTAATCCTGCGCTGGTAATTGATATTGCAACTTTAACCGGTGCCTGTGTAGTGGCGCTGGGTTCCGTGCTTACAGGCATGTTCACTCCGGATAACGAGCTGGCTGTCGAGCTGGAAACTGCTGGCCAGAACGCATTTGACCGCGTATGGCGCATGCCGGTGCTGGATGACTATCAGGAACAGCTCGATTCACCATTTGCCGATATTGCCAATATTGGCGGCCCTAAAGCCGGTTCAGTCACCGCTGCCTGCTTCCTGCAACGCTTTACCCGTGATTATCGCTGGGCGCATCTCGACATTGCCGGGACTGCCTGGAACTCTGGTCCCAATAAAGGCGCGACAGGCCGTCCAGTGCCACTATTAATGCAATTCCTGGCTAATCGTGTTCAAGTGAATGGCTAAGGTCAGCTTCTACTTATTTGAAAAAAGCCCTGAACGACAAGTGGACAGCACTTGTCGTTTATGCCGCAAGATTTTGCGTCAACCCGAACGCATCTGGCTGTATTGTGCCGATCCTGCCCTGCAGCAGGAACTTGATGAGCTGCTCTGGAGCTTTGATCCAGTCAGCTTTATTCCGCATGGTATTGAGCAGCCTGAGGCTGTGGTCTGTATTTCAGCACAGCTCCCCAAACAGCCGGGCTGGATTATTTTTAATTTTAGTCCGGAAGCACTTGAACCGGATGCGAAATTTAGTCACATTATTGAGATTATTGAAAACAATGAGCCGGCCAAGCAGCTGGGGCGTGAAAAGTTCAAACAATATCGCCGTTTTGGTATTCAACCTCAGACCTATAAACTTTAAGCAAGACGATAAACAAGGAGATGCAAGTGGCATTAAATGTAGGTCCAGATTTTAAACAGCGCTGGTTAAATACGCCTGAGGCTGTGCGTCAGACCTTTATCGATGACCTCTCGCGGATCTGTGATGTACTCAAGCCTGAAACCGTTCTGGAAGAATGGCTGCTACATGATCAAAAATTCCAACTAGAATCGGAGCGCCGGATTGAAGCCGCCTATGCACAGCGCAAGGCTGAACTGATTGAAGAGGCTCGTATTCGAAGACAGCAGGCACTGGAAAAAGCCCTAAACAAAAAACGTGCTGAAGTACAGGCCTATGCTGAACAGCTACGCCGGGATGAAGAACTCAAATTTGCTGAACAAAACCGAAAATTAATCGAAATGCGTCAGCAGCTTGATACTGAGATACAGCACTACACCGCGCGTTATCAAAAAAACCCTGAACAGGTGCTGGATTTTTCTGCAGGTCAATACCGTATTGAAGATTCCCAGATTCGGTCTGAACTCGACAGTGTACGTTTACGTCTGGAACTCGAGGCCGAAAGTGCCATTGAACAAACAGTGAATGCACTACGCGATAAGCTGCGTGCTGCCGCCAAAGAAGAAATTGACTATATTCTTCAAAATTCTAATCTATCACAATAGGCTGAGCCATACTCACACTGGCCGCTATCTGATTTGATTTTTTTCTTATAGCGCTGTGATTGGTCTGAAAGAACCAAACATCCAGGGTTCATCAATAAATTCAAGGTAAATCTAAAAGTTTTTATCTATGCATGGTCGATCGAAGCCTTAAAAATTCAACAAGACAAGGGCTTTGGACGCGCGATCTGCTCCAAGCCGTACAGGCCGAATAAAAAATAATCAAGCTCAGTTCAGCTCTAAAACGTCAAAATTTAAAAAGGTCAGCCAGCATAAAGGCGGTATTACCAAGAATATAGCCCACCCCCAACAGGCTGCTAATCCAGAGTACTCCACCAACCACATTATACAAACTAAAGGTCATCAGGTTCATATGCCCGGAACCGGCGGCAAAAGGTCCGAAGGAACGCACAAAGGGAATAAAACGTGCAATCAGGATAGTCTTGCCGCCATGCTTCATAAAATAATGATTGGTTTTGACTATATATTCCGGCTTGAAAAAGCGTGAATGCTCATTGAAATACTTCAGCCCTAGCGCTCTGCCCGTGTAGTAATTGACGGTATATCCCAGAGTAGAAGCAATGAACAGTAATAAACCGACAGAATGTAAGGTGATCAGGTCTGTCGTCGAGCACAGTGCCCCGATGGCAATTAGCAGGCTATCGCCAGGCAGGAAAAAGAAAAATACTGAGCCGGTTTCTGCGAAAATCACCAGGAACAGAATCGCATAGATCCATACCCCATACTGGTCTAGCAATAAGGGCAAGGATTGTTCAAGATGAAGTAAAAAATCGAGCATTCGATCTGTCCATTGGGGCTAAAATCGCAAGTTATACGCGGTATTATCTCCAAAAACAAAAAAACAGTCTAATTTTTCAACTAGACTGCCGGGAATTCTGGAGTTGGACTTATTTTAAAAAGCCATTTTCAGCCAGAAACTCCATACTGATTTTTGATTGCTGGGTGGTTTCTGCGGCCTTATCTCCCAGCAGCAAACGCTCGATATAACGGGCCAGCACATCAACTTCCAGATTTACTTTTGTCCCGACTTTCCAGCTACCGATATTGGTCCGCTCAGCTGTATGCGGAATCAGGTTCAGGCTGATGACACTGCCACGTAAATGGTTAATGGTCAGACTGATGCCATCAACGGTGACTGAGCCCTTCTCTGCCAGATATTTGGCAATTTCAGCCGGTGCCGTCACTTCATAATATACCGAGCGAGCATCTTCACGAACGATGGTAATTTCACCCACGGCATCGACATGCCCAGATACAATATGCCCACCAAAACGGGTGGTGGGCAGCATGGCTTTTTCAACATTCACAGGCTGTCCGACTTTCCATTGTCCCAGTGTGGTCCGGTTCAGGCTTTCACGCGACACATCCGCTGCATACCAGTTCTCGCCCCAGTCAATCACGGTCAGGCAAATACCATTGGTGGCAATCGAGTCACCGAGATGTACATCCGACATATCCAGATCGGTCTGAATACGTAAACGCACATCCCCTCCGACACTTTGCAGACTTTCAACTTTGCCCAGACTTTCAATAATACCTGTAAACATCTTTATTTCCTTTTTTATGCGCTTACCACAAGGCCAACTGGGTACTGACCCCGGTTGTATCTACACCGCCCAGCTCTGCATAATGATGCAACTGGCTCAGCAGCTGACGGATGGGTGGGCCTGATTTGGCATGCGTATCGGTAATCACAATAAATTCGAGTACGCGTGCACGTTCTGACTGGCGCTGCTTGCTGACCCGATAACGTGGCACATCCTGGGTTAGCAGAGTCACACGACCGCGTTTCAGGTTGGCCTGCAATAAATCGGTCGCACTGATATTCCCGTCGGTGGAATAACTGGTCAGAATAAAACGTGCATTAATCGTGGCCAGCAAGGTCTCATACGCCTCTTTGGCATACTTGGAAGAGTTGTACTGGCTCGGACGTTCTTTACGCCAGGCGCGGTCAATACCACTCTTGAAGCCCTTGGTATCTGGTGTCGGCAGATCGACCTGATCCCATAAAGTCAGCGCATTCAGTACATGATAATTACTGCTATAGGCATGCTGGTTATACGGCGGATCCAGATACGCCACATCGACCTCAAAACTGCTCATCTGATTGGCCAGATGTTGGGCATCCACACACCACATTTCAGCGGTCGGCCCTTGATGTTTCTTGTCTTCACAGAAGCGGCTTGGCGTCAGCCAGAGTAAAGATTCAATCCGTTCCAGTGCGGTCTGGGTCTTGCCGCCCCAGCCATGATGGAAACTTTTAAATACGCCGGAAGTATTGCTGACAAAACTGGCTGAATATAATAGTGGTGCCAGCAAAGCACTCATTTCGACATCATCAATTGCACCTTGTGCCTGCCAGGTGGCAATCTGCTGGCGGATTGCATCAATCCGCATCCCGTTACGGCGTTTAAAAAACAAACGGTCACGCGACGGATCATAAATTTCATCATTACGTGGACACAGGTTATGCGTCACCCAGCCTTTGACTTCGGGCAGACGGTTTAGATAATCAATGGCTTTCTGATAGCCCCCCAATTCTTTAAACGCTGGTGCCTCAGTACAGGCCAGCACCGCATGATTCAGCGCATGACTGTAGGGTTCCCAGTCATTGGCAATCACCCGGTAACCGTTTTGACGAGCCAAACGTGAGACCACACCAGAGCCGGCAAAGAAGTCGGCAAAAATAGGAGCACGGCCATCAGTACGGTTTAAGGTGCCTGTACTCTCAAGCGCTTCCAGAATTAAATGCAGCAGACGGCGTTTGTTGCCCAGATAAGGAACCAGCTGATGGAAAAGATACTCATCGGTGGTACGCGCCGCATGGCGACGTTTATGATAAACCGTAGACTCTGAACTCATAGTGTCTCTTGAAAAGGAATTAACCTGAAGCGCACATCCTCACCGAAGCGAGTTACATCGCGCAGCTTAAATCGGAGTTGTTCGGCCATACGGCTGAATTCTGCATTAAACATAGTACGTGCAGAACGGCCCAATAGGGTGGGTGCAACGTAACTGATCAATTCATCAACCAATTGTTCTTGTAAAAATGCCGTAGATAAGGTCGCCCCTGCTTCCACCAGCACATCATAAATCTGGTACTGCCCAGCCAGCTGAGCCAATAATTGTGTTAAAGGCTGCACTGCTAATTGTAACACACCCAGATCAGCCAGCTCTTGACGGAATGGCCCCATGACCATCACGCTGTCAGGCTGCGCTAGAATTTTCGCTGTCAATGGCAGACGGCCTTGGCGGTCTAAAATAATCCGTTTTGGCTGAACCACCGTGCTCATGTCATCAACACCATTGAGCTGACGGACATTTAACTGGCAGTCATCTGTAAGTACAGTCTCAATGCCGGTCAGGACCGCACCAGAAATGGCGCGCCAATGCTGCACGTCCTGACGCGCCTCGGTTCCGGTAATCCATTTCGATTCACCGGAAGCCATAGCAGTACGGCCATCTAAACTCGAGGCAACTTTAAGGCGCACATAAGGCATCCCGCTGGCCATCGCTTTCAAAAAACCTTCATTTAAGGCGTGGGCTTCTTTCTGAGCGATCCCCACTTCCACTTCAATGCCGGCATCTTGCAAGATCTGTACACCCTTACCTGCCACCAGGGGATTCGGGTCAGGACAGGCCACCACCACCTTGGCCACACCGGCCTCAACCAGCCCTTTGGCACAGGGTGGCGTACGGCCATAATGTGCACAAGGCTCCAGAGTCACATAAGCGGTTGCCCCACGTGCCTGCTCTCCGGCCTCGCGCAGTGCAAAAACCTCTGCATGTGGCTGTCCGGCTTGAGGATGAAAACCCTGACCGACAATCACCCCATCTTTCACAATCACACAGCCAACATTCGGATTCGGCTTGGTGGAATACTGGCCCTGCCGCGCCAGTTCAATAGCACGATGCATCCAGCTCTGTTCCCGCTTGAATTCAGTCATGTCTGGTCTTGATTTTCGCGTAGTTGCATCTGTTCAATCTGACGGCGAAAAGCTTCGACATCCTGAAAATCCTGATAAACCGAGGCAAAACGGACATAAGCGACATGATCCAGCGCGAATAACGACTGCATGACAATTTCACCAATCGTTCGCGACTTCACATCACGTTCTCCCAAGCGACGGATCTGCAGCTGGATATCACTGAGTACGGTTTCAATCTGTTCCTGTGTCACCGGACGTTTCTGCAAGGCATGCATCAGAGAACGGCGCAATTTGGCTTCATCAAAGGGTTCATTTTTACCATCCGATTTGATGACACGCGGCATCACCACTTCATAACTTTCAAAAGTCGTGAAACGTTCATTACAACTGATACATTCGCGGCGGCGGCGAATCTGACAGCCTTCAGCGGCCAAGCGTGAATCAATCACTTTACTGTCGGCAGTATTGCAAAATGGGCAATGCATAGCGGTTTAATTGAACAAATCCTGTTGAGTCCCGAGTGTAGCAAAATTTGCAAACTTTGTAGAGTCTTACGCAATATATAGAAAAAAAACAGCCCATATGAGCTGTTTTGCACTATATATTGATTATAGGGTATTGATTATTATTCGACACGTTCGCCGTGTTGGCTCAAATCCAGTCCTATGCGTTCATCCTCAGAGCCGATACGAATACCCATGAGTAAATCGAGCAGTTTCAGGATCACAAAAGTCATAAGGGCAGAATAAGCGATGGTGGCCAGTACCCCTTCAATCTGAATCCAGAGCTGGCTTATTATATGATCAGGTGCCTGGTCCCCCATAATAAATTCACTGGCGAAGAAGGCGGTCAGGATCGCACCAACAATCCCCCCTACACCATGCAGCCCAAAAGCATCTAGAGAGTCATCGGCTTTCAGGGCACGTTTCAATCCGGTAATGCCCCAGAAGCACACCATTCCCCCTATTAGGCCCATAGCCAGTGCACCGCTGACCGTCACAAAACCTGCTGCTGGCGTAATCACCACCAGACCGGCAACTGCACCTGAGACTGCACCCAGTACAGACCCCTTACCACGCACTATTTTTTCTGTGATTAACCACGAGATGGCTGCAGCTGCCGCGGCGACCTGGGTGACCACCAGCGCATAGCCGGCAGCACCATTTGCTCCGAGCGCCGATCCGCCGTTGAAACCGAACCAGCCAACCCAGAGCAGGCTGGCCCCCATTACTGTCAGGGTCAGATTATGCGGTGCCATCGATTCACGGCCCAGTCCCATACGTTTGCCCAACATATAAGCCGCCACCAGACCGGCAATACCGGCATTAATATGCACGACAGTACCGCCCGCAAAATCCAGCGCCCCATCATTGCCTAGCCAGCCCCCACCCCATACCCAATGGGTAATCGGTGCATACACCACCACACTCCACAGGGCAATAAAAGCAATGAAGGCACCAAATTTCATACGCTCTGCAATCGAGCCACTAATAATCGCCACCGTAATAATGGCAAAGGTCATTTGAAAAATCACAAACAGGATTTCAGGAAGTGTGCCGATAAGCGTGTCGGGGCGAATACCGGCCAGCATGAATTTATCCAGCCCCCCCATAAAGCCATTGCCTTCACTAAAAGCCAAGCTATAACCCAGAAAAACCCAGCTCAGGCTCACCACGGCGGCGGCAATAAAGCTATGCGCCATCGTAGAGAGCACGTTTTTCTTACGTACCATCCCACCATAAAAGAGGGCCAGACCGGGAATGGTCATGAACAGGACCAAAGCGGTAGATACCAGAATCCAGGCGGTATCACCTGTGTCTAATGTAGATTCTTTTTCTGTTTCTGTTGGAGTAGTGGCAGCAAGCGCGGTGGGCGCTTGTGTAGAGGTAGTAGGATGGGGGTCATGGCGCAATAAATTATCTGATGTGGAGACCGGTACTGTTGCAGGCTGCTCAGCCCAAGCAACAGAACCGCCCAAAAGTGCGCCCGACAAGCTGAACGCAAGTAGCATATATTTCATTTTTATCCCCGACCAAGTTTTTTGTGAGTTATTCGATACTCAGCAAACTTCGTGCCAAATTAGACAGCATCTGCACCTGTTTCACCGGTACGGATACGGATCACCTGCTCCAGATTAGTAACGAAAATTTTACCGTCACCGATCTTGCCTGTACTGGCTACACGCGTAATAGATTCAATTACTGCCTCCACCATTTCATCGCTGATCGCGATTTCAATTTTGACTTTTGGCAGGAAATCTACAACGTATTCAGCACCACGATACAGTTCAGTGTGGCCTTTTTGACGACCGAAGCCTTTAACTTCAGTGACAGTGATACCTTGCACACCAATTTCAGATAACGCTTCACGCACGTCATCCAGTTTGAAAGGTTTTACGATTGCAGTTACGAGTTTCATGTTTGTTTTCCTTCGGCTTATTTCACCAGTAAGGTTTTATGTTCAAATTTCATGCCAAGATTTCTAAGGTCGGGGGAAATTAGAAAAATTAACATGATGTTTCTTTATACCCCATTTTATACTTATAACCAGTTGGATTCTGCAAAAATGAAATATTTTTTATGTAGATTAGGAGGAGCTGCTGACACTTCATCTATATGGGTGAAGACATATATTTTTTAGTTGATATGAGGCCTACCCAGGCCGTTCAGTCATTTTCAATAGGTGACTCACAACGGTAGAATAACCGCTGCTACAAGAGTACTGATCGAATCTGCCTATATTTTATCTGAAATACTAGGGTCTCTATTCTGGCAGTGATACACTGTTGCCTCATTTCCATGAGGATGAATCGGACCATGATTGAAACCCTGTTACAAGCGATTTTGCAACAAGTCGAACAGCCTAAAAAAGACTTGGAACACAACCTGCGTGCCTTATTAAATGAAACCGTGACCAAGATGGATCTGGTCTCTAAAGAAGAGATCGAGCGCCAGCGCACTGCTTTGCAGCATGCCAATCAGCGTTTAAATGACCTGTTAAAACAGGTTGATGCCCTTGAAGAGAAAATTTCCAACAAAAAATAAGCACCACATCAGTGCACAAAAGACGCCAAACTTATAAAAATAATGCACCCAATTGGAACAACAATATGTCTTTTGCCAAAATTTATACGCGGGGCTTATTCGGCCTACATGCCCCTTTAATTGAAGTCGAAGTTCATGTCAGTTCCGGCATGCCTTCTCTCACCATTGTAGGCCTACCTGAAGCCGCTGTCAGAGAAAGTAAGGATCGGGTACGTTCAGCCATTCTCAATAGTGGTTTTCAGTTCCCGACCAAACGCCTGACCATTAATCTTGCCCCTGCGGATCTGCCCAAGGATGGTTCACGTCTGGACCTACCGATTGCACTAGGGATTTTAGTGGCTTCGGGCCAGCTTCCGGAAAACTGTACCGATCATCTGGAGTTTATTGGCGAACTGGCACTGGATGGACAATTACGTTCTGTCACGGGCATTTTAAGTATCGCGATTGCCTGTCAGCAGGCACAGCATCAACTGATTTTACCAGGCAGTAATGCTCAGGAAGCCTGTCAGCTGCCCGATATTCAGGTGTTTGCTGCTCATCATCTGAAAGACGTCTGTGAACATCTGGCACAAACCCAACCGCTTCCTCCATTTACCCCTCCCCCTTCCGATCAGCATGTTGCTTATAAATTTGATCTGGCGGATGTGAAAGGCCAGTTAAGACCGCGTCGGGCGCTGGAAATTGCTGCAGCGGGTGGCCATTCCCTTCTGTTCCGTGGGCCGCCCGGTACTGGTAAGACTTTGCTGGCATCACGGTTAGCCAGTATTTTGCCACCACTCAATAGCCAGGAAAATCTTGAAGTGGCCAGTATCTACTCGATTGCCAATACCAGCCATCCGTTTGGACAACGGCCATTTCGTGCTCCTCATCATACTGCTTCTGCGATTGCCTTGGTTGGCGGAGGTTCACATCCTAAACCGGGGGAAATTACCCTGGCACATTTAGGTATACTATTTCTGGATGAATTACCTGAATTTGACCGCAAAGTCTTAGAAGTATTACGCCAACCGCTGGAATCCAAAGAAATCGTGATTTCACGGGCTTCCCGGCAAATCACTTTTCCAGCCAATTTTCAGCTCATTGCAGCGATGAATCCCTGCCCATGTGGCTATGCTTTTCATCAGGACAGTCGCTGCCAATGTTCACCGGACAGTATCAAGCGTTATCAGAACCGGATTTCAGGCCCGCTGCTAGACCGTATTGATCTGCATATTGATGTGCCTCCTTTACAGGCACACGAATTACAAAATACACAAGCCGCGGAAAATTCCGAATCGGTAAGACAGCGGGTTATTGCCGCCTATGAATTACAGATTCAGCGACAAAGTGCCCTGAATATGAGTTTAACTCCTCAGCAACTGGAGCAGTATGCGACTTTGGATCAAACTACCCAAAAGATGCTCGAACTGGCCCAGAAGAAATTAAATCTGTCAGCACGCGGCTATCATCGGGTCTTACGGGTTGCTCGCACTATTGCTGATTTAAATCAAAGTGAAACCATTCAAGGTCAGCACCTGTCAGAAGCGTTATCGTATCGCGGCCAGCATCAGCTCTGAATCAAAAAAGGCGACCGATTGTCGCCTTGATACACCTCTGGCTTTCTGTGCTTTAAAAACTGTAGCCCAGAGTAAATACCACTTTATTCTTCTGTTTTTCATCAAAGCGGTCATAACCGCCCAGTATATAATTCATACTGGCGCTCAGCCCTGTCTTGTCAAACTTTTTACTCAAACCGATGTCAAAATGACGAAAGCCAAAATGTTCAGTCGTACCTTCAAGATCACCTGATTTTTCGTAAGCATACAGCCCCAATGCGGTATCCAGATTGAAATCCTGCGCTAATGGATGGCGATAAGTCGCTTTAACATAGGTATCACCTGCATTGCCCCAGGTCACGTCCTCAAGCAAGGTTTGCACAGTCAGACCGAAGTCTTGATAAGTCAAACCCAATAAACTTTCAACACCATTGGCAGCGCTGGTATCAATATCATAGTAGTAATAATAGGTCAGACCAAGTGTATAGCCCCAGTCTTGCTTCATTGCACGATTGATCCCAAGATAAAGATTATTTTCAAAAGCATTCGGCAAGTTATCGCCATAATCCAGCGTAGAACCCCACCAGCCTGCATACACACCTGAGGCATGCTGATAGTTCAGCCCAGCCTGAAGAGTTGCATTTTTATTTTCAGGTGTATTGGTGATACCGCGCAGGTTATAGCTGGAAAGTATACTGATATTACCGGAAACCCTATGTTCAGCTGACGGTTCTTCCGCCAGACTCCAGCCAGAAACAGCACTGCCTAATCCAACCACTAATGTTTTTAACATGAATTTCATTCTTACCCCCAAACGCCTCAAGACGTACTTATGCTGATGTAGTGGACTCCAGTTAGGCGATGCAAGAGCTATGCCAATCAGCAGGGTAAAAAGCACAGTCGAATCAAATCAGTTTTTAATTTTTTTAATAATAAATGCAGTTTCAAAACGGATAAGAAGCCAGTAAATCCACACATGCTCTTATTCTGCGAAGATTTTTAAATCGTTTTTTTAAAGTCTATTTGGCTTTCAATAGTATTTTTACTGAAGAATAGGCGAACATGGCTGCAGAGTTAAATCTTTATCAATTGTTTACTATTCAAGCAAGTAAAACCTGACATGTAATAACTTTTCAGTCAAAACACGGCCTCATTAAATCGTTTCTCTTATCAACAGCTCGCCAAATTACAACTTAAGTTAATGTTTTTATTAAGTTTTATCTAAAAATTTATGTGGTTTCAACGGCTCTTATATAATTTTCACTAAAGCTTAAAGTTATAAACTTTAGTAGAAAATATTAAATAAAAATGACACTTTTTTAGCTAATCTTATACAATTCCTAAAATTTCCATTCACTTTGTATAAGGCTCTCTCCCCAAATGCAACAGAAAAAAAAATTAGCATTGGCAGTTTTAATTCAATCTGCCCTAGTCTCAACCGCATTTGCCAGTGAGCAAAGCGAATCTAAAGGTTTTGTTGAAGATGCAGAAGGTTCTGTCCTGTTCCGTACGGGTTATTTAACCCGCGATAAAAAAAATAGGGTGGCAGATACCAGTTCATTTGCGCAAACTGCAATTGTTAAACTGGACTCGGGCTTCACGCAAGGAACTGTCGGTTTCGGTGTGGGCATTATCGGAGATGCCTCTTTTAAACTGGGTGAAAACGGACATACTGGAAATGATATGCTCCCTACCCACCCTCAAGCTAATCCGGATGGTACTCAAGATGCTTACGACCACTGGGCTCGTGGCGGCGCATATTTAAAAGCTCGCGTATCGAATACTACAGCAACTTATGGGACTCAAGTTCTGGACTTACCTGTACTTGCAAGCAATACTGCGCGTTTAGTGCCTGAGTACTACACGGGTGTATTGGTAGAAAGTAATGAAATTGAAAATTTAAGCTTAACTGCAGGTAAGTTTACAGAAAACCAGCTTTCAGACCAGATCAATTCTGATGGTGCAGAGCTGGATCGTGCTGTGGTATGGGGGGCGAAGTACCAATTCAATGACAATTTAAATGCGTCTTACTACGGTACAGATATTAAAGATCGCCTGGACCGCCATTATATAAATGCCAATTACACCCAGGCCTTAGCGGATAAAAGCTCCTTAACTTATGAAGTCAGTGGCTATCATACGCAGTGGGATCGTGAAGCCAATGACAAGCTTTATTCATATATAGGCTCAGCAGAAGATAAATATAAAAACTCGATTTGGGCAGTTTCTACTACCTACAATACCGGTCCACATAATGTTATGGTGGCTTACCAACAAAACTTTGGTAATACTGGCTATGACTATGGTTTAGGGACAGGTGTAGGCGATGGCAAACAGAGTATTTACCTGCCTAACTCCTACCTGTCAGACTTCATTGGGAATGATGAAAAATCAGTTCAACTACAGTACACTTTTGATTTTGGTGCTGTAAATGTACCTGGCCTGTCTTGGACCTCTGCTTTTGTTTATGGCTGGGATATTAAAGCCAATAAAGCTGAGCATGCAATTCCAGATGATACAAACTCAGTAGTTATTGCACGCACTCTGACTAACAGTAATGCTCACGAACGCGAATTCTTTAACCAGGTGAAATACACTGTTCAGTCTGGTTTTGCCAAAGATGCAAACTTACGTCTTCGTCATTCTTACTATCGTGCAAGCGATGCCTATGAGACCACTTACATCGGTGATACCAACGAATGGCGTATCTGGTTAGACATTCCTGTGAAACTATTCTAAGTTGCTCGAATCTCAAGCCATAAAAAAACCTGCACATTGTGCAGGTTTTTTAATTTAAGCTTTAAGATTTAAAGACCTAAACTAACAAGAAAATCTATTATTTATTGGCTTCTGCATAAGCTGCAATTGAGTCCAGTACTTCTTGTTTTGCAACATCCGCACCTTCCCAACCGCTCAGTTTTACCCATTTTCCTGGCTCTAAATCTTTATAGTGCTGGAAGAAATGCTCGATCTGGCTAATCAATAGCGGAGGAAGATCGGTATATTCTTGAACATCTTTATAAATTGGAGTCAATTTGTCATGTGGAACTGCAACCAGTTTCGCATCAATACCGCCATCATCTTCCATATTCAATTTACCGACTGGACGGCAACGAATCACAGAGCCTGGCTCAACCGGATGTGGAGTAACAACCAGCACGTCTAATGGGTCGCCATCCAGGGATAATGTATTCGGTACATAACCGTAGTTTGCTGGGTAGAACATTGCTGTACCCATAAAACGGTCAACAAATAACGCGTCAGAATCTTTATCGATTTCATATTTGATCGGTGCTGCATTGGCAGGAATTTCGATAATCACATAGATGTCGTTTGGCGCATCTTTACCTGCTGGGATATTGCTGTAGCTCATAGCGTCACTCTTTAACAAGTTATATCTTTGAAAAAATCGCCACAATTATAACGGTTTTTGCAGATTTTTTTTGGTTTTAGCCGAGGGAACTGCAAATATGTTGACCCATTCCGGATTTAGTTAGACGATCTTGATAATTAATAGCAATAAAGTAATCGGGCACAAGATTGACAGCAGCCAGACGATAGACCTTAAAGTCGCCCAGTTGGCCAAATAGCAGATTCCGTACAACACACGAAACACCAGATAGGCAATGCCGAAAGTCATCACCAGTTTTTGTGAGATGACCATATATTCAGCTAATAAAATTGCAGCAATAAATAAAGGTAAACTTTCAAAGCTGTTTTGCTGGGCAGCATGGGCCCGACTGGCCAGTCCTGTCGCTTTATCTAAAAATGCTCTTGGATTCTGATTGTCTTTGGCACTAAAACCAGCAGATTTTTTGGCGATAAAGGTAAAAACATAAGGTAAAAGGCAGGCGGCCAAAATGAGATAGATAATCCCACTAATGCTGTACATCGTTTTTTCTCTTACAGGCTTTTATCGCTATCATAACATGGCATTTAGTGAATAAATTTTGTTAAATAGGGTGTTTTTATAAATATTGAAGGCTTCACGATGGTTGCACCTGATCAAAATGAAATGTTTGAGGTTCTCGAGAAACAACGTCAACATCAACGTCAAGTGGATCGTGTCTTAAAAATTGTCCTGCCGATTGTGGCTTTTTTACTGACGGTCATTTGTGCCAATATGAATGTCTGGTCTACCCTGTTCACTTTTGTTGTGTTATGGGTTGGCTTTTACGCGGTCGGAATCAAGCGCTTGCCGCTCTGGCATTGGATCATCGCCCTGCTGGTCTATTGTTTGCTGGATAATATTCTCAGCTATGGTGAATTTCACCAGAAAGGCTTTACCCGTCAGTTTGGGGCCATGTTTATTTTTCTGGGAATTGTCGGTGTAGGCCGGCCCTATTTTGATCGCTGGTTAATGAAAAAATAATCCATCAGAAAAAAGCGCCCTGAGGCGCTTTTTTCTTGGATAACTTAAGCCTTGGCTGAGTTAAGCAGTTTTACGTAGATCTTTGCGCAGGATTTTGCCGACGTTGGATTTCGGTAATTCATCCATAAACTCGACATAACGTGGACGCTTATAACCGGTCAGATTCTCTTTAGCATACGCCAAGATTTCTTCAGTCGTTAAAGACGGATCTTTTTTCACCACAAACAGTTTTGGCACTTCACCCGATTTTTCATCAGGCACACCAATAGCAGCCACTTCCAGAACTTTTGGATGTTTGGCAACCACTTCCTCAATTTCTGAAGGATAGACGTTAAAACCGGATACCAGAATCATGTCTTTTTTACGGTCAACAATCTTCACATAACCACGTGAATCCATCACACCTATATCACCAGTGCGGAAATAGCCATTCACCATAACTTTGGCTGTTTCATCTGGACGGTTCCAGTAACCTTTCATCACCTGAGGACCACGGATCGAAATCTCACCCTGCTCCCCGATTGGCACTTCATTGCCGGCATCATCCAGCATGGCTACGTCAGTCGATGGTAATGGAATACCAATCGTGCCGCTAAATTCTTCAGAGGCTGGCGGGTTTGCAGTTGCAACCGGAGACGTCTCCGACAGGCCATATCCTTCAATGATATTGGTACCGGTTACTTTTTTCCATGCTTCTGCGGTTGATGGCAGAACTGCCATACCACCGCCCATAGCCATCTTCAGACGGCTATGATCCAGCTGCTTGAATTCTTCATTATTCACCAGCGCATTAAACAGGGTATTAACTGCCGGGAAGAAAGTTGGCTGGTATTTACGCAATTCTTTCATCACTGCCGGCAGGTCACGCGGGTTTGGAATCAGGACATTCGCCTGACCTTTATACATGCCGTATAGCGCACAAACCATGAAGGCAAAGATATGATAGAGTGGCAACGCACAGAAAATACGGTCATCTGGCTGACCATCCTGCGCACCAAATTTACTCTGGAAAATTCCATCACACTGCAACATGTTGGCCACCAGGTTGCGATGGGTCAGTTCTGCCCCTTTAGACACCCCTGTGGTACCCCCGGTATATTGCAGCACTGCGGTATCATTGAGAGTCAATTCAGGACGTTTATAATTGTTCGGACTGACCTTGTTGATTGCTGTGTTGAACTTCACATGCCCAGGAATATTCCAGGCTGGAATCTGCTTACGTACCGAACGTAACACAAAGTTGACCAGCGTACCTTTTAAGGTACCCAGCATGTCACCCACAGAAGCAACAACCACATGCTTGACTGGAGTCTTACCAATAATGGCCTGATAAATAGATGCAAAATTTTCAATAATTACCAGTACTTCAGAACCTGAGTCATTTAACTGATGTTCAAGTTCACGTGAAGTGTAAAGCGGATTCACATTCACCAGTACCAAACCAGCGCGGAATACCCCGAGTGCCACGACTGGATATTGCAGAACGTTTGGCATCATGACTGCCACACGTGTACCTTTTGCCAGCCCCAAGCTTTGTAGATAAGTTGCAAATTTACGGCTAGCTTCTTCCAGTTCATTGAAAGTCATCACTTTATCCATAAAGATAAAGGCATCACGTGAACCAAATTTCTGAAAGTTACGTTCAAAAATATCTATCAATGAAGTATTTTCTGCTGGTAATTCTACAGTTTCCGGAATCCCTGTTTTTTGGTATTCAGCGAACCAAATTTTTTCCATAATCCCAATCTCTCCAATCATAATCCTTAGAATTTCAACTGTTTTTTTCAATTCCGCCTGTCGTTTTTAGACTTGTATGTGTGCGGCCTTGCATCCATCTTGTCGAATCGTTGCTCATATATAACGTATTTTATAAGATGGATGCTAGTATTATCTTTGAATCAACAGTTTATTTGCTTTTTGATATCCACGCGGTAAAAGGTGTCCTTTTGCTCCCCGCTTGCCTATATACTTTTGCAAATCGTCCCCTTTTAATTTTAATTGCTGCTGTCCTGCAAAGACTTGAAGCATTTCATCCAGATTCAATATTGCCATGGATAAAACCTGATCCTTATCCTCGAGTTGTATCAGTTTATTACCTTTACCCTTGTTCAGTACAGGTAATTCTGACAACTCTACCAGCAGTAAACGGCCGGCAGAACTGAGCAGTGCAAGATAGGCCGCATTGTCAACTGACTGTAGGTTCATGATCTGCGCGCCTTCTGACAAATTCAGGAAAGCTTTGCCAGCTTTGGCATTGGTATCCAGCTGTTTGGCCTGGGTTTTAAAGCCATACCCCTTGCTGCTGATTGCCAGAATTTCAGTTTCATCTTCCGCCACCAAGACCTGCTTGAAACCCACTCCACTTGCCGGAGAAAGTTTTGAACTGAGAGGCTCACCCAGTCCGCGTGCTGAGGGCAGACTGTTGATTGGCAAGGCATAGCTGCGTCCCGTTTCATCCAGCAGATAGACCCGCTGATTGGATTTGCCTTGTGCATGGCTAAGATACTGGTCTCCGGCGCGATAGTTCAGCTTCTCGGCATCGACTTCATGACCTTTGGCACAGCGAATCCAGCCAGCCTCTGACAACACCACCGTCACTGGATCGGCAGGCAACATCTCCGACTCATCAATGGCAGCAGCTTCAGCCCGCTGTACGATCGGCGAACGGCGATCATCCCCGAATTTTTTGGCATCCTCTTTCAGTTCAGAAATGATCAGGGTCTTTAAAGACTCCGGATTGGCCAGCTGTTCACGAATAACTGCAGCTTTGGCTTCCAGTTCTTCCTGTTCACGGCGTAGCTCCATTTCTTCAAGTTTGGCCAGATGGCGCAGTTTAAGCTCAAGAATGGCTTCAGCCTGAATCTCATCTATCTGGAAACGCGCCATCAGTACCGGTTTAGGCTGATCCTCTTCACGAATAATCTGAATCACTTCATCAATATTCAAATAAGCAATGATCAAGCCACCCAGGATATGCAGACGTTTTTCAATCTTGTTCAGATGATATTGTAAACGGCGGGTGACTGTCGTTTTACGGATTTCAATCCATTCCAGTAAAATACGGCGAATCGATTTTACCTGTGGACGGCCATCGGCACCGATCATGTTCATATTGACGCGATAACTGGATTCCAGATCAGTGGTGGCAAATAAATGGCTCATCACCGATTCAGCATCAATACGATTGGAACGTAGCACAATCACCAGACGCGTCGGGTTTTCATGATCCGATTCATCACGCACATCGGTCACCAGCGGCAGTTTTTTTGCCTGCATCTGGTCAGCAATCTGGGTAATGATTTTAGAGCCGGACACCTGATAAGGCAGCTCGGTAATTACGATTTCATTTTTATCAATCGTATACACGGCGCGCATCCGGTAACTGCCACGACCGGTGGTCTGGATTTTAAGCAGTTCTGCTGGCGGGGTGATAATTTCCGCTTTGGTCGGCAGGTCAGGGGCAGGAATATACTCTGCAATTTTGACATCGGTCAGATTCGGATTACGAATTAAAGCGATGGTACCTTTTACCACTTCACGCAGGTTATGCGGCGGAATATCGGTGGCCATCCCGACTGCAATCCCGGTGGTGCCGTTAAGCAAAATATTTGGTACACGTGCAGGCAGATTGACCGGCTCTTTCATTGAACCATCAAAGTTGTCCTGCCAGTCACAAGTGCCCTGCCCCAGCTCGGATAACAGCAGCTCGCTGTATTGTGACAGCTTGGCTTCAGTATAACGCATCGCAGCGAAAGACTTCGGATCATCCGCTGAACCCCAATTACCCTGTCCTTCAATGAACGGATAGCGATAACTAAAAGGCTGAGCCATCAATACCATGGCTTCATAACAGGCTAAATCACCATGCGGATGATATTTCCCCAATACATCGCCCACGGTACGTGCAGACTTTTTCGGCTTGCTGGTCCATTTCAGTCCCAGCTCGCTCATGGCATAGACAATACGGCGCTGAACCGGTTTTAAACCATCACTAATATGGGGTAATGCACGGTCCATGATCACGTACATGGCATAGTTAAGATATGCCTGTTCAGTAAACTCTGCTACGGAACGGTTTTCTGTCGCATGATGCGCAAGGCTTGTCATAACAACCTATAGTCCTAAAATTCGTTTTTGTATCAATTAATGTTTCTTATGCTAAATCGCGGCTGTAAGCTGCACAAGGGCATCAGCCTACACAGCGCGACAAATCGTGTCTTATGGGCTAAAAATATCCATTTTGCAGGGTCTGAGCAACCAGAAATTCGCGCTGCTACAATCCCATGGATTCCAGTGTACGGCCTTTGGTTTCTTCACCGAGGATTAAAATCACCAAAGCCACCAGAATCAACACCCCGGTAAACATGGTAAATACATAACTGAAACCGCTTGGCATGATCATTAAATGGGTTACTGCAAAGGGCGCCACAATACCGCCAAGACGGCCAATTGCCCCGGCCCAGCCTGAACCGAAAGCACGGATATTGGTAGGATACTGCTCTGGTGTATAGGTATAGAGCACTCCCCAGGCACCCAGGTTAAAGAATGACATCAAACAGCCCCAGACCACAATTTCAGTGACACTGCCGGACTGGCCAAAGAAATAAGCTGAAAGTGCACACATGCCGATAAAGCCGGCCAGCGTCAGTTTGCGCCCCAGTTTCTCTACCAGCCAGGCAGCCACCAGATAGCCGGGTAACTGGGCCAGAATCATGATCAGCACATATTCAAAAGACTGCACGATACTATAGCCTTCTTTGACCAGCAGACTCGGTAACCAGGTAAAAATACCGTAATAGGAAAAAATAATCCCGAACCAGATCAGCCAGAGCATCAGGGTCCGGCGGGCAAATATCCCTGACCACAATTGGCTAAAGGAAATATTCTGTTTTTCTGCCACCGGTTTGACCTCAAAGATTTCAATAACCTCGACCCCACATTGCGCTTCAATCTTTCTCACCAGTGCATGTGCTTCATCCAGACGGCCCCGATTGATCAAAAACGGAATGGACTCCGGTACCATTTTCCAGATCACAATCGCATACAGGGCCGGAATTCCACCAACCAGAAATGCGGTATGCCAGTCAAAAGTTGGAATTACGAAATAGGCAATCAGTGCGGCACACAACCAGCCCAGCCCCCAGAAACTTTCCAGCAAGACAATAAACCGGCCACGCACATGCGCCGGAATATATTCACTGACCAAGGTCACGGCCACTGGAAGCTGCCCACCCAGTCCCAATCCCACCACAAAACGGCAGACCAGTAACCAGGTCAAATTAGGAGCAAAGGCACAGGCCGCAGTTGCCAGACTGTAAACCACCAGAGTCCCGGCAAACACGGTTTTACGGCCCCAGCGATCTGCCAGGCCTCCTGAGCAGATCGCCCCAATCGCCATTCCCACAAAACCGATAGAAACCACCCAGCTTTTTTCATCCGCGCTCATCTGCCAGTCTTCTGCCATTTTGGCCAGAATAAAGGAGATTAGTCCGGTGTCCATAGCATCAAACATCCACCCCAGTCCAATCACCACGAGTAAGGTATAGTGAAATTTACCGATTGGTAGGCGTTGCAAGCGGGAAACTAAGTCCATAATCAATCTCTGTGCAGGTGAACGGAAACCACTGTTTTCCCAACAAAAGTAGGAGCGAGTTTATTTTTATACTCTGCATTAAAGCAGAAGCGAGCCGATCCGGCTCGCTACATCAAGAAAAACCGACAAAATCAAGAAGCGTCTTTGGAAGAAGCAGATTGCTCATCATTATCTTTATAAATGAATTTTGGCATTTCCAGTCCAAAATAAATGGCAATCAGGCGCAGGCTAAAACCAAAAATCAGGGTTGAAATGACGGTAACTTCCAGCGACATACCGATATGGGTACAAAGCCAGTAGAAAATGACCGATACAAAGGAAATACTGGCATACAGTTCGCGACGGAACACCAGCGGCACATCATTACATAAAATATCGCGTAAAATACCGCCTGAAACTCCAGTCAATACACCGGCCACGGCGCTGACCACAAAGCCATGTCCCATTTCCAAAGCAATTTGACAGCCAATAATGGTAAAGCCAATCAGTCCCAGAGCATCTAAGATCAGGAAAATATTACGCAGATGACGCATCCATTTGGCAATCAGGATGGTCACAAAGGCCGCACAACAGGTCAGCACCAGATATTCAGGATGTTTCACCCAGGTCAGGGGGTAATGCCCCAACAGCACATCACGGACTGAACCACCGCCAAGTGCCGTAACACAGGCAATCAGCATCACCCCAAACCAATCCATACTGCGCTGACCAGCGGACAATGCCCCGGTCATCGCTTCTGCGGTAATGGCAATAATATAGATTATGAGCAACAACATCGCCCTGCTTCCACCTGAGGCTTTGAGATGGCAGATATTCTAAGCTAAATCACTCGAAAAGTTATAGAAATTGCTCACAACATTGTTTAAGTTTTTTCCCTGAACCACAAATACAGGGCTGCTTCATGGTCAGCCTCTGCTCTAACGTCGGATCTAGAAAATACCAGCGTCCCGCCTGTTTAACAAAATGTGAAACTTCATGATGAACCTGGACCTGTTTGCCATCATGGAAATGGGCCTTAAATTCGACCAGCGCATGGCTTTTATCCAGTTTTTCATTGGCCTGTACAATGTCCAGCTGTAGCCACTGATTCGAGACACTCCAGTCATGAATGGCGGGAATATCCAAAGCCTGCTGTTGCCCTAAAGCAGTCGTAGACTGAATATAGTCAATCTGCTGTCTGGCAAAAGCACTATAGCGGGAACGCATCAGCTGTTCTGCCGTGATAGCCGCTTGCTGTCCTTTATGCAACGGCTCACAACAGCTTTCATATTCACCCAATCCGCAAGGACATCCTGACATGTTCATTTCTCATAAAAAATAGCCCGTTGAAGCGAGCTATTTTATCAAAGTTTCAATTCCAGATTTGCTGCCGAAGCCATTTAATCTGAACTTGGTACCTGAGGAATAATATGCACCTTCTCGATTTTATGGCCATCCATGGTCACCACCTCAAAGATATGACCATCGGCTGTAAATTTCTCGCCATTTTCTGGCAAACGCCCCATATGGAACAGGATATAACCAGATAAAGTCGAATATTCTTCCAGCTCATTCACCAGGTCACGGTCCAGAAGCAGCGAAACATGACGAATATCAATTGAACCTTCAAGTAACAGGCTGCCATCTTCCAGACTTTCTGCCGAGGCTTCCAGTGCATCTTCATCCGGGAATTCACCAGCAATTGCTTCCAGCACATCAATTGGCGTGGCGATCCCTTCAATAGAACCATACTCATTCAGGACCAGTGCCATTTGTAAGGGTGCCTGACGCAGTTGATCCATTACCATTAAAACCTGCACATTTTCATGCACGATGACTGGCTCTCGCAGATGCTTTTTAAAGTCAAGCAGGCCAGTTTCAATATATTCATTCAAGACTTTATGGGTCAGCACCACACCAGCGATATTGTCCAGCTCGCCATGTGCCACGATCAGACGCGAATGGCTCATGTTCAGCAGCTGGTTCTTGATGCTGTCCTCGCTTTCATTCAGATCGATCCATTCCAGTTCAGGACGTGGAGTCATGACCGACTTGACCGGACGCTCGGATAATCCCAATACGCCCTGCACCATCACGCTGTGATAGACGCTGTTTTCGCTATCAAACACCTCATCGGCAAATGCACGGGTCGCCAGCACATCTTCAGGCTCAGGATGGTCTGTATCTTTGGCCGGTTTTCCGCCCAGCATCCGCATCACGGCTGAAGCCGTACGATAACGCAGGTCAGTCGTTGTCACCATTTTTTCCTGGTTACGTCGCATGGTCTGGTTGACAAATTCCACGATAACCGAGAAGCCAATCGCCGCATACAGATAGCCTTTTGGAATATGGAAACCAAAACCTTCGACCACCAGCGAAAAGCCGATCATCATCAGGAAACCCAGACACAGAATGACCACGGTTGGATGTTTATTGACGAAATCCATCAGGGCTTTGGAAGCCCACAACATAATGCCCACCGCGATAATCACTGCAATCATCATAATAGACAGATGATCAACCATGCCGACTGCGGTAATGACACTGTCGAGTGAGAACACGGCATCCAGCACCACAATCTGTACGATGACCATCCAGAAGACTGCATGTACCGGATTTTCTTCTTTCACATGCGGTTTGGATTCAATCCGCTCATGTAACTCCATGGTGCCTTTAAACAGCAGGAACACCCCACCAAATAGCAAGATCAGGTCACGCCCTGAAAATGGATGTTCCAGAATATGGAACAGCGGTTCGGTTAAAGTCACCACCCAGGCAATTGAAGCCAGCAGCACCAGACGCATTAACAAGGCCAGCATCAAGCCGACGATGCGGGCGGTATTTCGTTGCTCTGGCGGCAATTTTTCCGCCAGAATGGCAATAAAAACGAGGTTATCAATCCCGAGAACAATCTCAAGAACAACCAGGGTGAGCAAGCCTACCCACGCAGACGGGTCTGACATCCATTCAAAAATCATGGGTGAACCTCCTGAAGATCAGTGAGTCCCTGTGTGCTGATGCCAGACTGCGGTTCAGCTTGATTATTCTGTGTTGTGTTATGGCGATGAATCTGCTTAAAGCGCCAACTTCGACTACCCATGTAAGTTCTATTGTTGTGAAACAGATTTTCAGTATAGCAAGATCAATCTGAATTTCATCAGTTTTCATGCAAGCTACACAGATTCGGAGCGAATCACGCCCAGATCAACGAGCGACTGATGGAATTGTCATATTTTTTTATTAAGTTGCAGCCGCCAGAGAAAAAAATGATAAGGTGAAGAAAATAAATGCAAAGTGTAAAAGAAATGACCGATTATTTTAAAGATAACTCCCCCAAAACAACGCGTCCTTTGGTCGCCCTTTATTGTGGTTCTCGTGCCGGAAATAAACCTATTTATCAGGAAAAAGCCATTCAGCTCACCCAAGGGCTGGCCGAACACGGTTTTGGCCTGGTATATGGCGGTGCCAGTATTGGTCTAATGGGCCAAGTGGCTGACACCATGATTCAGCATGGCGGAGAGGCAGTGGGAGTCATTCCCGAATTCATGCTGGATTATGAGATTGCCCATCATCAGCTGACCGAACTGCATATTGTGACCAGCATGCACCAGCGCAAAGCCCTTATGGCAGAACGTGCTTGTGCTTTTGTGGCCTTACCCGGCGGTCTGGGCACGTTTGAAGAAATTCTGGAAATTGCCACCTGGGGCCAGCTCAACCAGCACCAGAAACCGATGATGTTGTATAACGTGAATGGTTTTTATGATCCGCTGATTGCCCAGCTTGATCTTGCAGTACAGGAAGGCTTCTTGCCACCCCAACACCGTGCCAAACTGATTGTGTGTGAACACGCTGACCAGATTTATAACAGCTTGCTGAATCTGGATACGCCAAAACGCTTTGTTGGCTAAGTCTTCCCGCATCAAAAAGCGGGCCTGATGCCCGCTTTTTGATGCCTATATTTTTACAATTTTCAAACCGCTTAACCCGAAATCAGATTATAGAACCACGGCAAGGTCGTCGCCAGAAATATACTGATTGCCAGACCTAACATCAGTTTCATGGCATCTTTGCTCACATTGCGGGAAGTACGGTGCTTGTTGACTTCATTAATTAGCATCGACATGGCAAATTCACGACCGGCCAGCAGTCCCAGGAATACCCAGGTAGTACTCATTGGGATATTGCTCCACTCTTTAAACACCAGCAGAATAAGCGCATACATAAAGTCAATGATGGTGGCAGCACGCACATCGGTCACGCCGGTTTTGGTATCGACAATATTCTGGATGGCGCCACCACGCTGATACAGGATGACACCCAGCAGCAGAACAAAGACAGAAATGGCAAATAGCAGGAATTCAAACGGTACCTGACGCGGTACATACACAAAGATATTGGCCAGATCCTGAATCAGCCACTGGCTCCACAGGAATGCCGTTGACAGCCATTGTAAGGCCACCCACAAACGGGAATGCTGCTGATCACGGGTTTCACTAAAATAAACCGACAGCTTGTTCACCACAAAGCGGTAGATGATGATTGCGGCAAAAAAAGCCACCGCATAGCCCATCATGGACTTGGTCAGCATTGAACCCAGACTGCTTGGGGAGAAAATTGTCAGGACCAGGAATGTGGTACTGACCGGAATACCATATTTGGTCAGGAGAATCAGGAGCAGAGGCGGCACGACATAGAGCCAGGTAATACCACCCTCAGGGAAAGGAATCGTTTCCAGACGCCCATAAGAGGCATCCCCGACACCAGAGCTATACCAGCCGTAGATCAATACCACGACCAAAATAGTGCTGATATAAATCCACAGCAGCCACCAGGGACGGTGGGAGTTTGACGAAATAAAAGTACCCAAGGTTTGGGGTACGTCATTCCCGACAATTGAATAGGCAGCTAAACAAAAGCCAATTACCATTAAAATTTCAATAGTCATAAAAAAAGAAGCCTATATCATCTGTGGACATTCACGAACCTATCGCTAACCCACCATAAAATTGTGACAATACTATGTCATCTTTATGACAGTTTAGTGAAAGCATTTGATTCTTTCAGTAAAAAAGAACCGGTTGTTTTAGCGCCTATTTATACTGGAAATTTAATTCTTATTTTAAGGTGATTGAGATAGCTATGATGTTCAATAAGGACTCATCTGTATAATAACTTCATCCGTTCCGGTTTTACAGGGCTTTTCCATAAACACCTGGCCATGCCGCATACAGCCCACTGTCACTCGATTTTATACTTCAGCTTTATTGGAAACATCAACAATCAGCTCTCTACCGGTCATTCCGCTGCGCACACTGTTTATTTATTGTTTTGTGACCACATCGTGTAAGAAATATTGTCTACTTTCCCACCGCCCTGCACTTTGCTTTACACTATAATTCAATTACATATTTAGACTTAATTGCCCAGAATCAATCGAATGAATGCCACGCCGACTCATCAAGCCCTGCAACCCGAATTCAGACTTTTGGTCTTGCTGGTCTCTATCGGTTTTTTTATGCAGGGTCTGGACACCACCATTATCAATACTGCGTTGCCTGCCATTGCAGCCAACCTGCAGGAAGATCCGCTACGGATGCACAGTGTGGTGGTGGCCTATGTCCTGTCCGTTGCTGCCTGTATCCCGCTGAGTGGCTGGCTGGCTGACCGTTTTGGAGTCAGAAATACATATTTTATAGCGATTATTATCTTCTCTTTGGCCTCACTGGGCTGTGCCTGGTCAGATAACCTGAACGAGTTGCTGGTCTACCGAGTGTTTCAGGGCATCGGTGGTGCCCTACTACTTCCCGTCGGACGACTGGCGATGCTGAAGATTATTCCGCGAACCCAGTTTTTATCAGCCATGAGTCTAATGAGTCTGGCCGGGCTCATTGGCCCCTTGATCGGCCCCACCTTAGGCGGCTGGATGGTTGAATATCTCTCCTGGCACTGGATTTTTCTGATCAACCTCCCTATTGGTTTAATAGGGGTGCTGATTACCTTTAAAGCCATGCCCAATGTAACTGAAGCTGCAGTACAGCCTTTTGATTTTTTTGGTTTTCTCTTACTGCTCATCGCCATGATTGGCCTATGCCTGGGGATTGAGAATTTTGCTAGCCCGCAATATCCGCTCTGGTGGAGTTTGGGGCTGATCGGGGGCAGTTTACTGAGCAGCCTCATGTATGCCTATCATTCGCATACGCATCAAAATGCCCTGTTTCGCAGCAACCTGTTTAAAAACCGGATCTATTCAATTGGCATCCTGGGCAATTTCTTTGCCCGCCTAGGGGGTAATGCAATTCCTTTTTTACTGCCTCTAATGCTGCAGGTGGCTTTTGGCTTTGAACCCTTCATTACAGGCTTGCTGATGATTCCGGTGGTACTGGGGTCTTTGGCCTCCAAACCGATTATCCGCAAAATCATCCAGCGCTTGGGTTATCGCCGGGTTCTGCTGGTCAATACCCTGATGGTGGGTCTGTGTATTGCCAGCTTTGCCCTGACGACGGCAGAGACCCCAATCTGGCTCAGGGCCATTCATTTCTTTATTTTTGGGATTCTGAACTCTCTGCAATTTGTCTCGATGAACACCCTGACCTTAAAGGATTTAAGCCAGCAAGATGCAAGCAGCGGTAACAGTTTCCTGTCAATGATCATGATGCTGTCGATGAGTATCGGGGTCGCACTGGCAGGGACACTGGTGAATATGCTGAGTGCCTATTTTGGCCCCGAGCAGCTAGACAGTGCTTTCCATGTGTCTCTCATCTGTCTGGGTGCCATCAATATTATTGCCGCGTATATTTTTTGGCATATCCCCAAAAACACCTTGGTCTAGGGCACAATATGAGTTCAATATTGGCAGCTCCAGACAGGGCATAATTCAGCATGAAAGCAGCTCCCCCTTCCGCGTTCTGGAAAAAACACTCCGTAATAGCAACTGGGCTGCTGCTGACTTGCGTGCTAGGCACGGGACTCTATGTTTTCTTCCTTAAACAGCCCTCTGCGCATGCGGCGGACTATCCGGTTCATGGTTTTGATGTATCTCATCATCAAAAAGAAATTGACTGGAACCAGATTCCGAAACAGAAGTATCAATTTGTCTATCTAAAATCGACCGAAGGCGGTGATTTTAAAGATAGTCGGTTTCAGCACAACTGGCTCACAGCACGTGAACAAGGCTTTTTGGTGGGGGCTTATCATTTTTACCGGCTCTGCCGGGATGGCGCAATTCAAGCACAGAATTTTATCGACACAGTGCCCTATAAAAGCGATGCACTACCACCTGCGATTGATCTGGAATATGACAGCACGTGTATTCAGCACTATTCCAAAGAGCAGCTGCTCAACCAAATCCAGATCATGCATGACAGGTTAAAAAACCATTATGGCAAGCAGCCAATCTTTTATGTGTCTAAGTCATTTTATAATCTTGTGCTGGCAGGCTCTTTTGCAGAGGTTCCGCTCTGGGTACGCGAATATCAAGGTTTGCCCGACCTAAAGGATCAACCCCACTGGACTTTCTGGCAGCATAGTAGCCAAGGTAAAATTCCCGGTATTCACACCTCGATGGACCTGAATGTCTTTTATGGTTCAAAACGGGAATGGAATCAATTTTTAGAACAAAATGGTATTCCTCCTCAGAAGCAGTCCGCACCTTTCATCCAGCAATAGCTTTACTCTGCCCGGTTTAGAGTTTAATCTTGCTCACGGTTATACATCCGAAAATTATTCATCTGGCCTAAGATTCTGGAAAAGCTTGGATGGCCACAGAGCGCCCTATTGAGTGGAGCCGCACCTTATTTAGCCATACTTGTTCTTTCCAAGCCGCACAAAGCCACTTAAGATCTTGGATATGCGCAAAATTATTCATATCGATATGGATGCTTTTTATGCCTCGGTCGAGCTGCGTGAACGTCCAGAATTACACCACTTGCCTGTAGTAATCGCTGCACATCATCCCCGGGCGGTGGTGGTGGCTGCCTCCTATCCTGCCCGGGAGTTTGGCCTGCGCTCTGCCATGTCCATGACTCAGGCCCGTAAGCTTTGTCCTCAGGCGATTGTGATTGAGCCAGATTTTGCCAAATATCGTCAGGTATCTGCAGAAATTCATCAGATTTTACAGTCCTACAGCAAAATTATTGAACCCCTCTCTCTAGATGAAGCCTATCTGGATGTGACCGAAAACCTGCAACAGATACCGAGTGCAACTGAAGTTGCCATGCGTATTCGGGCAGATATTTTTCAAAACATAGGACTGACTGCGTCTGCTGGTGTGGCGCCCAATAAGTTTCTAGCCAAAATTGCCTCCGACTGGCACAAACCCAATGGCATTTGTGTGATTAAACCCTCACAAGTACAACGTTTTATTTGGGATCTTCCACTCAAGAAAATTCCGGGGGTCGGCAAGGTCACTCAGGAAAAGCTGAAAAACTTACATCTGAATACTCTGGGCGATTTGCAGCAGGTTGAAGAGACGGTGCTAATTCAGCATTTTGGTAAATATGGACAACGCCTGTTTTTATATGCCCAAGGGATTGATGAGCGGCCGGTAGAAGCAGAACGGGAACGTCAACAAATTTCCAAAGAAATAACTTTTGATGAGGATCTGTATTTATCCGAATGCCAGCCTTATTGGCAGCCCTTAATTGCCCAGCTCTGGTATAGTCTGGACAAAAAGCGGCTCACTGCTCGTGGCGTCACTGTTAAATTAAAAATGAAGAACTTTCAGATCATGCAACACAGCAAGAGCTTCAGGCAGCTGCTGCGTAGTCCGCAAGAACTGGAGCAGGCCTTAACTTTATTGCTGCAAGAGATGCATCTTGATCCCCAGCTCCAGTTCCGGCTGATCGGACTCGGTGTCTATCAGCTTGCCGCCCATGAAATGGAGAGCCAACTCAGCCTGCTTTAAGCCGGTTTTGTACAAGTTTTAGACACTGGTTTAAAAATACCGCAACTTTATTTTCACATTTTGTTTTTTTAGAGTAATCTATCTGCGCAATGCATTATCCATGTATATGCCGAGATGCTGAAAATCACCTTTACTTTCAGCATAATGTCCTGTGATTAGCGTGACGATCAAATCCGAAGATTACAGGGCAACTCTGATATAGCGTATGGAATGCCTCGATAAATCCTCCCCCTCTATTGTTCAAGAACAACCTGCGTGTAAAGCAGCACTCTCCAATTTCATTGGTCTGTAGCCGACTGCTAGGATTTTCTTGCCTACAGCACTGTTGACCACCCACATGTTTCAAGACCCGTTTTTCCACAATACTGGCGGCGGTTTTATCCTATTTATTGCGCATCCTTAGTGATTTGGGCAGACGGTTCATGGCATGATGTAGCGATCTATCTAACGGCAGGTTGTCTACTCACCCGTCTGGTAGCAGCCTTGATACCCAAAACACAGGATTCACTCATGTCTGTTCAACGTTTGCATGTCTCCCAACGCTTTTCTGAGATTGCCATTGCCGGCAATCTGGTTCATCTGGCTGGTCAATTGGCCACAGACCTGAGTTTAGATATTCGAGGTCAAACCCAGCAGACTCTAGATCTCATTGACCAGTTCCTGGCAGAGGCGGGTACTGATAAAAGCCAAATCATGTCCGTGACTATTTACCTTAAAGATATTGAACAAGATTATGCAGCCTTTAATGAAGTCTGGGATGCCTGGGTTGCAGATATTCAGGCCTTGCCTCGTACCTGCGTAGAAGCCAAGCTGTATGATCCACAAGTGTTGGTGGAGCTGACGGTGGTGGCTGTTAAACCCTAAAATATAGAACAGTTAAATCTGGATGGCCTCAAAAAAGCATGCACCCTGCATGCTTTTTCTATTTCTGGCGCTATTCATGCTAACCCACGGCCTTTATCTTGCGTCGTTCCAAATCTGAATAGAGATGATATTTTTTTATATCATTGATGGCAGTATATTTCGGATTTTTTTCAGCCTGCTCCTGCTCTTTCAGGAAGTCATGCCGCAGCTGATAATATTCAGGCACATCTTCATAGCGAATCACCCGATAACCGGCCATATTCAGCAAGGCATCCTGAAAATGCGAATTCTGCGGACGTTTGAGCAGCAATGGATCATCCAGAGCCACTACGGCCATCACCTGATATTGCTGATCCAGAATCACAAAATCTGCAATCAGATTACGGTATTTATGCCGTGTACGGTTAAATTTGGTGGTCAAAAGCGAATCATAAGATACATGAGCCAATATCGTATATTCCGGCAAAACTTCTTTGAGCCGGGTCAAGGTCAATTGCTCGTTTAAATTAAAGATAGCTCGCTGTTTGAGAGCACTATCTTGGGGTTGAGGTCTGTCCCTTACACTCTTCCATGCCGCGAGTACGACACACAAGAGCAAGAAACTCCCAATCATAAGGTAGGTAGTCATGACTCTGTCCCTGCATTTTTATAATCTTTCTTGTTTTATTGTTGTTCAATATATACCCCAGATTTTATGTTGAGCAGTCTTAAACACATACGAATGCAATAAACATACAACTGTTATCAAATTCAAGGGGAAATATAATCCAGTACACCACTGCTCAGACCTCCTGTCCGGACAGGTGTAAATCACTGATTGTGAACTTTAAAGCACTTATACCCGACTGTACAATACTCATTCATCCCATTGTCAGACAATTCCGACAAAGTGTTATTTCTATAGCATTTTTTCTAGCACCCGGATCAATATATAAAAGCGCTTTTCTTACAGTAAGTACTCAAAAACTCTATCATTGACCTATTGAATAAAAAAAGACACCGAAGTGTCTTTTTTATAGAGATGGTTTAAGTACGCGATTTTGACTTAGGGTTGGCTTTCGGTTTTGCAGTTCCGAAAGGTTTTTTGGAATCACCGGTTTCACGTGGTGGCAGGCCGGTATGCTGGGTCAATAGCTGGCCTTTCTTTGGACGCGCGTTAGAATTCTGGTTGCGATGACCATTCGAATTGCTCCGTTTTTGTGAATCCCCTGCAACCGTCGAGTTTTTCTTGCGTGCTGACTGATATTGTCCTTCCGCATTTTGTGGCTGGTAGGCTGGAATCAGATGCTGTTTTGAATTCCCGATCAGGTCGGCCCGTCCCATTTCTTTCAGTGCATCACGCAGTAAAGGCCAGTTGTTTGGATCATGATAACGCAAGAAAGCTTTATGCAGGCGACGACGCTTTTCCCCTTTCACCACGTCGATATCTTCGGTATAACGAGCCACTTTTGCCAGTGGGTTTTTACCGGTGTAATACATCGTGGTGGCTGTGGCCATCGGTGATGGATAGAAGGTCTGTACCTGATCAGCACGGAAACCGTTCTTTTTCAACCAAATTGCCAGGTTCATCATGTCATAATCGGTTGTACCGGGATGCGCCGCGATGAAATAAGGAATCAGATACTGCTCCTTACCTGCTTCTTTACTGAAGCGCTCAAACATCTGTTTAAAACGGTCATAGGTGCCGATGCCCGGTTTCATCATCTTGGATAATGGACCTTTCTCGGTATGCTCTGGTGCAATCTTCAGATACCCACCGACATGATGCGTGACCAGCTCTCTGACATATTCCGGATTCAGTACCGCAAGGTCATAACGCAGACCAGAACCGATCAGAATCTTTTTAATGCCCGGCAAGGCACGTGCTTTACGGTACAGCTGCGTTAATGGTGCATGGTCAGTATGCAGGTTTTGACACACGCCCGGGAATACACATGACGGCTTACGACAATTCTTCTCAATCTCAGGATCTTTACAGGCCAAACGGTACATGTTGGCGGTTGGGCCACCCAAGTCCGAAATAATGCCAGTAAAGCCCGGCGCCGTATCACGAATCTTCTCCACTTCACGCAAAATTGATTCTTCAGAACGGTTCTGAATAATACGACCTTCATGCTCGGTAATTGAACAGAAAGTACAGCCACCAAAACAGCCACGCATGATATTGACCGAAAACTTGATCATATCAAAAGCCGGGAAGCGTGCCTCTCCATAACATGGATGTGGCAGACGTGCATAAGGCAGGTCAAACACATAATCCATCTCTTCGGTGGTCAGTGGAATCGGTGGTGGATTGATCCACACATCACGCTCGCCATGTTTTTGTACCAGCGCACGCGCGTTCCCTGGATTGGTTTCCAAATGCAGAATACGGTTGGCATGTGCATACAGCACCGGGTCATTGGCCACTTCTTCAAAAGAAGGCAAACGAATCACTGCTAATTCACGTGGCGGTAATTTGTGTTTAATCGCTTTAGATGCCGGTTGTAGCTGCACAATTTGCGTATCTGGATCAAGCTGATCCCCTTCACGCACAATCGGGTTGGCTACCACTTCTTTCTGGAAATTCTGATATTGAGTTAAGCTGTTGCCTTTTTCTTTTTCAATTTCACAGCCATCAATATCTTCGCTCATCACATATGGGTTGATGATCGGGTCGACACGACCAATGGTATCGACATCATTCGATGCGATTTCTACAAATTGGGCTTTTGCCGCACGGTTATGTTTATTGATAATAAATGCAGTACCACGAACATCCGTAATCTGATGAATTTTTTCACCTTTGGCCAGACGATGCATGATCTCAATAATCGAACGTTCACCGTTACCATACATCAGTAAGTCTGCTTTAGAGTCCATCAAAATTGAACGACGGACTTTATCTGACCAGTAATCGTAATGCGCGATACGACGCAGCGAACCTTCAATCCCACCTAACAATACTGGCACATCTGGGAAAGCTTCACGACAACGCTGACAATAGACGGTTGCAGCACGGTCCGGGCGTTTATTCGGCTGGTTATCTGGAGAATAGGCATCATCCGAACGGATTTTACGATCCGCCGTATAACGGTTGATCATCGAGTCCATATTACCGGCAGACACCCCCCAGGCAATATTTGGCTTGCCCAGTACACGGAAGGCTTCTACATTGGTCCAATCCGGCTGGGCAATAATCCCCACGCGAAAACCTTGTGCTTCCAGTACCCGTCCAATAATCCCGGTCACAAATGACGGATGATCAATATACGCATCACCGCAGACAAAAATAAAGTCACAACTGTCCCAACCGAGTTGGTCCATTTCCTCGCGTGACATCGGCAAAAAAGGCGCGGGTTCAAAACATGACGCCCAATATTTGTCGTAATCAAACAACGCTTTAGGCGCGGTCTGAGCGGTATAAGCAGTAGACATGGCTAGCAATTCTCGGCTGGCAGATGGAAGATCAGAAAATAGATCAAAGATGAAAGCCGACTATTTTAGCATGAATTCATTTCGGGTTGCTTGATTATAATTTATACAAAAGGCGATCCTATTATATTTGCAGGAATAGGTCATCGCGATGAGCTTAAATCGGCTACTTGGTTGAAAATTCTTTTAAACGAAGAGTCAGTCCTAGTCCGAGCAACAAAAATAAGCCAACAAAAATACTCAAACCATTCCAGCCAAACTGCTCCCACACCCATCCACTAGAGCTGCCCAAAAAACTTGAACCCAGATAATAACAAAACAGATATAAAGATGAGCCTACGGCACGATATTGCAGGGAGAGAACCGAGACCCAGCTACTGGCTGTTGAATGTGCAGCAAAAAATGCAAAAGTAAAAATCAGCAGCCCCATAAATACTGCCATCACGCTATTCCATAGCATTAGCACCAGGCCGAGCAACATCACTATTATCATTCCCAGCAAAACCTGTAAACGACCAAATTTCCGACTCCAAGAAGATGCCTTCGGTGAACTGTAAATACCGGTCAGATAAGTGATGGATATCAATCCAATCCAGGCTTGAGACAGGTGAAATGGGCTTTCTAGCAAACGATAGCTGAGATAATTAAAGATGGAAACAAAGCAGCCCATCAAAATAAAACCCTGTAGAAACAAGATACTGAGTTTCGGATCACGCCAGCTATACTGAAAAGCCGTTTTAAACCGGCGCAACTGTATCGGATACGCTTTGAAGTGGCGGGAATTCGGCAACAGACCAAGGAAAATAAAAGCAATCAGCAGATTAAGCACACCAATGATCAGAATGGCCGACTGCCATGAAATAAAATCTACCAGTACTCCGGCAATCATGCGACCACTCATTCCGCCAATTGCAGTTCCAGAAATATAAAGGCCCATGGCAAAGCCAATATCTTTTTCAGCAATTTCTTCACCAATATAGGTCATTGCCACTGCTGCAACACCACTGACTGCTAGTCCAATCATGATACGTGTACTTAAAAATACCGGCCAGATCGGTAACACAGCACTAAGTAGCAGTAATAGTGAAACAGAAAATAACGACCAGACCATTACTGGTTTACGGCCAAAACGGTCTGAGATGAAGCCAGTGAATAATAGACCGATGGCCAGTGCAATGGTTGAAAATGACAGGGGAAAACTGCTCTGCGCAGGAGAAGCCTGAAAATAGTCTGCCAGTATCGGCATCATCGGCTGGATCGCATATAAGGATGAAAATATAGCAAAACCAGCCAGAAATAAAGAAAATAAGACAGCTTTAAAGGTAGTTGAGCCGTATTCGATATGGCTTGAAGATGAATTTAGGGACATATCCGCTCCGTCGATGAGTCTAGTATACGTCATCCTCGCTGTAATCATGACGATGAAGATTGTTGATATTTTCCTTCTTATTTTTTTCATTTTATAAAAAAGAAATCCCCCTGCTTTTTAGCAGGGGGATTTTTGAATAATGAGCTGGCGATGACTTACTCTCACATGGGTAACCCCACACTACCATCAGCGCAAAGAGGTTTCACTTCTGAGTTCAGGAAGGGATCAGGTGGTTCACTCTTGCTATGGTCGCCAGCACAACTGTTTATGGACTTGTTCGGGTCTTATCTGACTGCTTTGCAGTGTTTGCCTTACTTGGTACCAAATAGAATACATTAACAGGGATATCTGAGTTGAATATTGTCGTACTAACGAGCTTCTGAATCAAGCTGTTTTGCTGAATATCGAATCAATTGCGCTTTATACAACAACTGTTTGGGTGTTGTATAGTCAAGCCTCACGAGCAATTAGTACTGGTCAGCTTCATGTATCGCTACACTTCCACATCCAGCCTATCAACGTCGTAGTCTTCAACGGCTCTTTAGGAGACATAAAGTCTCGGGGAAATCTTATCTTGAGGTAGGCTTCCCGCTTAGATGCTTTCAGCGGTTATCCCTTCCGAACATAGCTACCCGGCGATGCCACTGGCGTGACAACCGGTACACCAGAGGTTCGTCCACTCTGGTCCTCTCGTACTAGGAGCAGATCCTCTCAAATTTCCAACGCCCACGGTAGATAGGGACCGAACTGTCTCACGACGTTCTAAACCCAGCTCGCGTACCTCTTTAAATGGCGAACAGCCATACCCTTGGGACCTGCTTCAGCCCCAGGATGAGATGAGCCGACATCGAGGTGCCAAACACCGCCGTCGATATGAACTCTTGGGCGGTATCAGCCTGTTATCCCCAGAGTACCTTTTATCCGTTGAGCGATGGCCCTTCCATACAGAACCACCGGATCACTAAGACCTACTTTCGTACCTGCTCGACTTGTTGGTCTCGCAGTTAAGCGCGCTTTTGCCTTTATACTCTACGCGTGATTTCCGACCACGCTGAGCGCACCTTCGTACTCCTCCGTTACTCTTTAGGAGGAGACCGCCCCAGTCAAACTACCCACCAGACATGGTCCTCGTCCCGGATCACGGGACAGAGTTAGAACCTCAATATTACCAGGGTGGTATTTCAAGGATGGCTCCATGGCAACTGGCGTCGCCACTTCAAAGCCTCCCACCTATCCTACACAGGTAAGATCAAAGTTCAATGTCAAGCTGCAGTAAAGGTTCACGGGGTCTTTCCGTCTAGCCGCGGGTACACCGCATCTTCACGGCGAATTCGATTTCACTGAGCCTCTGCTGGAGACAGCGCCGCCATCATTATGCCATTCGTGCAGGTCGGAACTTACCCGACAAGGAATTTCGCTACCTTAGGACCGTTATAGTTACGGCCGCCGTTTACTGGGGCTTCGATCAAGAGCTTCGCTTACGCTAACCCCATCAATTAACCTTCCAGCACCGGGCAGGCATCACACCCTATACGTCCACTTTCGTGTTTGCAGAGTGCTATGTTTTTAATAAACAGTTGCAGCGGCCTGGTTTCTGAGGCTGCCAGCAGCTCAAGGAGCAAGTCCTATCACCACCGGCAGCGTACCTTCTCCCGAAGTTACGGTACCATTTTGCCTAGTTCCTTCAGCAGAGTTCTCTCAAGCGCTTTGGTCTACTCGACCTGACCACCTGTGTCGGTTTCGGGTACGATTCCTGTGTAACTGAAGCTTAGAGACTTTTCCTGGAAGCATAGTATCAGCCACTTCACCAGTAAACTGGCTTGCTATCAGTTCTCAGCATAGAGCACCCCGGATTTGCCTAAGATGCATGCCTACAACCTTTCACCTGGACAACCAACGCCAGGCTGACTTAACTTACTCCGTCCTCTCATCGCATTACACAGAAGTATTGGAATATTAACCAATTTCCCATCGACTACGCCTCTCGGCCTCGCCTTAGGGGTCGACTCACCCAGCCCCGATTAACGTTGGACTGGAACCCTTGGTCTTTCAGCGAACGGGTTTTTCACCCGTTTTATCGTTACTCACGTCAGCATTCGCACTTCTGATACCTCCAGCAGACTTCTCAATCCACCTTCATCGGCTTACAGAACGCTCCCCTACCACTTACGCATAAGCGTAAATCCGCAGCTTCGGTACTATATTTTAGCCCCGTTACATCTTCCGCGCAGGCCGACTCGACTAGTGAGCTATTACGCTTTCTTTAAAGGGTGGCTGCTTCTAAGCCAACCTCCTAGCTGTCTATGCCTTCCCACATCGTTTCCCACTTAATATAGATTTAGGGACCTTAGCTGGCGGTCTGGATTGTTTTCCTCTTGACTACGGACGTTAGCACCCGCAGTCTGTCTCCCGGATAGTACTCATTGGTATTCGGAGTTTGCATCGGTTTGGTAAGTCGGGATGACCCCCTAGCCGAAACAGTGCTCTACCCCCAATGGTATTCGTCCGAGGCGCTACCTAAATAGCTTTCGGGGAGAACCAGCTATCACCGAGTTTGATTAGCCTTTCACCCCTATCCACAAGTCATCCCCCGGCTTTTCAACGACGGTGGGTTCGGTCCTCCAGTTAGTGTTACCCAACCTTCAACCTGCTCATGGATAGATCACCCGGTTTCGGGTCTATACCCAGCAACTAAAACGCCCTATTAAGACTCGATTTCTCTACGGCTCCCCTATTCGGTTAACCTTGCTACTGAATATAAGTCGCTGACCCATTATACAAAAGGTACGCAGTCACCGAACAAGTCGGCTCCCACTGCTTGTATGCATGCGGTTTCAGGATCTATTTCACTCCCCTCACAGGGGTTCTTTTCGCCTTTCCCTCACGGTACTGGTTCACTATCGGTCAGTCAGGAGTATTTAGCCTTGGAGGATGGTCCCCCCATATTCAGACAAGGTTTCACGTGCCTCGCCCTACTCGACATCATTATCTAAGCCCTTTCGTGTACAGGACTATCACCCACTATGGTTGCACTTCCCAGAGCATTCCACTAAAACTTAGATAACTTAATGGGCTCTTCCCCTTTCGCTCGCCGCTACTGAGGGAATCTCAATTGATTTCTTTTCCTACGGGTACTGAGATGTTTCACTTCCCCGCGTTCGCTTCAATAACCTATGTATTCAGTTATTGATACCTACCTTATGGTAAGTGGGTTTCCCCATTCAGACATCTCCGGATCACAGGATATTTGCCGCCTCCCCGGAGCTTTTCGCAGGCTATCACGTCTTTCATCGCCTCTGACTGCCAAGGCATCCACCACATGCACTTAATTACTTGACTATACAACCCCAAACAGTCGTCCATCCCTACAAGTAGGATGAGCAACATGATTAACCAATTTCTCAGTCAATCACACAGTTGGCGTTTGTGCACTTAAGCACTGTACAGCTTCAATTAGATTCATATACCAAAACGCTTGATTCAGTTAATTTCGCTAGTTCTCATTTCAAGTACAGTCATTAACAGGTAATAAATTACTGTTAACTTCCGTTCTATCTATGAGTATGAACAAATTATTTCAACTCAAATATATGCTGTTAATGATTTTTCTAGCCTTCGTCAGGTCTAGAAACTGTGATAAATCACAGA